>JBKOZI010000017.1:0-15733 GCA_046725795.1 Actinomycetota bacterium
TTGAAGTCGTGGGTGGCGATCAGCAGGCAGAGCAGCCCGAAGGTGAAGACGCCGAGGCCGTGGCTGATGTTGAAGCCGAGCCACGCCCTCCACATCGACCGTGTCGCGCCGCCACCGCCGGGGAACATGCGCCAAAACCGGACACCGGTGCCTTCCACCGCCGCCTTGGCCGAGCTCTCGATCGGAGTGAAGAAGGTGGGACGGACGGTGTCGAGCAGCGTTCCGAGCACGTGCAGGCCGCCCGCGAACATGGCCACGATTGTCCCCGCGATGAACCACGCCTGCGCGGCGCCCGCGTTCACGGCCGGCACCCGGGGTCGTGATCAGCGGATCGTGCAGCTTCCGCGCGACGGTCCCCGTGACGGAGAGATCGTGAGGACGAGCGCGGAGTTGTGCTCGTAGACACGGGAAGGTCCTCCTGGTGGAACGACACGATACCATACATACGTGCATGTACGTGAGTCGCCTTCGATGAGCCGCTCGGCGGAGCGGGCGCCGGCAAGTCGCCGGCGTTCAACCCAGGTTGAGCGGAGCGCCCGCACGCGAAGCGCGTTGCTCGAGTCGGCCGCGAGGGGCCTCTCCCGCTACGGCTACGGCAACCTGGTGCTGGAACAGGTGGCGCGCGAGGCGGGCTACACGCGCGGCGCGCTGTATCACCAGTTCAAGGACAAGGAGGAGCTGGCCCTGGCGGTGATCGGGTGGGTCAACGAGAACTGGATGCGCGAGGTGGGTGGGCCGGCCAAGGAAGAGCCAGATCCGGTCGCTGAGCTGATCGCGCTGGCGCGCGGTCATGCCGTCTTTTGCCGGCGAGACATCGCCCGCGTCGTGATGGCGCTGAGGGTCGAGTTCAGCGGCCAGGACCATCCGGTGGGGCGGGAGATCGAGCGGATCTCAGAAACGGGCGTCAAGCGCGTCGCACGCCTGATCGACGCGGGGCGCAGAGACGGGTCGATCCCGCCCGGCCCGCCCGCCGGGGCGGTTGCGCGGGCGTTTCTCGGAGCGCTCGAGGGCGCCGTGATCGCGCTCGCCGGGCAGGCGCCGCACGACGAGCTGCTGGCCGCCCGGGCGGCCGCGGGCGTGCTCGGGCTGGAGGGTCCGCCAGCGCGCCCACCCACCTGATGGATCTGATCACGAGAACCCGAGCGATCACCCGCACCTGGGGCTCGACAGCGCAGGAGCGACAGCTCGAGTTCGCCTGTGATCGCTTCGTAGCCGAGCCCAACGACGCTCTCTACCGCGCGCTGACGGTCGACGCGCCGCCCGCGCTGCTGTTCCGCTGGCTGTGTCAACTCCGTGCCGCCCCATACAGCTACGACTGGATCGACAACCTGGGCCGACGCAGCCCCCGCAGCCTGACACCAGGGCTCGACCGCTTGCAGGTTGGCCAGCGGATCATGACCTTCTTCCAGCTCGCGGCGTTCGAGCCCGACCGCCACATCACCGCGGTCCTGGATCGGCCGGGCGCCCTGTTCGGCGACCTTGCCGTCACCTATCTGCTCGTCCCTGAAGCTGAGGAACGCTGCCGGCTCGTAGTCAAGGTCGCGGTCGCATATCCACGCACCCCGATCGGCGCCGCGATGCGCGGGCTCCTGCCGCCCGGCGATCTCGTGATGATGCGCAAGCAGCTCCTGACGCTCAGGAAACTCGCCGAGCGCGACGCCGCCAACCGCGGCTCAACGCTCGAGCCGGCCGCCGCCTGACGCTTCGGCCGCTCTCCGTCAACGGGTCTCCACGGCCGGAGCGCAGACAACCGGATTCGGCCGCAAGCGGCTGTCCGGTGTGCTGCGTCCCGTAGCCAGACTTTGGGACATTTCGACCCATTTGTTTTGATACATTCCGCCCAGTCTGTACTGATCGGTGCCTTACAACTAGGCCTCCCCCGCGGCCGCCTTCTGCCTGGTTTCAGCTCGTCCGACAGTCCGCGGCCGACCGGTATTTCCGTCCGGCGCACCTGTGGGCGAGCGCCTCGAAGCAACTTGATCCCGACCGGAAGGAGCGAGATGAGCAGCTACGAGTTCGTAGACAGCATGATGGAGAAGAACCAATCAGGCGAGCTGCGCTCGGCGGTGTCGCAGCATCTCGGCATGAGCCTGGTCGAGTTCCGCCGCGGTGAGGCCGTCTATGAGATGCCCGTCCGCGAGGAGCTCTCGAACCCGCTCGGCGTGATCCAGGGCGGCGTCGCCACCGCGCTCGCGGACGCCGCCATGGCGGCTGCGACTACGACGATCCTCGACGACGAGGCGATCCAGAAGCAGGCCATCACCACTGTCGACATCTTCGCCCGCTTCATCCGGCCGGTGAACCTCAAAAACGCAGAGACCCTGCGTGCGGAGGCGAAGGTGATCCGCGCGGGCGGCCGGCTCGTCTGGGCGGAGGCGGATGTGCTGGCCGACGGCGAGGTCGTCGCCCAGTTCGACTCGACGGGCATCCGCGTGTCATTCGACCCGCAGAGATATCTCTCGGACCGTGGAGAGTCGGATGACTGAGCCCCAAGTCGGGCTCGAGGCAATGGCGCGCTTCCTCGGCGCCGACAACGTGGATGGCAGCCGCGCGTACCTCGAGCAGCTCGATCCGGAGCTGCACCGCTACATAATCGAATTCGTCTACGGCGAGGTCTACGCCGGCGACGTGCTCGATCCGAAGACGCGCGCGCTGTGCACCGTTGCGATGCTGGCGTGCCTGGGCCAGCCGCTGCAGCTCGGAGTCTACGTACGCTCGGCCCGGCGGCAAGGTGCGTCTGAAGAGGAGATCCGCGAGGTGCTGCGGCAGGTCGCCGTCTATGCGGGGTTTCCGAGCGCCTGGAACGCGTTGGCGACCGCCCAGCGGGCCCTGGAAGACTTCGACGAGGCACCGTCATGAGCTCACGCTCAGGAATACGTCGGGTTGCGCACCACGAACACGCGAGGCGAAGAACAACCGCCCAACGTCGAGGTGGCGCAACCGGTCCCCGCCTGATGTTGTGGCCGAGCCAGTCACTAGCAAAGACGCCGACTCGTCCCGGTAGCGATGAGACGAAAGGAGCTCGTGGTGGATTTGGGCACCAAACGCGCGCCTACGCCGCGTCGCCCGGGCTGACGAGCCCGGACTCGTAGGCGAGCACGACCGCCTGCACACGGTCGCGCAGCCCGAGCTTGGCAAGCAGCCGGGCGACGTGGGTCTTCACCGTGCTGTCGCTGACGACGAGGGCTTCGGCGATCTCGGCGTTCGACAGCCCGCGTGCAATGAGCGTGAAAACCTCGAGCTCGCGCGACGTCAGCTCGTCGAGGCCGGGCGGCGGCTGGCGGCGGCGCGCCCGCGTGTGCGCGAACTTCTCGATCAGCCGGCTCGTCACGGATGGGGCGAGCAGCGACTCGCCGCCGGCCACTACGCGGATGGCGGTCACGAGCTGCTCGGGCGGGCTGTCCTTGAGGAGGAACCCGCTGGCCCCGGCGCCGAGCGCGTCGTAGACGTACTCGTCGAGGTCGAACGTCGTGAGGATCAGCACGCGAGACTCCAACCCCGCACGGCCTGGATCGGCACCCGCGATCTGCCGGGTCGCGGCGATCCCGTCGAGCTCGGGCATCCGGATGTCCATGAGCACGACGTCGGGCTTCAGGCGCCGCGCGCTGTGGACGGCCTGCTCGCCGTTGGCCGCCTCGCCGACGACGGTGATGTCGTCCTCGACCTCGAGCACCATGCGAAAGCCGGCGCGCACGAGCGCCTGGTCGTCGGCGATGAGGACGCCGATGCTCACGACGCCAACGGAAGCGAGGCACGCACGACGAAGCCGCCCTCTGGGCGGTGGTCCGCGTGCAGCTGACCGCCGTGCAGCGCCACGCGCTCGCGCATCCCCACCAGGCCGTGCCCGCCGTCGGTCCCGCCGCCCTTGCGCGGCTGACCGGGCGCGCCGTCGTCGGAGATCTCCAGCTCGATCTCGTCACCGCCGTAGCGGACCTCGACGCGGGCGTGCACCGGGCCGGCGTGCTTGAGCGTGTTGGTCAGCGCCTCCTGGACGATGCGATACACAGACAGGTCCACGCCGGCAGCCAGCGGGGCGGGATCGCCCTCGGTGACCAGCTCGACCTCCAGCCCGCTCCGGCGCGCCTGCTCGAGCAGCGCGCCGAGGCTCTCGACCCCGGGCTGTGGCGCGAGTGGCACGTCGCTGTCGGGCTTGCGCAGCGCGCCGAGCGACCGGCGCATCTCGCCGAGTGCCGTGCGGCCCGTGCGCTCGATCGTCTCGAGCGCCTCGCGGGCGCGCTCGGGATCGCGGTCGAGCACGCGCCGCGCGCCCTGGGCCTGCACGACCATGAGCCCGACGTTGTGCGCGATGACGTCGTGAAGATCGCGTGCGATGCGGGTGCGCTCCTCTGCGACGGCGTTGAGCTCGCGCTGACGCTGCTCGCGCTCGAGTGCCGCAACGCGCAGGACGCGTGAGCGGCTCGCGCGACCGGCGAGCCAGGGCGCGACGACGATCAGACCCGCGGAGAACAGGAAGCTCTGGACGTCGATGTCCCCGCCGGCGAGTATGGCGCTCCACAGCAAGACAACGCCGATGCCGACTCCGGCCAGCGCGGGGCGGTCTTCGGAGTACGCGCCAACCGAGTAGAAGGCGATCGCGCCCGCGACGAGCGACGCGAGCGGCGGCGGGTCTCCCTCGAACAGCCCGCCGCCGAAGACCGCGTTGAGAATCGCGGTCGCGCCAAAGAGGCCAGCGACGGCGACCGGTGCTCGCCGGCGCGCGGCGAGCGGCAGCGTGAGGAGCAGCCCGCCGGCGACGTCCACAATCGCCAAGGCGCCCTCGTCGCGCAGCACGAGGTGCAGCTGCAGCGCGACGGCCAGCGCGACGGCGATGAGCCAGTCGAGCGGCCGTGGGTCGCGCACGCGTTGCACGACACGACGGTAGACGGTCGGCGGGCCGTTGGTCGTCGCCCGAAGTGACGACCGTGCGTCGTCCTCGAGGACGACGCGTCGTCCGAGCAGATCGACTCGCGGGCCACGCAAGATCGCCCGTGCGGGCGACGACGCGCGGCCCGGTTGGCGCGATCGTGTCGGCCATGACCAACGCAATCACACTACGCGGCCTCACGAAGCACTACGGCGCACGCGCCGCCGTCGAAAGCCTGACGATCGACGTGCCGCCGGGCGTCGTCGCTGGGTTCGTCGGCCCCAACGGCGCCGGCAAAACGACGACGATGGCGATGCTCCTCGGCCTGGTGAAGCCCTCCGGCGGCAGCGGGCACGTGCTCGGCGAGCCGCTCGACGACCCCGCGTCCTACCTCGGACGCGTCGGCGCCCTCGTCGAGGGCCCGGCCTTCTACCCGGCGCTCACCGGCGCCCAGAACCTCGCCGTGCTGGCCACGACGGCTGGCAACGACCAGTCTCAGATCCCAGGGCTCCTCGAGCTGGTGGGGCTCGCTGCGCGCGGCGACGATCGCTTCCGCAGCTACTCGTTCGGGATGAAGCAGCGCCTCGGAATCGCCGCCGCACTGCTCGGCAACCCGAGCCTGCTCATCCTCGACGAGCCGATCAACGGGCTCGACCCGGCCGGAGTGCACGAGATGCGAGGCCTGATCGGCCGGCTCGCGAGCGGCTCGCGCACCGTGCTCGTCTCATCCCACGTGCTGGCGGAGCTCGAGCAGGTCTGCGACTGGCTGATCGTGATCGACGACGGGCGGCTCGTCTTCCAGGGCCCGGCGTCCGAGCTGCTGGACCGCTCCGGCGCGAGCCTCGCCGTCGCGCCGGAGCACCCCGGCGACCTCGAGCGACTGCGCGGCTTGCTCTCGGCCGCCGGCCACGAGAGCCAGGCCGTCGACGACCACCTGGAGATCGCCGTGAACGGCGACGATCCCCGCCGCCTGGCGGCCGCGCTGAACCGCGCTGCGGGCGAGGGCGGGGTCGTCCTCGCCGAGCTGCGCATCACCGGCGCCACCCTCGAGGACCGCTACCTGACGATGGTCAAGAACGGAGGAGACCGATGATCAGATCGTTCAAAGCAGAGCTGCTGAAGCTGCGCCGGCGCAGGGTGGCGCTCGTCGCGACCGTGGGCGCCCTTGCGTTCGCCGTGATCGCCTCGACGGCCGTGTTCCTGTCGGCGACGCAGACCGCAGGGCCGCGTGATCGAGGCGCGACCATCGAGTCCCTCAGCAAGGCGGGCGGCGCGACCGAGGCGTTCGCCCTCGGGGCTTCGTTCATCGGACTCCTGGTGCTCGTCCTGTTCATCGCCAACTTCGCGGGCGAGTTCTCGCAGGGCACGATCCGCACGCTGCTGGTGCGCCAGCCCCGGCGCCTCGGGCTGCTCGCGGGCAAGATGGCCGCGCTGCTGACGTTCGTCGCGGGCTTGCTCGCGCTCGCCGAGGTTCTAACCGTGGCCGCGTCGGCCGCGATCGCCCCGAGCCAGGACGTCGCCATGAGCTCGTGGTTCGGGCTCGGCGGACTCGGCGAGGCGGCGAGCGACTACGCGACCGCGCTGCTCGGCGTCGCCTCGTGGGCGCTGCTCGGCATGGCGATCGCCGTCTTCGTCCGCTCAATCCCTGTCGCACTCGGCATCGGGATCGTGTGGGCCGGGCCGTTCGAGCACATCCTCCAGGACTCGTGGACCTCCGCGGATCGCTGGTTCCCCGGGTTGCTGCTGGAGTCACTCGCCGCCGGTGGCACCGACGATGTCGCGTTCGGCCGGGCGCTCGCGCTCGTTGCCGTCTACGTCGCCGTCGCCGTGAGCGCGGCGGCCGTGGTGTTCGCCCGCCGGGACGTCACCTAGCCGTCGTCAGCCATCGCGCTCGAGCGAGGCCAGGAACCGCTCCAGTTCGCCCGGCTCCATCGCGTAGCAGTGCTCCTCGCCCGGAAAGCGGCGGGCGCGGACCTCTTCGGCGAACGCGCTCACGCCTCCGACCATCTCGCGGCGAAGCTCGGCGTAGCGCTTGACGAAACGCGGCTTGAACTGCTCGAAGATCCCGAGCAGGTCGTTGAGCACCAGCACCTGACCGTCGGTGTCGGGGCCGGCGCCGATGCCGATTGTGGGGATCATGACCCGCTGGGTCACCACAGCGGCAACCTCGGCGGGCACCGCCTCGAGCACGAGCGCAAAGCACCCCCAGCCTCGAGCGCGAGGGCGTCTTCGAGCAGCTTGCGGGCAGCTTCGCTCGACCGTGCCTGAGCCTTGAAGCCACCACCGAGCGCGGTCGAGGTCTGCGGGGTGAGGCCGAGGTGGCCCATCACCGGGATGCCCGCCGAGACGATCGCGACCGCGCGCTCGGGCGAGGGGCCCTCGAACTTGATCACGTCGGCGCCCCCTTCCTTGACGAGCCGCTGCGCAGAGGTGATCGCCTGCTCGAACGAGCACTCGTAGGAGCCGAAGGGCAGGTCGCCGATCAGCAGCGGCGTGCGCAGGCCGCGGCGCACCGCCTTGGTCAGCATGAGCATTTCCTCGAGGGTGACTGGGACGGTCGAGGGGTAGCCGAGCACCGTCATCGCGGCGGTGTCGCCGGCGAGCACGAGGTCGACGCCTGCTTCCTCCGCCGCCTGGCCCGACGGAAGGTCGTATGCCGTGGTCATCACGATCGGCTCGCCGCGGCCCTTCTTGTCGGCCAGGAAGGGCAGGGTGACGGGCTCGGGTCGCTCCGGTTGCGGTGCAGTTTCCACGCTCGCCTACCTAGGATCGGGTCGTGACCGAATAATTGGTATGTTACATTGGAATCGTTATGTCAGTATCGGAGACCAGCCTCCCGCCTGGGCGCTCGAGGCGCGAGGAACGAAAGCAGGAGACGCGCAACGAGTTGATCGCGGCGGCCGGGAAGGTGTTCGCGCGACGCGGATTCCACGGGGCCTCTGTGGAGCAGATCGCGCGCGAGGCCGGCTACTCGACCGGTGCGATCTACTGGCACTTTCAGGGCAAGGACGACCTCTTCCTTGCGGTCTACGAGGCGTTCGCCGCGAGCCTGGCCCAGGAGGTCGAGGAGATCTTCGAGCACGGGAGCGACGACCTCGCCGAGCGGGCACGCGAAGCTGCGGATCGGTGGATGGCTCGGCTCCGGCGAGACCCGGAGTTCTTGATCCTCTCGCACGAGTTCCTCGTACACGCTTGGCGGCAGCCACTTCTGCGCAAGGCCTTCGAACATCGCCTCGCTGGCGTACGCCTCGCCTTGGCCCGAGTCATTCGTGAGCACGCGGAGGCGTCCGAAACCGCGCTCCCTCTTTCGCCCGAGGACACGGCGACCGTGATGCGGGCCCTCGGAAGCGCCTTGGGCTTGGCGAAGCTCGCCGACCCCGGGGCGGTTCGCGACGACCTCTTCGGGGACGTCCTCTCGCTGCTATTCCGGCGCACCGACCGGGTGCTGCCCACCAAGTCTCCTGCTTCCGCCCACTAGGTAAGCGCGTGAAGCAGCTCGACGGGCAGAACGTCGCGAACCTCGAAGGGAGCGGGCCCTACACGGCGCCTGAGTTCGAGAAGAGTGCGCTCATCACGATAGATGTCCAGCGCGACGTGCTCGAAGGCCAGCCGCTCGAGGTGCCGGGCTCATCGGAGGCAGCGGAGGCGATCGGTCGACTCGCCGAATGCTTTCGCGAGGCGGGACGACCGATCGTTCACGTCGTGCGGCTGTATAGGCGTGACGGCAGCAACGTCGATCTCTGCCGGCGTCACCTGGTTGAGCGGGGCGGGGTCATCCTGGCCCCGAACTCCTCCGGATCCGAGCTTGTGCCCGGCTTGCTCCCCGACCCACGCATGCGGCTCGACTCGGACGCGATCTTGGCGGGCGCTATCCAGGAGATCGGAGCGGACGAGGTCGCGATGTACAAGCCGCGCTGGGGCGCGTTCTTTGAGACTCCGCTCGAGTTGCATCTTCACACACGCGGGATCTCGACCGTCGTCTTTTGCGGCTTTAATTTTCCAAACTGCCCGCGGACCTCGATCTACGAGGCGAGCGAACGCGACTTCCGGGTCGTCGCTGCCACGGACGCGATCTCCGGCCTGTACGAGCGAGGCGTACGCGAGCTCGAAGGGATTGGGGTCGCGATCCTGAGCAGTGCCGGTATCAGCGCGGCCGTCCGCCAGCTCGCACGCCGGCGCCCTGCGGGCGGGAGATGATCGAGGCCGTGCAGCTTCTCGCTCGGGAACGGCGCGACTGATGACGCACCCGTTCGAGCGCTGGCCGCGGACTGGTCGAAGGCGCGCTCTGGTACTCGTAATCGCGGCCGCGATCGCGATGCAGGTCGTGCTCGCGCTGCTCGATGGTCCGCTGCGCGACAGCGGGGACGGAACCGTTGCCTTCGAGGTTGCAGGGAGCGCTGAGCGGGCGGGGGAGATCGTCGACAACTGGCGCGCAGAAGATCTGCTCGCGAACGCTGCCTTCATCGACGGGCTCGACTTCCTCTTCGCGCTGCTTTACACGGCGGCGATCGCGGGAGGGTGCGTTGCCGCCGCTGGCGTCTGGCGGAGCCGCGGGCGCACGCGGCTCGCAGCCGCCGGGATCGGGATCGCTTGGGCGGCCAGTGCGGCAGCCGCATTCGATTGGACGGAGAACGTGGCTCTTGCCGTGATCCTGCTCGACGAGCCCACATCGCCGTGGCCCGCGATCGCACTTGGTGCGGCGATTCCGAAGTTCGCCGGCGCCTGGGCGGGGCTGCTCTACGCCCTCTCTGGCGGGACGGTAGACCTCGCGGGACGGATTCGCCATAGGAGCGGGTAGCCATGGCGATCTGGCAGCTGGGCAATGCGGTGCCGCGCATCCATCCCACCGCCTACGTCCACCCGTCGGCGCAGGTGATCGGCGACGTGACGCTGCGGGCCCACACCAGCGTCTGGCCTGGCGCGGTGCTGCGCGCCGACTTCGGCCAGATCGACGTCGGCGAGGGATCGAGCGTGCAGGACAACTGCATCTTGCACCCCGGATCGCGGCAGCTCACGCGTATCGGCATCGACTGCGTCATCGGTCACGGTGTCCATCTCGAGGGCGTGCTGATCGAGCGCGACGTGCTCATCGGCTCTGGATCGATTCTGCTCAGTGGCGCCCGCGTGCGGTCCGGAGCCGCGGTCGCTGCCGGGGCGCTCGTGCTCGAGAACACCGAGATCCCGCCCGCCCACCGCGCCCAGGGCGTCCCCGCCCGGCTCGTCCCGAGCGACCACGATCCTGAGCGCGTGCGCGCCGGGGCGCGCAAATATCGCGCCCTCGCCCAGCGCTATGCGCAGGCCCAATTGCGCGATCACTGACGCGCCCGGCCATACCAATTCAGCTCACGTGGCGATATGGGCGGTGTCCGGCTCTGCTTGCTGGACCTTCCCGGCTTCGCCGGGACGGGATTCCACCTGCCCCCTGTCGGCCGGCCACTAACAGGTCATCGGCCCGCGACGAACTCGCGCAACGCGCCCCTGCCGCCGCCAATCAGCGGATCGCCGTGGGCGAACAAGAGGTTGTCGAAATCGAGGTCGAGCAGCCGGCGAAGCGACTCGCGCAGCCCGGCCCGCACCGCGGCGGGGTCATCGCCCATCAGGAATCCGGGCACGAACGTGAGCCCGCCTCCGCGCGGGCGCGTGAGGCCGTCGGCGAACGCGAGCGCGCCCCCGCCCGCGGTGCGAATGTGTATGGCGGTGTCGTCCGGGCAGATGGCGCCCAGCTGGTGCGCGGTGATCCCCGGCGCCAGCTCCTCCTCGAACGCGAAGCTCTCGACCTTCGGACCGCGCTCGAACTCGTGCAGGCCGGCCTCGCTGCAACGAATCCGGCAGCCGAACGCCTCCGCATAGCGCTCGCTGTGGCGCAGGTGGTGGCGGTTGGTGAGGACAATCTGGCTCGGGGTCTCTCGCCGTTCGAACCACTCGATGCCCTCGCGCGGCGCCATCGGGTCGAGGACGACCCGGGCGGGCTCGATGTAGTAAGAGTCCACGGGCAGCCTGATCTTCGGGTGGATCGCCGTCCAGTGATAGACGCCGGGGAGCACCTCGCGGATCGGCCGGTGCGATGCGAGCTCGAGCACCAGCGGACGGAGGAACTGCGGCCACGCCGCGCCGGCGAGCTGGACGCCGTAGCGGGCCTGGCGGGTGAGGCGATCGAGTAGCGCCATCGTCAGGACGTTATAGATGCGTCCCGAGGCACTATGAGGTGCATCCCGAAGCCCCGGGATTATCCCGTTTCCTGTGACGCGTCACAGAAACCGACGGTTAACTTCGTAGTCCACCCGTGGGCGATGACGGCGACCCGCCGTAACTTGTCCCGCGGGAGGACAACCGGCCCGGGGCCCGTGGGCGCTCGGGCTCCACTCATTCGGGGAGGTATGCGTGTCACAGCAGCGACGGCGACGGTTGATTCGGCGCATCGGAGTCGTGATGGCCGCCGTGGCGATATTCGTGCTCGGGGTCCAGGTGACATCGGCGGCGGCGAAGCTCGTGTCGAAGCCCCGCTATCTCGTCGGAACTGCGTCCCGTTCCATCAATCCGGATCCCGACGGGACCTTCGCCGGCAAGCCCGTATATCTTGGCGGCTACGGGATCGGCGGCGGCAGCCCCGTCCTCGCCGGGCGCCCTGCGACGGGCATCCTGGGAGACGGAATCAGCGTCCGCGCCTTCGCTGTCTCGGACGGGCAGCACCCGTTTGCGATCGCCGACATCGAGACGCAGGGCTGGTTCGTCGCGGTGAAGAACGGTCCCTACGGCCTTCTCGACATGCGCAAGCAGGTAGAGCAGCGCACGGGAGGAGCGCTGCCGGCCGAGAACGTCGTGATCCAGAGTGATCACAGCCACTCCGGTCCTGACCCGCTGGGCGTGTGGGGCGGCGTCCCCGACGAGTACCTGCGCTACATCACCGACCGCACCGTCGAGGCGATCGTCGCGGCCTACTCGTCGATGCGACCGGCCCGGCTCTACTACGGAACTGCACCCGGGCGCGATCTGCTTTCGAACCAGTTCGACTACGACGAGGCCAACAAGGTGGTGGATTCGGACGTTCGTGTGCTTCAGGCTCGCGGGGACGGTCCACCGATCACGCTGCTGAACTTCTCAGCGCACGCGACCGTGCTCGGATCGTCGAACACCAAGGTGTCGGGCGACTGGGTGCAGGCCGCCAACCCGCTGCTCGAGCAGCGCTTCGGCGGTAAGGCCGTGACCGTCGTCGGAACCCTGGGTCGCACGCAACCGGCCGACCGCTCGTGCGCCGATCCAACGGCCGTGGATCAGGACGCGCAGAACCTCTGCAAGATCCACGACTACGCGGCGCGGGTGACCGACCGCGCGGCGGAGGCAGTCGCGAACGCCCAGCCGATCCAGGGCGACCCGGTTGTCGCAGCCCGCTCCTACCTCGTCGAAGACGTGAGCTCGAATGCGCTCATCCTCGGGCTCGAGTACGGCGGCAGCGCGGTCGGCGTTCCCCTCAACCGGGCAGAAACCCCGCCGTGGCTGATCGGGAACGTCCTCGGCACGGTGACGGCGAGCGCACGGATCGGGGACGTGCTGCTGTCGTCCGGTCCGGGCGAGATGTACCCGCAGGTACCGATGAAGGTTGCGGCGACCGTTCCAGCTCGCGGATACATGACCGCCGGGCTCGCAAACGACCAGCTCGGCTACCTGATCGCCCCCTTCGAGGCATACCCGGAGCCGATCCGGCGCAGTTTCTTCAACCAGCGCGGCGACGAGGTATCGCCGATCGACAACGACAACTACTTCTTCAACGTCTCCCACACGATGGGCGAGCGGGTGACCTGCTCGCTTCTCCGGGGCGCGGGAGAGATCTTCGGCCAGGGCCTCGGTTACTGGCGGCAGTACGACCGGTGTCTGCTGTTCACCGATGACGCTGTCGTGCCCGACGGCACGGACACGGACGCCCCAAGCGGGGGCACGGGCTGACGAGCCGCGCACTCGTGGCGGCGCTGATCGCAGGCGCGATCGGGGCTGCGGCTGCTCCAGGGGCGCGGGCCGAGATGGTCTACACGAACGGCTCGGTCTACGCGAGGATCGGGGACTCGTCGATCGAGCTGGGCAATTCCCTCGCGACTCGCCGCTGGACACGCGCTCCCTTCCGCACGGCTGAGCTCGTCGATCGTCGGGGGGAGGACCGCGTCTGGAGTGCCGGGTCACCGGACTTCGCGCTTTCGGTGGGCGCGACCCGGGTCGAGAGCGATGCGTTCACGGCCGGCGCAACGACCGTCACCAAGCTCGCGCGCGGCGGCCTGCGTATGTCGGTGCGGCTCGCCCCGGCGCCGGCGCTTCCCGGCGTGTCGATCACGCGGACCGCTGAGGCTTATCCCGGCGTGGCGGGGTTTCGTACCGGGACCGTCATCGAGTCGTCGGCGCCTCTGCCGCTTACACGCGCGGCGCTCGACGAGGTGACGCCCGCGACCGCGGCCTCGCCGACCATTCATGCTTTCCGCGCGGGTGCCGACTGGCGAGAGCCGGGCTGGCCCGGGCCGCCGTTCACGATCGGCGATCCGCACCCCGGGACCTGGCGAGACACGCACACCGCGACCCCCGGTCAGGCGCTGCAGGGTCCGGGCGAGTGGATCTCGCTCGGCCACGGCGACCGCAGCGCCTTCATGGTGTCGGAGCGCAACGACCTGCCGTCCTCGCGCGTCGAATACGACGGCCGAACCGGCGGTGCGGTCGTCGACTTCTCACGCGACGTCTTGAGCCTCGGCCCGTTCGAGGAGCAGATCCACCTCGAGAACCCTGGACCGGGGCCGGGCCGCGTCCGGGTCGTGCGCCCGGGCGAGCCGCTTGCGCTTCCCGCCGTCTTCACGGGTTTCGGCAAAGGGGAGGGAGACGAGCCCTGGCAGTTCCACCGCTACCTCACCGACCATCGCCTGTTGCCGTACGAGCACAGCGTCACCTTCAACTCCAATGGCGTCGACGCGAACCGCATCTCGACCGGCGCGAAGGATGACATGGACTACGCCACCGTCGAGGAGATAGCGCCGATCGCGCGGCGGATGGGCGTGGAGACCTTCATCCTCGACGACGGCTGGCAGGCGCGGTCAGGCGACTGGCAGCCGGACTCGCCCGCCTATCCCGAGCCGCGCTGGGACGGCAGCTCCGACTCCAAGTTCCGCCCCCGCTTTCCCGACTCTCAGTTCGGCGCCGTCCGCGACGCGATCGCCCCCATGACGCTCGGCCTCTGGATGAGCCCGACCTTCTTCAACCCTTCGTCGGAGACCTACGCTCAGCACCCGGAGTGGGAGTGCCGGCCGGTCGGCGACGCGCTCGTCGCCCAGAACCAGGCCGATCCCGACAGCGGATCGAACGAGGCCGGCCTCGGCCCGTGGGGACCGGCCGCGCTGCCGCACGTCGAGCGCCGCATTCGCGAGGCGATCGAGAGCTGGGGGGTCCGCTATTTCAAGTTCGACTTCCTGGTCTGGCTCGACTGCCTCGAAGGGCCCGACGGCGCGCGCGACTTGTACGAGTTCCATGACGCGTTCGTCGCGATGCTCGATCGCCTGCGCGCCGCCCACCCGGATGTCACGTTCCAGATCGATGAGACGAACGACTACCGGCTATTCCCGTTCGAGTCGATCACGCGCGGGCCGACGTGGTTCCAGAACGGCGGTCCGGACGTCGCTCACATGCTGCACAACCTGTGGGACCTGAGTCCCTATGTCCCGACCTTCGCACTCGGCCAGAACGCGCTCGCGGACGAGGACTTCTCGAGATACCCCGTCGACACGCTGATGGCGAGCGCCCTGCTGTCGCACATCACCTTCTTCCACGACCTGCGCAGGCTCCCAGAGCCGGTGGTCGAGCGGATCGGCGACTGGACCGGCTTCTACAGACAGCATCGGGCCATGTTCAGCGGTGTCGTCTACCCGCTGCTCGGGGATCCGCTCGCACGCGGATGGACCGCGCTCCAGGCCTGGAACCCCGACACGGGCGCCGGTGCGCTGCTTGCGTTCCGTCAGGACTCGGAGCAGGAAGAGCGGCGCATCTCGCTGGTGAATGTCCCGCCCGCCGGCCGGTTCGAGCTCGTGTCCGGACCTGACGGCGCCCTCGTCGGCACCGTCACCTCGGAGGAGCTGCGGACCGGGATCGACGTACGCATCCCGCGAAACGAGGGAGCGGGCGTACTGCTGATCCGGCCGGTGTCTTAACCGTTGCTCTGGCCGACGCTGCGTTCGGCGAGGCTTTCGTGCGCCCGACCTCTGCAGCCGAATACGAGCTCGATGGTGCTCGACTAGGCTCGAGTTGTCGAGGAAGCGCGCGCGATGCCGAGAGTCAGGGTAAACGGGGTCGATCTCTATTTCGAGGAGCGCGGCAATGGGCCGCCGATCCTGATGATTCACGGGTTGGGAGGAGACGCCGAGGTGTGGGGGGCGTCCCTCGAGGAGCTCGCCGAGGACCACCGGGTGCTCGCTTACGATCGTCGCGGCTACACGCGTTCAAGCCAGGTGCCGCGCGGCGATTTCCGGCGCGACGGCGAGGACGCGGCGGCGCTGCTGCGCGCGCTCGATGCCGCGCCCGCCACGGTCGTCGGCTGGAGCAGCGGCGGGATCGTCGCGCTCGACCTGGCGGTGCACCATCCCGATCTTGTTGCGGAGCTCGTGCTGCTGGAGCCCCCGTTTCACGCGAAGAAACGTCCGGGCGTGCGCCAGATCGGTGCCTTCCTCAAGGCCAATCTCCTTCGCCGGGTCAAGGACGAGCGTGCCGCCACGGAGGCGTTCCTCCGATGGGCGTTCCGCCACCAGACCGGCGGGACCTGGTACGACCGGCTGCCAGACTCGATGCGCGAGGCGCTGCTGGCAAACGGGTCGGCGGCGATGGCGGAGCTCGACATCGGCACGGGCGAGT
>JBKOZI010000018.1:0-18836 GCA_046725795.1 Actinomycetota bacterium
GCCGCGCAAGCTCTGGGCCTCGCGCGGCGCGCCTTCGAGGACACCCTCACGTACGTGACCGAGCGGCGGCAGTTCGATCGCCCGATCGGATCGTTCCAGGCCCTGAAGCACCGCCTCGCGGACCTGGCCACGGAGATCGAGTGCTGTCGCCTGCTGGTCTACGACGTGGCCGCGCGGGTGGAGGCGGACCCTACGGCGATGTTCCCGCGCGAAGCCTCGATGGCGAAGCTGAAGGCGACGGAGACCGCCAAGAAGATGACGCTCGAGGGCATGCAGATGATGGGCGGCTACGGGTACGCGACGGAGTACGAGATGGAGCGCTATGTGAGAAGCGCGCTTGTCACCACGATCTTCGGGGGGACGAACGAGATCCAGCGAGAGATCATCGGCCGCACCTACGGCCTGTAGGGCCTGCCCGGGATGAGCAGGCAGGCACGGCTCGAGGGTCGCCGCGTCCTTGTCGTGGGAGCTGGAACGCGGCCCAGCCCAGACCCCGACGCCCCACCGGGAAACGGGCGGGCGATCTCACTGCTCGCCGCTCGCGAGGGCGCCGCCGTGGCGTGTGCCGACCTTGACGCCGAGGCTGCGGCGATCACGGTCAGCGAGATCGATGCCGGCGGCGGACAGGCGGCGGCAGTGGTCGCCGACGCCGCCGACCCCGAGCAGTGCGCGACGATGTTGAGCGAAGCCGGCAAAGCGTTGGGCGGGATCGATGGTCTCGTGCTGAACGTCGGCATCGGGGTGGGCAGAGGCCTCGCCGGCACGAGCCCGGAGGAATGGGACCTCGTGATGGGGGTCAACGTGCGGGCTCATTTTCTGGCCTGTCGGGCCGCGTTGCCGGAGATGCCCGAGGATTCCTCGATCGTGTTCATCGGCTCCGCCGCGGGTCTCCGGCCCGGCAGCGGATCGCCGTCCTACGACAGCTCGAAGGCCGCCCTCTTCGGGCTCTGCCGCCACGTCGGCCGCGAGGGCGCGGCGCGCCGGATTCGAGCAAATGTGGTCGTGCCCGGCCTGATCGACACGCCGATGGGCCGGGGCGCGTCGGCCCAGAGCTCCGCGCGCGACAGGATCGCCGCGCGGGTGCCGCTCGGTCGCCAGGGGACGCCGTGGGAAATCGCACACGCAACGGTCTTCCTGCTGTCAGAAGACGCGAGCTACATCACTGGACAGGCGCTGGTCGTGGACGGCGGCCTGACCGCGCTCTGAGCTGCCCTGGCGGCGCAGGCGCACCGCTGCGCTCGTCGCAAGAACGGTCCAGCCGTCGCTCTGGGTGAGCACCACGCGGGCCCATGCCGGCTTGCGACGACGGGTGACAAAACGGGCGTCGGCGCGCTTGTCGAGGGCGCCCGGATTTGAACCGGGGACCTCACCGGGGCGGGTCGGGGTCGTTCCGAGTGAGGGTCGGTGAGTGGAAAGTCGGGGCGCCCGGATTTGAACCGGGGACCTCACCGACCCGAACGGTGCGCGCTACCAGGCTGCGCTACGCCCCGACGAGAGGCTAAGTATCGCAGAGGCCTGCGGCCCTCCTTCCGCCCTTTTTTACGAGGCGACGGCCTTGTAATACCGCACCGCGAGGCCCGTCATCATCGTCTCGAAACACTCCTCGAGCGTCAGGTCGTTCTCGTCGGCGTAGCGCCTGATGCCCTGATCCTCGATCGCGGTGCTCTGCTCGATCACCTCGTCCACCAGATCGGGGTGCTGGTCGGAGAAATAGGCCCCCATGCTGTAGAGGTTGGTGTCCATGAGGGACTCGAGGAAGGAGTCCCGGTCTGGCGCAGGCATGGCTCGGCAGGGTACCTATTCGCGCCTGCGGCGCGGAAGCGACCTAGGGCGCGAGCCTGGGGAGCGGGACGGTGGGCACCGTCACCGGCGTTGAGCCGGTGCCCGGAAGAAGCTGATCCACGCTGGGAGGAGATGGGCCGGATGGGGCCCCCGTCACGCCGCCGAGCGTGCCGCCGACGCCATTCACGGTGTTGTCGACCGTGCCGCCGACGCCTTTGACCGTGTTGTCGAGCGTGCCGCCGACGCCATTCACGGTGTTGTCGACCGTGCCGCCGGCGCCGTCGGTCACGTCTCGGACCTCGCCGCCAAGCTTGCCGCCCGCGATCGAGTCGCCCTTGCCCGCAGCGCCGCTGACCTTCGAGGGCACGTCGCCGAGCGCTTCGCCGGGGGTCCCGGCGCCGTCGCGGCCACCACGCGCGCCGTCTCCCTGCTGATTCGCACCTGTCCGGCCCTTGGCGCCGCCGACGGCCGTGCCGGCTCGCCCTTCGCCGCCGCGTCCGCGCGGAATCCCTTTTTCGGCTTGCGCGCCGGGCTGCTCGGGACCGGCCGCCGGCACACCGGCGCTGGTTCCGCCGCCGTCCCCGATCACGCCGGACTTATGCGCCACGCCGGCGCCGCCGCCCGCGATCGCCGCCGCTGCGAGCACCACAGCTGCCTTGCCGACCAGGGAGGCACCCTGCTCGGCGGCGCCCTGTCCGCCGGAGCCGAGCAGATTCGCACCGTCGAGCCAGCGCCGCCGGATGAACGCCGGCAGAGGCAGGAAGCCCGCCACGCGTGCGAGTGCCGACTTCGCTCGGCTGGGACCGGCGAGCGCGAGATCGTCCAGCCCGAGCGCGATCGCCTCACGGCGGCACGGGCCACAGTCACCAAGGTGCCGGACCAGGCGGCGCTCCTGCCGAAGGCCGATGCGGCCCTCGGTCAGATGCGCCATCACGGTTCGCATGCGCTGACAGCGCTCTCCGGTCGCGATGTCGTCGAAGCCCTCCTTGACGGTCCGCCGCGCCCGGAACAGCATGCTCTCGACCGCCGCGCGCGAGAGCCCCGTGCGGCTCGAGATCCGGTCGTATGACAGCCCCTCGAGCTCCCGGCTGACGAGCACCTCACGCTGCGCCGCCGGAAGGTCGTTGAACGCCATCCTGAGGACGTCGAGGTCCTCGCGGGCGGAGTAGGCGGCGTCGGTGCTCGTGACGTTCACGGACAGGCGGCCTTCGTCGACAGGCGAGAAGTCGTCGGAGTCGATCGAGACCTCTGATGCACGGCGAGCTCTGCGCAGGTGGTCGATGCAGGCGTTCTTCGCGATCTCGTAGACCCAGGGCTTGAACGCAACCTCACGGTCGGCGGCGCGCAGGCTCCGCAGCGCTGAGACGAACACGTCCTGGACGATGTCCTCGGCACGTGCGTGGTCGGAGACGATCCCGCGCGCGTACGCCGTGATGCGATCGCGGTACCGCCGAAACAGCGCCTCGAACGCAGCGTCGTTGCCCTCACGCGCTGCGGCGACGAGCTGATCGTCTCTAGCCTCAGTTGCCGCAGCAACCATCAGTGGTTTCACCGCGTCCCGTTACCTCCTTGCCCACGCTGGGAATCGGGCTCCAGCGTCCGTTGCCCGATCGTATACCCGGCCAAGACGGAGCCTAGTCGAGCATTCCGTCCAGGGCAACTGCTTGACACGTCTGCCAAAGGCGGTATAAGGGCTGGAGAAACATGCTCCGGCTCGATCGACCAGAGGGGAGAGTGCTTTGGCGAACCACCTGACGCCCACCGAGCTGGCAAGGGAAGCAGGGATGGACCGGCGCGAGGTCATCTCGAAGTGCATGGAGATGGGAGTGCCGATTTTCCAGGGAAGGATCGACAAGACCCTGTTCCTCGCATCGCTGAAGGACCAGGGAAAGGGCCAGCAGACCGCTCAGATCGCCGAAGCGTAGCTCGTTAGAATCCGCCTCCATCGGGTTGCCTGCGCCAGCGGGCGCCAACGACTGAGAGTGGAGGGTTAGATGGAGGCTCAGACCGCCGCCACCCCGAGCGCCGCGGCAACGGGGTCGAAGACGCTCGCGGACCTGGTCACGCTGGCCGCGAAGAAGCACGCAGTCCTGACCGCCATGCGGTACAAGGCGGGCGACGAGTGGATCGACGTTTCCTACGACGAGCTCGGCACGATCGTGAAGGAGATCTCCCTCGGCCTTCGTGCGATCGGGATCGAGCACGGTGACAAGGTCGCGATCGTTGCTCACACGCGGCCGGAGTGGACCTACTCGGACTTCGGCATCCTCTGCGCGGGCGCGACCACCGTCCCCGTCTACCAGACCAACTCCCCGGAGGAGTGCCAGTACGTCATCGACCACTCGGAGTCGAAGGCGGTGATCGTTGAAGACGCAGGGCAGCTCGCGAAGATCCGCGAGGTCCACGCCGAGCTTCCGAAGCTGGAGCACCTGATCGCGATGGAGCCCGTCGATGCCGAAGACGTGATGTCCCTCGACGAGCTACGTGAGAAGGGCCGCGCCGGCTCTCAGGAGGAGTTCGAATCGAGCGTCGCGGCCGTCGAGCGCTCGGACGTCGCGAGCTACATCTACACATCGGGCACGACGGGGCCGCCCAAGGGCTGCATCATCGACCACGCGAACTGGCGCGACATGCTCGACATGCTCCAGAAGGAAGAGGACGTGCTGGTCGAGAACGAGGTCGCCTACCTCTTCCTTCCCCTGGCTCACGCGTTTGCGCGGTTGATCGAGTTCGGCGCGATCGACGTCGGCGCCACGATCGCCTACTGGGAGCGGGACCCGCTGAAGATCATCCCGAACCTCATGGAGGTGCGGCCGACGTACTTCCCGTCCGTCCCCCGGATCTTCGAGAAGATCTACGCGCTCGCTGTCGCCAACGCGCCTGACAAAGCCCAGCTCGAGCAGGCCGTCAAGCTCGGCGTAGGCGTACGTGAGATGCAGCGGCGCGGCGAGGAGGTCCCCGCCGACCTCCAGGCAGCCTTCGATAAGGCCGACGAGGAGATGTACAGCAAGGTTCGCGGGCTGTTCGGCGGGAACATCAAGCAGGCCGTTACCGGCGCCGCGCCGATCGCGCAGGAGATCCTCGAGTTCTTCTATGCCTGCGGCGTGCCCGTGATGGAGGGATGGGGCATGACCGAGACCTCGACCGCGGCGACCATCAATCGCCGGCACGACTTCAAGTTCGGCTCCGTCGGCAAGCCGTTCCCCGGGGTGGAGGTGAAGATCGCCCAGGACGGCGAGATCCTCGTCAAGGGCGCGAACATCTTCCGCGGCTACTACAAGAACGAGGGGGCCACCAAGGAGGCGATCGTCGACAGCTGGCTGCATACCGGCGACATCGGCCGCATCGACGAGGACGGCTTCGTCCACATCACGGGCCGGAAGAAGGACATCATCATCACCGCGGGCGGCAAGAACATCACGCCCGCCAACCTCGAGAACTGGCTCAAGCAGAACCGGTACATCTCGCAGGCCGTCGTGTACGGCGACCGGCGCCCGTACCTGACCGCGCTGATCACGCTCGATCCGGAGGAGATCGGTCCCTGGGCGCAGCAGCAGGGCCTCGACACGACTGACCCGGCCGAGCTGGTCGACCGCGACGAGGTCCGCGCAATGGTTCAGGAAACGGTGGACGGGGTGAACGCGCGTGTGGGGCCGGTCGAGCAGATCAAGAAGTTCACGATCCTTCCCCAAGACCTCAGCCAGGAGACGGGCGAAATGACGCCGACGCTCAAGGTGAAGCGGAACATCGTCTACGAGAAGTATGCGGGCGAGCTCGATTCGATGTACGAGAAATAGACGGGGGCCGTCTCACCCGCCTCCTGAGTACCGGCGAGCCCACTTGCTCTGCTGCGGGTTCTGAAACTCGTCCAGCGCGGCAGCCTTCCTGGCGACCACCCAGATCAGGGAGTCGTCTGCTTCTTCCGGGCGCTCCAGTGATTCCCCGGCCAAAGAGCTGTAGGCAAGGAAGCGGATCTCGAACGCGTTGACCTCCAGCGCCCGCAGAAGCCCTTCCGGGTGGAACGTGTGCAGGCCGTGGCGGAAGTAGCCCTTGACGGGCGTGTGCAGAAAGTAGTGCCCGCCGGTTCTGACCATTCGGAGACAGTTCTCCAGGCACTGCCGCGTGTCGAATACGTGCTCCAGCGTTCCGATGTCCAGCACCGCGCCGTATCGCTCGTGTTCCCCCTCGGGCACGGGGAGATTCAGGTCGTAGCGCAGATCGGCTCTGTCGTCGAACAGATCGAGCGTCGTGACATCCGTCAAGCCTCTCGTTCGCAGCAGCCGCTTCAGGTCGCCGCGGTCGAAGTCCTCGGGCAGGTCTCGGCCGAGGATGTCCTGGAAGCCGAGCGTCAGCACGGGGTCCGCGAGAAAGCCGGGGATCTCGAAGATGCGCCGGTAGAAGTCGATGTGCCGCTGGAGGATGACCATTCAGGTCATGCGGGGATCTCGACCAGCCACGAAGACCAGCGCTGGTCGACATAGGTCGTCTTGACAGGCAGGCCGCGAGCGGCGAAGAACTCGTCGACGGCCGACTTCACCCCGAAGGACCCCTCAGGGCGAACGCCGTCGAGATAGTCGTGGCCGGCAAAGACGCCGCCGGGCCGGATCTTGTCGAACCAGTTCTCGAGATCCTCCTTGACCGAGTCGTAGTCGTGTCTGGCGTCGAGATACACGAAGTCGAGGGTCCTTGGCTCCACGCGGGCTGCGGCGTCGGTCGAGGTCATTCGCCAGATCACGCTTCTTTCCCCGTATTTCTCCAGACGCTTGAGCGCCTCCTCGTAGAACCGCTCGTGCTTTGCCTGGCCGACGTTCGAGACATCCTCGTACTCGTCTCGCGGAGCCTCGATCCACGGATCGACCGAGATCAGCGTGCGGCCGTGCCACCTTCGGAGGATCACATCCGAGAACACTCCCATCTTCACTCCCACCTCAACGCCCGTGTCGGCGAGGCCTCGCCGGTTCAGCAACTCGGGCAGCTGGTTTCGAGTCGGCAGGATGCCGGCGTCGAGCAATCGACTTCTCACATAGATGTTCGGGTTCGCGACGCTCTCGATGTCGAGCCGCGCCGCCGCTCGTTCCGCCAACAAGGCATAGAGCGGCAGGACCGGCGCCATCTGTGGAAAGCAGTCGACCATCACCCCGATCCGATCGGCCAGCGAGCGATGTCCCCTTGCTCGCAGGCCGGCGAGATGCAAGAGCTTCACCCGCCCCGTGTGCTGCTCGCGGAACCCGAGCTCATCGTGCTCCAGCGCCAGGGCCGGAAGGTCGACGTCAACGCCGTAGGAGCTCGGGACCTCGACAGCGCGCTCGAAGCCTTCGTCTTCCAGCAGCCGGGCCAGGACACGGCTCGCGTCGGAGGAGTCGACGTCCCTCGATTCCGCGCGCCACCTGCGAGCGAACTCGATGCTGCGCTCACTCCGGCGGAAGGACCAGATACTCGTCTGGATCGGCAGCTCCACGGTTGGTCCCCCGACGAACACGAACTCGTGACCGTCGAGCAACAGGGCGAGCTCGGGAGTCTCGTCGAGGAACACGTTGTCGGCGTCGCTGACGATGCAGCGCTCGAGGCCCGCCTGCTCGACGAGGTCGATCCTCCTGGAGGCGTTCTGACGCCAGTCGCCGGCCTCACCGGGCAGGCGGTGGATCTCCATATTTTCGAGCCCTGTGCCGGCAAGCCGCTGCGCGACCTGGTCCTCCACCACGAAAGCGTGAAGCACGAAGGGATACGAGGTCCAGGTCTCGACGAGCGACTCGTACAGAACCAGGAAGTCGAGTAGGTACTCGTCCGTGACGACGGAGCCGATGTCAATCGTGTCGAGTGAGCCGACCACCGTTCGCGAAGTCAGAGTTGTTGAAGCTGCGCGGTCCCACATCTCGGTTCAGCAACGCTTCCGCCTGCTCGTAGTCGACTGAGCGTCCGTGGATGACCCGGACGCGATCGATCACGGTGCCAGGCTGTCTGGTCCGGTAGTTGTATTCCGGCCCCAGCACGTAGATCCTCACGTCGTGCCGCCAGGCACACCGTCGGAAGGCGGGTTGCTCGTACCCGCTGGCATGGGCGATGGGCGTAAAGGGCCGCTCCCGGGTGAGCTGCTCATAGGTGTCGAGCCAATCCGCGAAGAAGGACTTCGTAAGGGCATTGGCGCGCCAGGCGACCACGCCGGTGTTGAACTCGTAAAAGGCGGCCGGCACCTCTCGATCCCGTCGGCCCCGATATCCGGCCCAGCACGCTGCCATGTCGAACTTTTCCAGCACCTCGAAAAGATGGGTGAGGTCAGCGGCGACGTACGTGTCGCTGTCGAGGAAGATCGACCGCTCGAACGCCGATCGGGCCATGTTGCCGATCTTGTCGGCGAAGGGATTGCCGCTCGCCCGGCACTTCTCGATCGAAAGCCGCTCCTCCTCGTGAGCCGGCAAGGACGCTTCCCCGTCGGTGAAGATCACATGTGGCACCGAGTTGAAGCGAAGGGAAGAGCGCGCCGAGGACAACGCTTCGGCGAGATAGCGATCTCCAGTCGCCGAATAGAGAATGCCGTCCACCTTCTAAAACCTAACCGGGCGGTAGGCCGCTACTCGACGTCGCGGTGGCGGTCTACGAGCGCGCCGCCGACCGAGAGCGCCGTTGCCCAGGACACCAGGACCAGTACGGCCGTCAGCATCGAGGCGTCGACGTTCCCTCCCTCTCCGAGGGCGCCGGAGGCAATACCGATCGTGTACTTGGTCCAATCGTCGTCGATGACCCCGACGAGCGGCTCCAGGATGAAGAGCCAGACGAGCACGCCGACCACCGCTGCGACCTGGTTGCGCACCAGCGTTCCGGCGCCGACCCCGAGCACGGCGCACAGCACGGCGGTCGTGACCCCGCCCACGGCGACGCCCGCATAGTCGCTGAAGGCGAGGTTCGCCCCGCCGTCCCCGAGCAGTGGGACCCCGAGACCGAACGCTACGACTCCCATCGCGATGCCGAAGACTGCGGCGGTCAGGCCGTAGGCAAGGCTGCGCGCGACCACCAGACGGAAGCGGTCCGGCGCGATCAGCACGGCAGGTGCGACGGTGCGGTGGCGGTACTCACCGGTAGCCCCGACCACACCGTAGATCAACAGCACCACGGCCAGAGGACCTCCGAAGGCCAGGGCCGTGCGCCTGTCTTCGAGCGCCTTCGGATTCCCGGCCAGGATCGTGATGAGCACCGTCGCGACCGTCAAGAGCACCGCGACGATGCCAAAGCCGAAGGCCGTGCGCGTCGTGCGCACCTTGATCAGCTCTCCTGCGAGCAGGCGGGTCATTCGCGTTCAGGGTCGCTCGTCAGCGCCAGGAACGCCTCTTCCAGCGACGTGGCAAGGGGTGTGAGCTCGTGCAGGGGGACCCCGGCGGCATGGGCCACGTCGCCCACGCGGGCGGCATCGTCGGTTTCCACCACCAGCGCACCGTCGTCTCGTGCGGAGGCAGCCAGGCCGGCCCGCTCGAGCGCCGCGTGCAGCTCGGACGTCAGCGGGGTACGCACGAGCACGGCGCCGCCTCCTGTCAGTTGCGATACGTGGCCCTGGGTCACCATCCGGCCCCGATGGATGACGACCACGTCGTCGACGGTCTGCGCGACCTCGGCAAGTACGTGGCTGGACACGAGCACCGTGCGGCCCTCCGCTGCCATGGCGCGCAGGAAGTCCCGCAGCCAGCGGATGCCACGCGGGTCGAGCCCGTTGGCAGGCTCGTCGAGCACGAGCACGCTGGGGTCGCCGAGCAAAGTAGCCGCAAGCCCCAGGCGCTGCCGCATGCCCATCGAGTACTTGCCGACTCTGCGGTGGGCCGCGTCTTCCAGCTCAACCAGGCGCAGCACCTCCTCGACGCGAGACCGGGCGAGCCCCGCCATCGCGGCAAGCGCGCGCAGATGGTTGCGGCCCGAGCGTCCGGGGTGCGCGCCGGCCACTTCCAGGTTCGCGCCGACCGTGCGGGCCGGATCGTCCAGATCCGCATATCGGCGACCGGTGACCGTCGCGTGTCCCGCCGTGGGCCGCGCCAGACCGAGCACCATTCGCAGGGTCGTGGTCTTCCCGGCGCCGTTGGGGCCGAGGAAACCCGTGACAGCTCCGGAGCGAACCTTGAAGGAGAGGTCCTCGACGGCGGTGACGGAGCCGTAGCGCTTGGTCAGGCCCACGGCCTCGATTGCTTCGCTCGTTCCCCTCACGGGGCAGGTTCTAGGCCACTAGCTTCCCGATTGCCGCAGCAGCGCGCCGGTCGTCTGCTCGAAGATCCGGCGCCAGGCGGTCGTCTTCTCGCGCTGCTCCTCGGCCTGGCGCACGACCTTGCTGACGCGCCGGGTCGAGATCTCGATCCCGTGCTTCTCGCAGATCTGCTTGTAGTGCCGGTAGTCCTGCGCGAGGCGGAGCGTGACGGACTCGAAGCCGTGCCGCGCGATCTCGATCCGCGAGGAGTAGTTCATGATGCTGGTCCCGAACATCAGCTCGTCGTTCGGGTCGGGCTCGATCAGGATGATGTCGACGCCCGGATACCGTTCCCGCCAATGCTTCACGTGCTCGTGGAGGCGGGCATGCGCGAGCAGCTTGAAGGCCTGGTAGCCGACCTGGGGGTAGCCCATGTCGGAGACACGCCGGACCCGGCTGCCGAAGATCGTCGGGATCCGCTTCTGGAAGTCGTTCACGTAGGGAACGAGCGGGTTCACGACCACGATGAACTTGGCTCCGCGCTCGACGGCGATGTCCACGTTCGTGGTCGACCGAATCCCTCCGTCGATGAGCTGCCGGCCACGCACGTCGACGGGCCGGTAGACCATCGGCAGGGCGGTGGAGGCGGCGACCGCCTTCGAAATCGGGACGTCGTCCCAGCCGGGCGAGCCGAAAACGATTCGCTCGCACGTGTCCAGGTCGGTCGCGGCGAGGTAGAGCTCTGGCTCGAGCAGCCGGAAGTCATCGCTCCGGTCGCTCTCGTGGAAGACCTCACGGATGTACTTCTCGATTCCATCGCCGGTGTAAAGACCCGCCGGCAGCCCCTCCGCCAGCCCTGTGACGATGTCCATTACGGACACCTCGCGCCACCGCCCGGCGAGGCTGCGGGCGAGGCCGACCAATCTCAGGGGCATCAGCACCGCGCGGGCCGCGAAATCGGCGTAGTTCGGCCGCAGCAGGGCACCGAGGTCGACGTCCTGGAAGGGCGTGGGGACCTGCTTGTTGACCACGCGCGACATCTCCTCCGGCGTCATTCCGGCGGCCAGCAGGCTTGCTACGAAGGAGCCGGCGCTGGTGCCGATGTAGATGTCGAAGTCGTTGACGGTGCGGTTGACGCTCAGAAGGTCGAGCGCGCGGAGGGCGCCGATCTCGTAGACGCCTCCGGTGAAACCGCCGCCACCGAGGACGAGCGCGGTGCGTGAGCCGCGCTCGCGCTGCCTTTGCTGCTTCTTGCTCGAGGCTCGCTTCGGGGCCGCCGGCCCCTTGGGCGTTGCCTCGAGTTCGACAACGTCGCCCACGGTGAGAAGCTTTATACCAGGCAAAAGGAGCGCAACAACACGCTCATGACGCTGTGTCGAGTTGGGTGTAGGCTTGCCGTCGAGGCTCACCGAAGGCGGCATCCGCCCCATCGGGACGGGCGATAGGAGGCGATCTTGACCACGCTAGGCGCGCGAATCGAACTGGGCGAGTTCTTCAGCGAGACCTCCGACCCGGCACTCCAGGAGTCGGCGGACCGAGGCCAGGTCCAGTTACTCGACTACAAGCAGCTCTACGAGCTGTGGGAGCGCCAGCAGTGGCTGACACAGGAGCTCGACTTCACCCGGGACCGCGAGGACTGGGCCGGGTTCCCACCGGAAGAGCGCCAGCAGCGCATGTACGGCCTGTCGTCCTTCTTCATCGGCGAGCAGCGTGTCACCGAAGAGCTCGGCCCGATGATGACCGCGGCTCCGACCGAGGAAATGCGGATCTTCCTTTCCACGCAGATCGCCGACGAGGCGCGCCACGTGCGCTTCTTCGACCGTTTCTACTCGGAGGTCGGCGTGCTCGAGGCCGACACGCTGACCGGTCGTCTCGACGAGACCTCGGCGCACCTCAATCCGGCCTTCGACACGCTGTTCTCGGAGATGCTCGGCTCGCGCGTGCGCCGACTCGCGGCGGACCCGACGGACATCGAGGCCTTCATCGAGGCGATCACGCTCTACCACATGGTGATCGAGGGCATGCTCGCGCTCACGGGGCAGCACTTCATCATCGACTTCAACGAGCGGATGGGCACGCTGCCCGGCTTTGTGCGCGGCTTCAACTTCGTCGCGCGTGACGAGCACCGCCACGTCGCCTTCGGCTCGCGCTTCCTGCGTGACGTGGTCGCCGAACAGCCGGAGTACATGAAGAACATCCAGCGCACGCTCGAGGAATCGCTGGCGATCGCGGACGAGGTCTTGAGGCCGCCTTGGGTCGAGGACCCCGAGAACTACGAGTACTTCGGAGTGACGATGGACGAGACGCGGGCGTTCGCCGCCCAGGCGCTGACGCGGCGCCTGAAGGTGATCGGCCTGGCCCCCGCAGCCGCCTGAATTCGGCTGGCACGCCGCCGTTGCCGCGATTACAGTGAAGTGAGCCCGAGGCGTCGGCCGGGCGAGATTGCTGAACCTCTCACTCGGGATGGCTTTTCTTGGGCGACCACCTCGCCGGCGTCGGCCTGCTCGTTCGCGGCCGCCACGACCTCTATGTCAGTTCGCTCGCCGCGCTGCTGGAAAGCCATGGCGCAGCCGTCCATCTCTCGTCTCCGGACGCGGAGCTACCGCGGCGGCTGCCAGCCGGCGTGCAACTGGTCGTGCTCGAGTCGCCGCTCCCGAGCGAACTTCGTCGGACCGCCGAATTTGGCGCCCCTGTGGTCGTGCTCGCGGAGCGGGCGAGTCCCGAGGACCGGCTCGCGGCGGCGCAGCTCGGCGCCCGGGCGCTGCTCGCCAAGAACGCAACCCTGGCTGAGCTGATGGTTTCAATCAAACGTGCGCTGGCGAATCCGGAAGGCGGCCCTGGCATCCTTCCGATGAAGCGCTACGAGCTCACCACGCGCCAGCGCGAGGTGCTTGGGCTGATCGTCGAGGGACTGGACAACGGACAGATCGCGGAGCGGCTCGGTATCTCCGAGCGGACGGCGCGCGCCCACGTCTCGGCCGTGCTGCAACGCTTGGGCGCAAGCAATCGAACCCAGGCCGCCGTAGCGGCCGTCCAGAAGGGAATCCTGGGCGTCCTGCTGCTGCTCGTCGCGCTGGCCGTGATCGGAGCCGTCCCAGACCGCGCATCCGCCCGCGACGCCCAGGCAGTCGCGAGTCGTGTGAGCGGACTCGCACGCGGGGTCGGCGGAGCCTCGGGTATCTGGGCTTATGACGCCGCCGCCGGCCGTCAGCTCGCTTCCTGGCGCTCGACGGCCCGGCGTACCCCCGCCTCCGTCGAAAAGCTGCTGACCTCCGCAACGGCGCTGGAGCTCGCCGGCCCAGAGGCCCAGATCCACACCACCGTGGTCCCGACCGGCACGCTCGCGGACGGCGTGTTGGACGGCGACCTCTACGTGCGGGGTCACGGCGATCCCGCGCTCGGCTACGCGGCGCTCGCACGGCTTGCACGCGCGGTCAAGGCGGCGGGCGTCGAAGAGGTCACCGGCCGCGTCTATGGAGACGAGAGCTACTTCGACCGTCGCCGTGGTGGCCCGGCGAGCGGCTACGGGACCTCGATCTGGGTCGGCCCGCTCTCCGCGCTCGCATTCAACGGGGGCCTGATGCGCCCGTTCGGGCGCGGCTTCCAAAGAGACCCGCCAAGGTTCGTGGCCGCGCGGTTCGCGGCCAAGCTCGAAGCGGCCGGCGTGAGCCTCGGGGCCGGGCCGAGAGTGGGCGGCGCCCCGGCGGAGGCAAAGCCGGTCGCGACGGTCTGGTCACCGCCCCTGGCGGCGCTCGTGCGACACATGAACACGGCTTCGGACAACTACTACGCCGAGATCCTCGTCAAGGCGCTCGGAGCCGGCTACGGCGCCGGCGGCACCACCGCGCGCGGCGCGGCGGTCATACGCGACTTCGGACGGACGCAGGGGTTCAGCGCACGCGTCGTCGACGGGTCCGGGCTCTCGCGCGCAAACGCCGTGTCGGCGAGCGCCGTGGGGCGGCTCCTGGTCAAGTCCCAGGACAAGCCCTGGTACGACGCCTTCTACCGCTCGCTGCCGCTCGCCGGCGTCAGCGGCACGCTCAAGAAGCGGATGCGGGGCACCGCCGCGGCCGGCCGCTGCCGGGCGAAGACGGGCACGCTGATCGGCGTCAGCGCCCTGGCGGGCTACTGCCGTTCGCGAAGCGGCCATCTGATTGCGTTCGCGATCCTGATGAACGGCGTGAACATCTGGAGCGCGCATCGCGCCCAGGACCGGATCGCGGCGACGCTCGCGTCGTACCGCGGTTAGGGGGCTGATTCCGCGCCAGCACGCCTGTGGCAGACGGTGCCCGGTCACGGGCGTACCCGATCGGACGAGAAAAGCCGGCACCGACAGGGTCCGGCTGCGAGACTTGATCGATTCGGGTGAGGCGCGTGCGGGTTGACACCGCAAGATGGCCGCAGATCGTGCCGCAATCGTCCAATGGTCAGTTGAGTACCCATACCCCATAGGGGCCCAAATTCACCACCGAGCGGGAACGGGTCTGTGCCAAAGGCGATCTCTTGACCCTTCGGTGCACCGCGGGACCGGCATCACGCACGCGTGCAACGGATCGGCCCGGCCTGACCCCGTACATGCCGGTTCTTCTGAGTTTCTCCGAAACCCTTAGCGGCCCGCCAGCACCCGCTCGAGCTCAGCCTCGTCGATCACGGCTCGTTCGAGCTCCTGGGCCTTGTCGAGCTTCGTCCCGGGGTTCTCGCCGGCCACGACATAGTCGGTCTTGCGCGAAACCGAGCCCGTCACCTTGCCCCCGAGTCCCTCGATCCGGGCGGCCGCATCCTCTCTCGTCATCCCCGCGAGCGTACCCGTCAGGACAAAGGTCTTGCCCGCGAGCGGGAGATCGGCTTCGCCGGCTGCACGCTCCTGCTCGAAGTTGAGGCCGGCGCTCCGCAAGTCCGCGATCAGCTGCTGGTTGCGGGGCTCGTCGAGCGTCTCGCGGATGGTGGCGGCGAGCACGGGCCCGATTCCCTCGACAGCCTCGATCTCCTCCGCGCCCGCGGCCATCAGCCGGTCGATCGATCCGAAATGCCCCGCGATCGCACGCGCGTTCACGTACCCGATGCCCGGGATTCCGAGCGCGTACAGCACCCGGAAGAACGGCTGGCGCTTGGAGCGCTCGATCGCGCTCACGAGGTTCTCCGCGGACCTGCGCTGGAAGCCGTCGAGTGGCTCGAGCTGCTCGACCGTGAGCTTGTAGACGTCCGGGAGCGAGCGCACGAGTCCCTCCTCGTAGAAGCGATAGACGAGCTTCTCGCCGAAGCCTTCGATGTCCATCGCGCCCCTCGAGGTGAAGTGCTTGAGCGCCTGCAAGATCTGCCCGGGACAGTCGTTGCGGTTCGGGCAACGGGTCCAGACCTCGCCCTCGGGCTTGACGGTCTTGGTGCCGCAGGCGGGGCAACGGGCCGGGGGGGCGTACGGGCGCTCCGAGCCGTCGCGCCGCTGGGTAACCGGCGAGACCACCTGGGGAATCACGTCGCCCGCCCGCATCACTACCACCTGGTCGCCCTCGCGGATGTCCTTGCGGATCAGATCCTCCTCGTTGTGAAGGGTCGCCCTGCTGACGGTGACGCCTCCGACCTGCACCGGCTCCAGGATCGCGTACGGGATCAGGTTTCCGGTGCGGCCGACGTTGACGCCGATCTTTTCGAGCTTCGTCACCGCCGTGGTGGGCGCGAACTTGAACGCGATCGCCCAGCGGGGCTCCCGGCCGACGACGCCCAGCGCCGCTTGGGTCTCGTAGTCGTTGATCTTGATGACGACCCCGTCGATCTCGTAGTCGAGCTCGTCGCGGCGCTCCTCCCAGCGTCTGGACGCCTCGGCCACGGACTCGATGTCCCGGTGCAGCTCGACGTCCTGGTTGACCTTGAAGCCGTGCTCGCGCAGCCACTCGATCGACTCGAAGTGCGTCGCGTGGTCGAGTCCCTCCGAGGCGCCGATGCCGTAGCACCAGATCGAGAGCGGGCGGGAGCGGGTGACCTGGGGATTGAGCTGGCGGAGCGAGCCGGCCGCCGAGTTCCTTGGGTTGGCGAAAGTGCGTTGACCGGCCGCCGCCTGCTGCTCGTTCAGGCGCGCGAAGTCGGCGAGCGGCAGGTAGACCTCTCCGCGGACCTCGACGAGCGGCGACGGCGCCTCACCGGTGTCGCGCATCCGCAGCGGGATCGCGCCGATCGTCCTCAGGTTCTGCGTGACGTCCTCGCCGATCTCGCCGTCACCGCGCGTCGCACCGCGCACGAACACGCCGTTCTCGTAGACCAGCGAGATCGCGAGCCCGTCGATCTTCGGCTCGGTCACGTATTCGATCTCCTGCTCGGCGATTCCCTGCTTCGTCAGCATGTTGCTGACGCGCTTCTCCCAGGCCCGCAGTTCCCCCTCGTCCCGCGCGTTGGCGAGCGACAGCATCGGCTGGGGATGCCGGACCTCACCCAGCCCGGCGACCGGCTTCGCCCCCACGCGCTGGGTCGGCGAGTCCGGGGTCCGCAGCTCTTCGTGCTGTTCCTCGAGCGCGATGAGCTCGCGCAGGAGGTCGTCGTACTCGGGGTCGGAGATCTCCGGGTCGTCGAGCACGTAGTACCGGTGGTTGTGGTGCTCGAGCTGGCGCCGAAGCTCCGCGGCCCGTTGCGCGGCAGCGCGGGGGGCCACTAGCCCTCAGACGGGTCGGGTGCGACTGCGGCGGGCTCCGCGGTCAGCGCTTCGAGGTTCCAGCCCGCCATCTCCTCGAGCCTTTGGACATCGGTCAGCTCGAAGTGCAGCGGTGTCACCGACACCATGCCCGCGTCGATTGCGGCGAAGTCCGTTCCCTCCTCCTGCCGGTACGAGGGCTCCATGCCATAGATCCGGTAGCGCCGCCGACGTCGGCCTGTCTCGTCCTCTTCCTCGAGCTCCAGCTTGTCGCGATAGACGCGCTTTCCGAGCCGCGTCACGACGGCTCCAGCGAGCTCGTCCATCGCCAGCGCGGGGCAGTTCACGTTCAGGAGCGTGCCGGGGGAGATCGGGCGTACGTGGAGGCCCGCGACGAGCCGCGCGGCGAACAGCGCGGCCGCATCGAACTCGAAGGTCTTGCCGAACCGGAAGTCCATCTCCCGCTTCGTCGACTGCTGTGAGACCGCGATCGCCGGAACACCCAGAACCGCGCCCTCCAGCGCGGCCGCGACCGTGCCGGAGTAGGTGATGTCATCGCCGAGGTTGGCCCCGTGATTGATGCCCGACAGGATCAGCTCCGGCTCCGAGCCCAGCAGTCCAAGCGACGCGAAACGCACGCAGTCCACGGGGGTGCCGTCGGTCGCATAGCCGACCGTACCGTCCTCGAAGCGGATCTCCTCGACCCAGAGCGGGGTCCGCGTCGTGATGCTGCGTGCGGTGGCTGAGCGGTTCGCGTCTGGGGCGATCACGTCCAGCTCGATTTCGGGCACCTCGAGCAGGGCACGCCGCATCGCGTTCAGCCCGGCGGCCTGAATGCCGTCGTCATTGGTCAGCAAAACCTTCATCCGGCGGCCAATGTTAGTGAGGCGTCAAACCCGCTCCGGTGCCGAACATTCGTCAAGAGGTACCTCACCCGGAGAGCCGGGGCCCCAACTGAACAATCGTCGAGCGTGGGTAGTCCAGCTTGACAACGGGGGCAGCCGGGACGAGGTGTTATCGAGACCAGAACGCCATGGATGTCCCTTCTCACCCGGAGCCTCACACTTTCCGCGGGTCGATACACAGCGAGCGTGGACTCGGCCTGGTGGAGCTGCTGGTAGTGGTCCCCATGTTGGCCGTGGTCCTAATGGGGATCTACGTGCTCTACAACGTGGGCGCAAATTCACAGCGCCATAACAGCCAACGGGTCGCCGCGTTGCTGCGCCAGCAGAACGGGCTCGAGCGCATGACGCGCGAGATGCGTCAGGCGATCAGCTTCACGCCCGCGTCGTCCCAGACCCTCGATGGTGAGACGTTTGTGCGACCCCCGGGGGGCAGTGCGTCGGTAGAGAAGCATGTCCGTTACGAGTGTGCGAGCGGCTCCTGTATCAGGTACGAGGGAGTCGCCGGGGGCACCACCTTCGACACGTCGGAGGTGGTGATCTCGGACCTCCAGAATGTGGACGTCTTCTTTTTCGAGCCAGACAACGTCAACCCGACTTACGTCACGGCAAAGCTCGAAGTCAAGGTGAAGGGCGCTAACAACCCGATCACGCTCCAGGGCGGCTTCGGCCTGCGAAACCAACAGGGGGGCTGAGCAGGCCGCAACGTCCCTGGATGGTCCAACGGACCGAGAGCCGGCCCTCGAGGGCCGGCTCTCGCCGTTTCGCCTAGAACAGCGGTCGGCCTGGACACATCGACAAACGTCTAAACCGCGTCCACTTCGTCAACCGCGGTGGCTCCGATGGCGATTGATGGTGTGCAGGCCATGGAAGGAAGCGCGCCTCGGAGCGATGTAGGCAGGACCCCCCCGGCCGTCGAGCCGTCGCGTCTCACGTTTCGATCGGAGCGCGGCTTCACGCTCGTCGAGCTGCTCGCGGCGGTCGCGATGATCTCGATCGGCGTCGCATCGACGTTGAGGATCTTCGGGGGCGCCGGCCGCACGGTGCTGCGGTCCGAACGGACCGAGATCGCGATCCACCAGGCACAGGCCGAGCTCGATCGGATGCGAGCACTCGGATACGGCAAGCTGGCGCTCACATCCCAGCCGGCCACCTCGAGCGATCCAAAGGATCCCGGCAGGCGCGTCGAGGGCTCGTCGCTTCGAATTCGGCTTGACCTCGCCGAACCGTTCGTCTTGGCATCCTCGGGCGATCCGGCCGGCGTCGACCCGGCTCCCAAGAGCTTCGGCGTCGGGATCGGCGGCGCGATTGTCACGGGCCACATCTACCGGTTCGTGACGTGGCGGGACGAGACATGTCCCTATGCCCTCTG
>JBKOZI010000019.1:0-22576 GCA_046725795.1 Actinomycetota bacterium
GAGCGGATGGCCAGGTTCGCCGAACTGCTGGATACGGCGATCGCCAACGCGGACAGCCGCGACCAGCTCACCGCGTCGCGGGCGCGGGTCCTCGCCGCGGGCGACGACGCGCGCCGGCAGGTGGTGCGCGATCTGCACGACGGCGCCCAGCAACGGCTGGTGCACGCGATCGTGACGCTCAAGCTGACCCAGCGCGCGCTCCGGGACAGCCCGAGCGACGCCGAGGCGCTGCTGGCCGAGGCCCTCAACTCGGCGGAGCGGGCCACTGCCGAGGTGCGGGAGCTGGCGCATGGGATCCTGCCGGCCGTGCTGACCCGCGGCGGGCTGCGCGCCGGCGTCCAGGCCCTCGTGTCGCGCCTGGATCTGCCCGTCGACGTCGACGTCCCCGGCGAGCGGCTGCCGCCGGACATCGAGGCCAGCGCGTACTTCATCGTCGCCGAGGCGCTCACGAACGTGGTGAAGCATGCCGAGGCCTCGCGCGCGAGCGTGCGAGCATCGATCGACGACGGCGTCTTGACGCTCGAGGTGCGCGACGACGGCGTCGGCGGGGCGGATCCCTCAGGCCACGGGCTCCTGGGCGTCGCCGACCGGGTCGACGCGCTCGGGGGCCGACTGCAAATCGAAGGCGCTGACGGCAGCGGGACCACGCTGACGGCCCGGCTGCCGCTGTCCATTTAGACCAGTCCCCGCGCGTCCGCGAAACGTACGAGGCCCGCGAGCGGCGCGCGGCGGGCTGCGCCGCACCGCGCAGCTGCGATAGCCGATCCGCTTCGCCTGATCGGGATCGGATTCGGGCGGAGCACCGGTCCACGCGTACGGTGCGACCATGGCTATCGAGTCAAGCATCCAGGCCCGTCGCGCCGAGCGTGCCGTGCCCGTCGGGGTCGCGCTCCTCGCGCTCGTCCAGCTCGTGACCGCGGTGTGGATCCTGCTTGCGCCGCACGCGTTCTTCGACGACATCGGGCCGTTCGGCCCCTACAACTCGCACTACGTCGGCGACGTGGCCGCGTTCCAGGCCGGCCTGGGGCTGGCGCTCGCGGCGGGGCTCGTGGTTCCGGCCGTGCGCGCCGGGGCGCTCGCGGCAGCGCTCGCGATGACCGGGCTCCACGCGGTCAACCACTGGATCGATGTCAACGACGCCCATCCGGGGTCGAGCGCGGGCGTCGGCGACGCGCTCGCGCTGACCATCCTGTTCCTGCTCACCGCGGTGCTGACCCGCGCAGCCGTGCGCTCGAGCGTGTCGTGAGGATCCTCGTCGCGGGAGCGTTGGACGCGATCCGGCCCATGCTCGTGCCGCAGCGACTGCTCGCTGGGCACGAGGCTATGGTCCTGACGCGGCGGGAGGGCGGCGCCGCGGCGCGGCGGCGCACAGGCGCGGCGGGGATCTACACCGTCGTCGACGAGGAGCCGGCGTCGCTGCGCGATTGGCTGCCGGCGTACGCCGATGCGCTCGGCGCCAAGCCACCACCTCGGGTCCCGCGCTGGGCCACGCACCTGATGCGCGGCGCGCTCATCGCCGATATCGGGCAGAGCGCCAGCAACGCCGACGCCAAGGCCGAACTCGGGCGGCGGCCGAGGCTGACGGGGTGGCGCGAGGGGTTCCGCTCGGCGCTCGATAGCGATCCAGCTGCGCCTCCCCGTGACCTGCCACCGACCCGCGGCGCGTGAGAACGACGCGCACGACCATCGCCGGGATCGCCATCCCCGACAGCGCGATCGCCCGCGAGGCGACCGAGCTCGTCAGCGACGTCGCCACGCCGCTGCTCTTCCACCACTCGCGGCGCGTGTTCCTGTGGGGCTCGCTACACGGTGAGCGCCTCGGCATCGACTATCACCCGGAGCTGCTCTACGTCGGCGCGATGTTCCACGACCTTGGGCTGGTCGAGGGCCATCGCTCGGAGCACGAGCGCTTCGAGATCGACGGCGCGAATGCCGCTCGCCGGTTCCTCGAACGCCATGGGTTGCCCGAGGAGCAGGTCATGACCGTGTGGGAATCGATCGCCTTGCACACGACCCGGCTGATCCCGCGTTACAAGCAGCCCGAGGTGCGGCTCGTGAACCTCGGCGCCCAGCACGACGTCGTGGGCCTGCACTTCGATGAAGTGTCGGAGGAGCAGAGGACGGCGGTCCTCGCGGCGCATCCACGGACGAGCTTCAAGGAGGGCATCATCGCGGCGTTCGCGGCCGGCCTGCGCGAGAAGCCGGACACCGCCTTCGGGACGATGTACACCGACGTCCTCGAGGAGACCGTGCCGGGATACGTCCGTCCGAACTTCTGCGACCTGATCCGCGGCTCCCGGTTCGAAGCGTGACCCACGTCGGTTCTCCGGCCGCAGCGACGTGCGTGATGGACCGCCCGGATGCCGCGATCAGGTGATCACCGCCTCGCCCCCTGCGGGGGGTGATCACCGCCTCGCCCCCTGCGGGGCGTCGCTCCAGCACCCCGATGATCAGGCCGCCTTCGGCAGCCCGGCGTCCTGACGTAGGCGCGCAGCGATCTCGGCGATCTCCTCCGGCGCATAGTCGGGGGCGAAGACGTCGTCCTCGGCAGGCAGGTCGGGCCATGGGAAGCCCTCTGGCGCCGGGTGCTCGACGCGCAGCTCCTCGCCAGTCTCGGGATGCGACCCTTTGAAGACGGCGACGACCTCTTGGTAGTCGCTCGGGGTGAAGCGATAGAGGGTCAGGTGCGACCCGCGCTCGAGGTGCGGGCGGCACTCGGGGATCTTGTCGGTAGGGATGCGCGGCATCGGGAACGTGCGGGTGAGGTCGGCGCCGGTGAGCAGCTCGAGCGCGCGGGCGTAGGCGACTTGATGCACGCCGCCGCGGACGAGCAGGTAACCGGTGAGCGCACGCGCAGCCGGATGGTCGACGGCCTCGTAGACCTTGAGCTTGCCGTTGCGCGCGCCGGTCTCGAGGAAGTAGTTGTGGGTCAGGTTCTCGACGAGGTCGCCGGAGGAAAACACGTAGTCGCCTGTCCACGGCGTCCCGCCGGAGTCGACGGGGAGCACGCCCTTGCCCGCCTTCAGAACGTGGGCGGGATTACCGCTGGCGACGATCTCTGGGATGTCGGCGCCGGTGAGCATCGTGGTGATCGTCGCTCCTACCGCCTCGATGTGGCCGTACTCCTCGGCGGCGATGTTGGCGATCAGGTCATAGAACGGGCGCAGCTCCGTACGGTCGCGGAAGCCGAACGACTGGAAGGTGTAGTTCATGAGCGTCGACATCTCGCCGAAGCGCCCGCCCATGAGCTCCTGCACAACGGCTGCGCCGGCAGGGTCGGGATCGCCGGCGGGGATCTCGATGCCCAGCCGGTCATATCGAAGGATCATGCGACAGAGGGTCCGGCCGGCGCCGCCAATGGGCAATCGCTCGAAGGCGGCGGTCGATCGGAATGAACGATCAGCCGCGCGAAAGCGGGATCTCGGCCGCGATGCGCGTGCCGCCGTGGTCTGGGCTCTCCACGCGCAGCTGACCGTCAAGCGCCGCGAGCCGGTCCGCCAGGCCCACGAGACCGCTGCCATCGGGACGGACGCCGCCGACTCCGTCGTCGCCGATCTCGAGCTCGAGGACGCCGTTGTCGATCCGCGTGACCACCGTCGCGCGTGTCGCGTGCGCGTGCTTGGCGATGTTGGTCAGGGCCTCGGCAACCACGAAATAGGCGGTCGCTTCGACCACGGCAGGCAGGCGGCCCACCGGCACGGAGACGTCGACCGGGACCGGGGTGCGCGAGGCCAGCGCCTCAACAGCGACGCGCAGGCCGCCGCGCGTGAGGACGGTGGGGAGAATGCCCTGCGACAGCTCGCGCAGCTCGGCTATGGCCTGCTGCGCGTGATCGAGCGCCTCCGCCACGAGCTCGGGCGCGGCCTCGCGGCCGGTGTCCAGCCACTCTTGCGCCAATTTCAGCGTCACGATCGTGTGGACCAGGCGTTGCTGGGCTCCGTCATGCAGGTCGCGTACGACTCGGCGCCGCTCATCGTCGGCGGCCGCCACCAGCCGCGCTCGGGACGCCGCGAGCTCCGAGCGCGTCTGGACGTTCGAGATGGCGGTGGCCACCAGCTCAGCGAACTTCCCGACGCGTTCCTCGGTTTCGGCGGGCAGAGGCTCAGCTATGCCCTGCGAGGCGACCATGATTCCCCACAGGCGTCCGTCGACCACGATCGGACATCCGACAGCGGACCCGACGCCGAGCTCGCCCACGTGCGTCCCGACGGCACCGGTCGCCGTCGCATAGTCGTCGATCCGGGCTGGTCGCCCGGTGCGACGGACCCGCGTCGTGAGGTTCTCCCCTCCGATCGGCATACGGGTACCGACCTTCAGCTCGACGGCGCGCTTGCCCCACGTTGCGACAACGACCGCCGTATCGTCGTCGTCGTAGCGGAGCATCGCCGTGTCCTCGACGGGCAGGAGCCGCCCCACCTCGCCGGCGACCGCGGCGAAAACCTCCTCCCGGGGGCACTCGCGCGCCACGAGCGTCGCCACGCGGCGCAGCGCCGCCTGCTCGTCGGCCAAGCGCGCGACCTCGGCGCGGGCCTGCGCATTCGCCAGCGCGGTGCCGACAAGCTCGGTGAAGCCGAGAAGCCTCGACTCCGTGTCGGGCGGCAGCGGCCGGTCCTGCTTCGAGGAGGCGATCATCAGGCCCCACATCCGGTCGTCGACGACGATGGGCACCGCGACCGAGGAGTAGACGCCCATGCGGTCGCGCCACCGCTCGGCGGACGCGCCGGTAGCGGCGCTGTAGCCGTCGATGCGCGCAGGTCGGCCGCTGTGGAATACCAGCGACGCCACGTTGGTTCCGTCGAGCTCGACGCGGGTGCCGACCGGCACGTGATCGCCCCCACGGCTCCAGCCGGCGACGTTGATCGCCGCGTGGTCGTCGTAGCGGCCCATGTGCATGGCATCGACGCCGAGGAGCTCACCCGCCTCGCGCGTGACCGCCTCGAAGACCTCGATCGGGGAGACGCTGCGGGCGACCATCGTCGCGACGCGTCGCAGCGCCGCCTGCTCGTCCGTGAGGCGTCCGGCAACGGCGCGGGCCTCGCTGTTCGAGATCGCGGTCGCGGCGAGCTCGGTGAAGGCCAGGAGCCTCTCCTCGGTGTCGGGCGGGAGCGGCTCGTCGGTCTTCGAGGAGACGATCGTCACCCCCCACTGGCGCCCGTCCACCACGATCGGGGCGCCGACCGAGGAGCGGATCCCCTGCTTTCGGAGCATCGCGGCGATCGGGCCGGCGGCATGCTCGTAGGTGCTCATGCGCGCGGGCTGCCCGGTTTGCAGGACCAGCGAGCACACGTTCTCGCCGTCGATCGGTGCCACCGTGCCGACCGGCATTCGCTCACCCGAGCCAACCCAGCTGGCGATCAGGGTCGCGGTTCCGTCGGTGTTGAAGCGGCCCATGTGCGTCGCATCCCCGCCCACGAGCATGCCGACCTCGCGCGCGACCGCCTCGAAGACGTCGGGGGGCGGCACGCCGCGGGCGACGAGCGTCGCCACGCGTCGCAGCGCCGCCTGCTCGTCGGCGAGCCGGACGAGTGCCTCGCGGCTGGCCGAATTGGAGATCGCCGTGGCGATGAGCTCCGTGAACTGCGCAAGGCGATCCTCGAGCCCCTCGGCGAGCGGCGCACGATCGAACGTGTCCGCCGACATCGCGCCCCAGACCTCGCCATCGACGATGATCGGCGCGCCTGCGCACGAGCCGATGCCGGTCTCGCGCGCGGCGCCGGCGATCGTGCCCGGGATCTCGCCGAAGTCCTCGATCCTCGATGGGCGGCCCGTGTCGAGGACCTTGGCGCAGATCGTCGGTCCATCGAGCGGCCAGCGGGTCCCGACCCGGAACGGGTGCGCACGCTCGCTCCATTCGCCGATCACGGTCGCCGTCCGCCCGCCCTCGTAGCGCCATAGTGCGACCATCGGCAGGGCGATCACCTGGCCGACCTCCCTCGCGATGGCGGCGAACACGTCCACCGACGCCGCGCCGCCGGCCACGAGCCCCGCGATCCTCCGTAGCGACGCCTGCTGCGCCTCGAGGAGCTCGTCGCGTTCGCGTAGCTCCCGTTCGGCGCGCAGCCGATGCTCGATGTCGGTAAAGGCCACGACGGCACCGAGCCCTTCCCGCATGTCGATCGGCGCAGAGACGTACGAGACGGGGAACATCGAGCCATCGCGCCGGAAGAACCAATCCAGCTCGCGGGATACCGTCTAGCCGGTCACGCGCGGGAGCAGCATCGGGCACTCCGCGGCGGGATACGGAGTGCCATCCGCGTGGCTGTGGTGGATGGTGTCGTGGCTGTGGCGCCCGAGCAGCTCGTCGGCGCTGTCATATCCGAGCGCCTCGATCGCGGCGGGGTTCGCGAACCGGATCACGCCCTCGTGATCGACGACCCAGATTGGCTGGGGCGCTGTGCTCAGCACGGTGGCGAGGAAATCCTCGGCACCAACCAGTAGCCCAGCGAGATCGATCAGGGAGTTGGGCACTCGCAGACCCCCATCACGCTCGAGTGTATGCCCAATGAGCAGGGGCCGATCAATCAGCTCTGGGTATCACGCGAGCGGAAGCGCGGCGGTCGCCAGGGTGCCACCGCCCGGTCGATGCTCGCCGTCTGTCGCTCACCTCGATGAGCAGCATCCCGGGATGAAGACGCCCGGTGACCCTTTACCGATTCCGAGCGCGAACCACAGGTCTCCAGGCTGATCGAGGCAGCGATCGAGGACGTCGCGCGGCGGGTCGGCGCACCGAGGCGCGCGATCAGCTGCGCACGGCGCACGAGATGCTGACCGCGATGGGCGTGGAGGCGTTCGCACAGCGCGCGGCCCGTGAGCTCCTCGCCGGTGGCGAGACCGTCCGCAGCGACGGCGCACCGAGCCGGGCCGGGCACCTCACCCCCAGGAGGCGCAGATCGCCCGGCTCGCTCGCGACGGTCTCTCCAACTCTGAAATCGGGGCGCGACTGTTCATCAGCCCGCGGACGGTCGAGCACCACCTGCACAAGGTCTTCTCGAAGCTCGACATCAGCTCGCGCAGCCAGCTCGCGCGCGTCATGTGACCGCGAAACGGTCAGCCGCTCGCAACCCCTAGCGCAGGTAACCGGGGAGCGCCTTGCGCAGATACCGGTAGCCGGCCCGCGGGGCGCCGTCCGGCGAGGTCAGCCCAGCGTCGAAGCGTGCCTCGCAGCCCGCGCCCGTCCAGTTGTAGATGTAGAGGCGCGCGACGCCGGAGCTCCGGTACAGCCGGGCCAGGTGGAACATCCAGCTCAATCGCGCCGCCGCACGGGCGGTGCTGCACGCGAACGAGCGGCCGAGCTTCACGATCCCGCCGGTCTCGGTCAGCCAGAAGCGTGTGTAACGGTTGTAGCGATGCGCCTGGCGGATGATGTCGCGCGTGAAGGTTGTGCGCTTGCGATTGACGTCGCCGTAGTTGTGGATGCCGACGAGGGTCGCGCGCCGCCGGTAGGTCGGCGACAGCCGGCGATAGAAGCTCGCCATGTAGCGCTCGACTCCGACCTGGTCGAGGACGTCGAGCGCGATCACAGTGCACGTGCGGCAGTGCCGCCTCACCGCCCGGTACATCTCGCGGAAGAAGAGCGCGGCTTGTGAAGGGCTGCGGTACGTGGGCTGGCTTGCGTGGTTGGCCTCGTCCCAGGTGCCGAAGTCGCGTACGCCGAGCGCCCGGAAGTAGTTGACGATTCGGCCGACCTGGCGCCGGTACGTCGCGACCGACGGGAGCCGTGCCTTCTTGATCCGGTAGTCGTCGGTCGAGACGTGGAGCAGAACCTGCATGCCGGCGGCGCGGGCGCGCTTGACGTAGGCCCGCGCGGCGAGTCGACGCTGCGTGTCGTCCATGACGTTCCACGGGACGAGGTAGCGCACGCGCTCGAACTTCGCGCGCTGGAAGGCGCTCTGATCGAACATCGCGGCGCTCTGGTCCCCGATGCCGATGCGGATGCTCGTCCGCGCCTGCGCGGCGCCGGGAACGAGCAGGAGGGTCGCGACCAGGCCGGCGAGCAGCAGACGCGGCATGGGCCCATCGTCGGAAGCACCGCGCCGCCCGGCAAGCCGGTTTCCCGATCGGCCGATCGGAGCTCGCGGTTGCGGGCCCGCGACGCCGACGCAGACTTGACTCATGGCGGGACGATCCCTGTTCAAGACCATTGTCGTGGGCATCGACGGCGACGAGGGCGGCCGCGACGCGCTGGCCTTCGCCGCTCGATTGCAGCGCACGCTCGGCAGTCGCGTGATCGCGGTCATGGCCACCCCCGGCGAGGCGTTCGTCAGCCGTGCGTCGAGCCCGGCCTACGAGGCGGCGGTCCGCCACGAAGCGCGCGAGACGCTCGCGCGCGAGCTCGGCCGCGCCGTGGTCGACGCCGAGCCCGAGGTGGCGTCGGCCTCCTCCCCGCGACGGGCACTGCATGCGGCGGCGAGGGACCACGGCGCGGAGCTCATCGTCGTGGGACCCGGCCGACATCGCCGGCTCGCGCGTCTGTTGGGGCGCGACGTGACCGCCGCGACCCTGCACGGCGCGCCCTGTCCCGTCGCCGTGGCTGCGCGCGGGCTGACCGCGATGCCACCTCGGTTGCGCACCATCGCCGTCGGGTTCGACGATTCGCCACAGTCGCGTACCGCGCTCGCCCTCGCGCGCGCTATCGCGCAGGCGGCCGCAGCACGGCTGCGGCTGCTCTGGGTGGTGCCGTCGCCCATCCCCGTCGACCCATGGTCGAGCCGCTCCGTCTCGATGACGGAGCGCGACCGCGCCGAGGCCGACCGCGCACGGGCGCGGATGGCCGAGACGGTCGCCGCGCTCGGCGACGACACCGTCGGCGAGACGGTGCCGGGGCTCGCGCATGAGGAGCTCGCTCAGCTCTGCCACGACGCCGACCTGCTCGTGGTCGGCTCCCGCGGCGACGGCGTTCTGAGCCGCCTGCTGCGCGGCAGCACCTCGACGAGGCTCGTGCGAAAGGCGTTCTGCCCGGTCGTGGTGGTGCCGCATGACTTCACGTGGGACGAGGCGGCGACACGAACGACCACCATCATTCGCAGGGCGGCCTGATGCGAGGCCGGATCGGCGCGGCCGCCGTCGTACTGGCGCTGTCTACGCGGCTTTCAGCGCGTGCGGGGACGGCGTAATCCCGTCCAGTCCCGACCTGCAGGAGCAGTTCGTGCAGGTCGTTCGCGCGGCCTCTCCGAAGGTCGTGCAGATCAAGAGCGGGATCGGCCTCGGCTCCGGCGTCGTCGTCGACAATCGAGGTCACGTCGTCACCAACATGCATGTCGTTCAAGGCGCGCAGCGCTTCGCGGTGACCCTCGCCGGCGGCGAGCGCTATCCCGCGACGCTCGTCGGGTCCGACGGGGCGCACGATCTCGCGGTCGTGCAGCTCGCCGGAGCGAGGCCGGCTCCCGCGATCTTCGCCGACTCGTCGCGCCTCCGCGTCGGTGACCTCGTGCTGGCGATCGGTAATCCGCTCGGGCTGCGCTCGAGCGTGACACAGGGCATCGTCTCGTCGCTGCGGCGGTCGGTCTCCGAGAGAGACGCCGTCAGGTTGTCGCCGCTCATCCAGACCAGCGCGGCGATCAACCCCGGCAACTCCGGCGGCGCGCTGGTCGATCTGTTCGGGCGCGTCGTTGGCATCCCGACGCTCACGGCGACCGACCCTGAGCTCGGCGGCGAGCAGGCGGCGGGAATCGGCTTCGCGATTCCGAGCACCGTCGTGACGCAGGTGGCGAGTCGCCTCATCGCGACGAGCTGACCGATGCGCCTGACCATTCTCGCCGACGACCTGGCGGCGGCGGCGGATTGCGCACTGCCGGCGATGCGGCTCGGTGCGCGCACCGCCGTCTGGCTCACGGGGCCTGCCGGCGAGCGGCGCGACGACTGGGATGCGATGGCCTGGGACCTCGATACGCGGCGCCTGCCCGCGGTCGGCGCCGCCGCTCGCATCGGGCGCGCCGTCCGACAGATCGACGCCGGCGAGACGCTGTATCTCAACGTGGCCTCTGCGCCCCGCCGCAACGTCGGCAGCGCCGTCGACGCAGCGCTGGCGGGAAGCGGACGACGCGTGGCGATCTTCGCCCCCGCGCTGCCCGCGCTGGGCCGCGCCACCGTGGACGGACGCCAGCACGCTTCGACATGGCCAGCAGCGGGCATAGACCTCATCGGGCCGCTGCGGGCGACGTCGCGCGCGCACGTGGTGCCCATGCGCGTGGCTGCTCTGCGCAACGGCGGCCTCGCCCGAGTGCGGCGGGGCGAGCCATCGGTGATCCTCGTCTGCGACGCTGCGACCGACGAGGACCTCGAGCACATCGTCGCTTGGGGCGCGCGCCTGGCAGAACCGCCCCTCTGGGTCGGCTCGACAGCCCTGGCCGCGCCCCTGACGGCCTCCGTGGTCGGCGGCGCAACAGCAGGTCAACCAGCCCGCCCGCGCCGGGACGGTCCGATCCTGGTCGTCGTCGGCGGCATGGCGCGGCCGATCGAGGCGCAGCTGTCCACGCTGCGATCGGTGTTGCGCCTGGCGCCCGTCGAGGTGGATCCGCTCGCGCTCGCCTGCGACGGCCCACGGGCAGACCGCCTGATGGACGACGCCGCGGCGGCCGTCGCGCGCGCGCTCGCCGTCGGCGCCGACGCAGCGCTGTTTGCCCGCGGCTTGCAGCCGCCCCTGACGGGGTTGTGCGCGCGCGTCGCCGAGGCACTCGCAGCGGTCGCCTGCAGGGCGCTGGCCCGCGCCCACGCGGGTGGACTGGTGGTCACCGGTGCTCAGACGGTGCGCGCGGTATGCGATGCGCTCGGGATCGCGGGCATCGAGCTCGTCGGCGAGATCGAGCCCGGCGTGCCGCTCGGGCGGACGGCGGGCGGCGAGCTCGACGTCGTCGCCCGGGCCGGGGCGTTCGGGGATCGGCTCTCGCTCGTCCGCGCGCTCGCCGCGTTCGAGCGCCGGACAAGGTGATCAAATGGCGCCGATCGCGTGATCGCGGGCGTCGATTGAGAGGCGATCGGGCCGCACGTAACGTCGCGCGCATGCTCCACGACCCACACCTGCTGCTGTGCTACGACGGATCGGAGCAGGCCACGGAGGCCATCGCCTTCGCCGCCGCTCTCTTCCCGCGCCACACCCGGGCCACCGTTCTGTACGCGTGGGAGCCCACCGCCATCGCGGCCGCCGGCGGCATGGTGGCCGTGGCGATCCCGCCCGACGCCGAGCAGCAGGACGAGGCCCGCGCCGCGCGCCTCGCCGAAGCCGGAGCCCAGCACGCGCGCAACCTCGGGCTGGACGCCGAGGCCCGCATCGAGCCGGCGACGGCGTCGGCATGGCGCACCATCGTCGACGTGGCGGATGGCGGGTACGACGTCATCGTCATGGGCACACGCGGACTGACGGGCGTGCAATCGCTGCTGCTGGGCAGCGGCTCGCACCACGTCGCCCAGCACGCGCTCTGCCCGGTCCTCATCGTCCCCGGCGTCGAGCTCGGCGAGGCGCGGCGCGGCCTGTCGCGGGCCAACGGGCGCTCGGCGGGCTGACGCACCACAGCACCGGCCGCCAAGCGCGGGCGACGGCCCACGCCCCTACGGGCGGATCAGGTCGCGATGCAGGTCGACCTGCACGGGCATGCCTCCCGCTCGCGGAAGGTGGGCGGCGGCCGCATCGTCGTCAAGCGCGACCAGCCATGGCGCGAGCCAGCGCGCGGCGATCTTGGTCGGCGGCGACCACAGGGCGCGCGCGCTCGCGTCACCCTCGCCGTTTCCGCCCGCTGCGTCGTAGCGCAGGTAGCGCGGGCCGGTCGGGGTGAGGAGCTGATCGCGCAGGACGGGCCGGAACGGTGTGCGTTCGACGAGAGCGCCTGCTCGGACCGCGATGTCGGCGGCTGCCGCGTCGGCCTGCTCGGCGGCGAGTCCGCCCAGCTTGACGGTGAACGTGATGCCGTCACCCGCGGCCCAGATGTCCCCGACGCCGGCGACCCGCCCGTGGGAGTCAACGGGCACGAACCCGTCGGCGTCCACGGGGAGGCCTCTGGGAGCGCGGCCGCGCAGGCGCGGCAAGGCCACGATGCGGTCGACGACGAGGCGACGGCCCGACGGATGAAGCAGCAGGCGGCGCGGGGGCCCCTCGTCGAGCTCGGCATAGGCGCCGGTCTCGAGGCGCACACCGCCCCGCGCGAGCTCCTCCGACATCAACTCGATCGCCCGGGAGCCGAAGATCTCAAGCGGCGCCTCCTCGGCAGTGACGAGCGTGATCCGGGGGTTCATGCCCATACCCCGGGCGTCGTCGGCGATGAGCAGGGCCAGCTCGTACGCGGGCGGCGGCCAGCCGGGGCCCGGCGGGACGACCACGGCCAGCGACGCGGTGTAGCCCTCCTCGAGGTCGCGCAGGAGCCCTCCCAACGCGTCGACGCCCGACGTGTCGTCCCACGTCATGACATGGCCGCCGGGGAAGGCTGGGGTCGACGCTGCGCCGGTCGCGACCACCAGCGAGTCGTAGGCGAGCGTCCCGCCGTCTCCTAGCAGCATGCGGTGCTCGGCGTCGTCGACTGCGGTGACCGGCGCGCAAACGAACCGTGCATTCACGCTCGCCGCAGCATGGGCGAGGGGTGTCCTGCGCACCTCGCCGCGGGCGAACGGCACCGCGACCGCAGCGGGGTGGTAGAAGAAGTCGGGGCCGGGCGAGACCAGCGTCAGCTCGACGCGATCGCCCGCCAGCGCTCGCAGCGCGAGCAAGGCCTCGAGGCCGGCGACGCCACCACCCGCGATGACGACTCGATGAGGCTCGCCGGTCATGAGCCTGCGTGCGCGCGACCGGGTTCGAGGTAGCTCCAGAGGTACGGGGCGGCGACCTTCGTCGGGGGCCACCACAGCGGCGCGGTCGAGAGGTCGCCTCGCCTGGAGTCGAGGAATCGCGAACCGTGCGGGTCGAGGAGCACGCCGCGCAGTACGGCGCCAAATGGCTCCGGGGACACGTCGGCGCCGAGCGACGCCGCGATCGATGCCGCGGCCGCGTCGGCCTGCGCGGCGGCAAGGCCACCCTGCTTGATCGGACATGTCGTCGCGTCGCCGGCCGCCCACACCGCGTCGACGCCCGGCACGGCGCCGTGCTCGTCGGTCGGGATGAAGCCCTGCTCGTCGTGGGGCAGGCCGTCGATCCACGGCCCGCGCAGGCGAGCCAGCGCCACCACGCGCTCGACTTGAACGGGCTCGCCGTTGGCGACGATGAGCCCGCCCGGCCCCGTGCGCAGCGGCACGGTCTCGGTCAGTACCTGGATGTCGCGCTCGGCCAGCATGCTCCACAGGTGTGATGCGATGCGGTCGCCGAACGCCTCGAGCGGGCCGTGCTCCGGCGTGACGACGACGAGCCCGACGTCCTCGCGCCGGGGGCGGATGCGCTCCGCGGTCATGAGCGCCAGTTCGTAGAGCGGCAGCGCCCACGCCACGTGCGCCGGCACCGCGAAGCCGAGGCGGGTGACGCGCCCCGCCGCGATGTCGTCGAGCAGGCTTCGGTAGGCCGGCACGTCGCGCGGTCCCGCGAAGGTCAGCGCGCCCGGAACCCCGACGTCCGGCCTGCCTCCGACGGCGACGACGAGCGCGTCATACTCCGCGGATCCACCCGCGATCATGCGAATGCGCTGAGCATCGGTGTCGACCGATGCGAGCCGGTCGGGGCGCACGGCGACATGGTGGTCGGCGGCGATGCGGCCGATCTCGAAGCGCCGCGGGCCACCCGCGTCGAACGGCTCGGCCACGGCCCGCTGGCGCTCGATCAGCTCGGCGTTGGGCTCGAGCAGCTCGATCTCGGCCTCGGGGCCGAGGTGCGCGCGAAGCGCCACGAGTGCCTCCAGGCCGGCGATCCCGCCGCCGGCGATGACGATCCGCGGCATGGTGTCGGCTATGCGGCGATCGGCAGCCCGAACGCGCGCGAAGGGCCGCAGGCCCAGACGTCGTCGAGGAGGCGGTGCGCGCGCTCGCGCGACCAGCGCGCGGAGGCGATCAGTTCGTCGCCCAGAGCGGAGATCTCCGCGAGCGCCTCGCGCGCCGCGATGTCATGCGCCAGATCGCTGCAGAACAGGAGAGCGTCAGCGGCATCGCGGACGCGGGCCTGCTCCTTCGGCCAGAGCTTGGCGGGTCCGACGTCATGAAGGGTCTGAAGGATTCGGTGGTACGCGGCGGCGCGAGCGGTGGTCATGCCGAGCAGGATCGCGCGGGCGTGCGCGTTCTCAATCGCCGACGGCGCGCACACGAGTCGCCTGGCCTATCGCCGAGCTCGTGCGCGAGCGCGGCCGGCGGAGCCTCACGCCCGCGCCCGAGGAGGAGAGGAGCGGGCGCGGGCGGGGCTCTGATGGGGCCCGTGCGATCTCTGGCAGGGGCCGGCGTCCGCGTCCCGTCGGGGGAGGGGCCGAACGCGGACGGTTCGCAATCGACGGTACGCCGCGACCGCCGCTGATCAACAACGAACGCCGATCGCGCGATAGCGCCTGCGTGTCGTCGGCGCAGCGCCCGAGGCGCGCTTCAATCGGTGATCGTGATGCGCCGTGTCGCGAACGTCGGGACCTTGTCGCCGTCCTCGTCCTCGCCCCAATGGCGCCGGGGCGCCAGGCGGACGCGCAGGACGGCTGTGTCGGCGCCGTCAAGAGCGCTGATGGCCCCATCCCCCTGAAGCGGCGTCCGATCAAGCCACACGGTGGTGCGGGCGGACAGCAGCGCGATGCCCTCGGTGCCCGCGAGCCGGCCTGCGTGCTTCGTGAGCGCCTTCGGCACGTCGCACACCTCTTCGATCGAAATCGGGAGCTCGTTGCCGTCGAGCCCGTCGAGCGAGGCATCGAGCGTGAAGGTACGGGCGTAAAAGGCCGAGCTGAACTTCGGTGGCGCTGCCTCGTCGTCGTTGCCGTCGTCGGCGGTGCGTGCGCTGGCCTCCTCCGCACCGACACAGCGCTTGGCCGCGGGGTGGTCGCTGCCGTCCGCCACGGCCGGCGTGACGGCCGCCAGATCGCTCAAGGCCATGGCCAGCGCGACGAGGCCGGCCAGCACGATGACCTGGCCACGGCGTGGACGCCGGTGCAGGCCGCGCGTCGGCGTGGCGTCAGCGCTCTGCGTCGGCGAAGGTGCGCTCGACGTGCTTCTCCGGATCTGCGTCGCCGAGCTGCTCGACCCCCTCGCTGAAGCGACCGGCCTCTTCGTCGGCGACGGGCTGCGCCTCGCCGTCGCTGAAGTGCCCTGAACGAATGTCGTCGGGATATCGGGTGGGATCGGCCTGACCCTCGGCGAACGTGCCGTGCGGCAGGTCATCGGCGCTGGTGCGGGTTTCATCGGGCATGCGTTTCCTTTCGGTCAGTGGCGATGGTCGTTACGGTTGCGCGCGCGGCGGGATCTCCTGGTCGATCACTTCCTGCAGCTCCCGGTCGACGGCGTTCTCGGTCTCGGCGTCCGCTCGCGTGGGGTCGACCCTCTTTGCGGGGCGAGCTCTCTCGCGGGCCGGGCGTCGCGGCTGGGCGCGCGTGCGCCCTCGCAGCGCCGTTGAACCACGCGCGTGACGACGACGGTCCGCGTCGCGGTCGCGCGTCGTTGCTGGTGCGCTCGGCCGGTCGCCGCGCGCGTGTGGTGACGTCTGTGCTTGTTGCGATGCGCGTGCGAGCTGGAACGCTGCGGGTCGGCGCGCCGGGCGGGCCGGGCGAGCTCGTTTGCGTCTTGGCGCGAGCTCGCCGACCGTTCCACGTGCAGCGAGTACGACGCAGCGGCTGCGACCATCGCGAGCGCAAGGGCGGCGAGGGCGGGCAGGTGAGCCGCGAAGCCGGTGCGGCGAGCGCGGCTCACCTGGCGCGCCTCAGCGTCCGCTCGGGCCCACGACGATAGGCGGCCGCAGCGCCGCGATGTCGAGGCGCTGTGACCGGCTGCGCTTGCCGGCGTCGAGGCGCCGCTTGTGCGTCCGCCGCTTCGATGGGCTGTGCTTGCGCGTTGCACCGTGTTTGCGGTGGCGCGTGCTGCGACGCTTGTGCTTGGCCTTGTGCTTCTTCTTGTGCTTCTTGGAGGCCTTGTGCTTGGGCGCGACCTTGCCGCCGCCGGTGGTCGGTGCGCTCGGCCCGGTGACCGTGTAGACGGGCGCAGGCAAGACCCCTGGCCCACCGGACACCGGAGCGGGCGCGGCGCCTCCCGTTCCCGACGAGGGAGCGGGGCTCGGCGTGGGAGTCGGAGCCGGCGTCGGGGCCGAGCCGGGCTGCGAGGTCTCGTCGATCGGCCCGCCGAGGTCGGTCTGGTTGAGGCCTCCCACCGGGGTGTCGTCGAGGCCGGCCTCGGGGTCCGTTGACGGATCGGTCGCGGACGGCGTGCCGGTCGCCGCGCACGTTCCCGTGCCGGCGTCGGTGCCGGCGCCTGCACCGGCGCCAGTCTCGTCGATGGGCCCAGCAAGGCCGCTCTCGTCCAGGCACCCAACAGGCGTGTCGTCGAGGCCGGCGTCGGGATCGGCTGGCGGGGCGGGCTCGGTCCCGGTGTTGGTGCCGCTGCCGGTGCCTGCGCCGGTGCCGGCGGGATCGGTGCCGGTGCCGGTCTCATCCACGGGACCGCCGAGACCGGTCTCGTCGAGGCCGCCGGTGGCCGTGTCATCCAGCCCAGCCCCCGGGTCGCCGGCGCCCGCCGGATCGGCCGGCATCGTGTCACCGGTATCGGCCGGCGTCGTGTCACCGGTATCGGCCGGCGTCGTGTCACCGGTATCGGCCGGCGTCTTGTCACCGGTATCGGCCGGCGTCGTGTCACCCGGCGTCGCCGGCGGCGGGGCGTCCGCCGGCCCCAGGTCGATAGGCGCGGCGTCGGGCGCAGCATCCGGGGCCGTCCCGGGATCGGACGGTGGCGCGGGAGCCTGAGCCCGCGCCGCCTCCACACCAGGAAGGCCTCCAAGAGCCGCTGTCGACGCCAGCCCCATGACGAGCGCGCCGAGCGTTGCCGCCACGAGAGCGCGGGGTCTGTTGAGCATGAGCTCTCCGTTCTGAAAGCGGTTGGAAATCACAGGTTCGCGGCCACCGTAGGCGTGGCCCGTGGAGTCGCCAATCGCCTCGCGCTCTCAGCCGATACGAAGCGGCCCGAGCCGCCGGCAGCAACGGAGAAACAAGCCTTCTGCAGACAGAAATACCCGTAGCCTCACTGTCTACTTGAGGCTTAGAGTCTCGATCGAGAAGCCCGTTCCGCAGCTTCCGCAGCCGGGGTCCGCGTCGAGGGCACCTCGAGGCGCCTGGGGGGCACTCGCACCTCCCCGCCAGCGCGCCCGTGCGACCTAGCCTCGCGCTCCGCCGTGAGCGCTCGCCCAACAGACCGTTGGTCCACGTTCGTCACCGGTCTCGCGGTGCTCGCCGTCCTTGCCGTCGCGTCGCCCGCAGCCTCCGCCGGCGAGCTCGTCCGCCCCTACGATGTGATCGTCCGATACGAACCGGGCACGCCGCCGTCGGAGCAGGCGGCCGCCGAGACGGCGGCCGGCACGCGCGCCGCACGGGTGCTGCCCGGCGGGTCCAAGCACCTCGAGGTCCAGGAGGGCCGAACCGTGAGGGATGCGGTGGCGGTGCTGCGGCGCGATCCGCACGTCGCCTACGCGGTGCCCAACCACATCGCGCGCGCGAGCGCCTTCTATCCCAACGATCCCGGCCTTGCCCTGCAGTGGAACTTCGTCGGGCCGTTTGGGATCAACATGCCCGAGGCATGGTCGCTGGCGGACGCTCGCGGTACGCCCGGCGGCCGCGGCGCGGTCATCGCCGTCCTCGACACCGGCGTGGCCGACAGGAACCTCGGAGCACGGCGCCGCGCCCCCGACCTCCGCGCCTTTGTGCGCGGGTACGACTTCGTCGACGACGATCCCTATCCGCTCGACGCCGACGGCCACGGCACGCACGTCGCGGGCACGATCGCCGAGGCCGCGAACAACCAGATCGGCGCGGCCGGCATCGCCTATGCGGCGCGCATCATGCCGGTGCGCACGCTCGACGCCTCGGGAGACGGCGACTCAGTGGCGATCTCGCGTGGCATCCGGTACGCGGTGAGCCATGGCGCCGACGTGATCAACCTGAGCCTCGAGTTCGCGCCGTTCGTCGACGCCGGGGACATCCCCGACGTCCTCGCAGCGCTCAGGTACGCGCGTGAGCATGGCGTCGTGGTGACCGCGGTGGCGGGGAACGGGGCCAGCCCCTCAGAGCTCCCGTTCCCCGCGCGATCAAACGCGTCATCGCCGTGGCCGCGACGACGGCCGACGGCTGCCAAGCCAAGTACTCCAACGCCGGGGTCCAGGTCGACGTCGCGGCACCCGGGGGGTGGCCCCGACGCCGCGCCTGCCGACGACGACTGGGACCGCGCGCACCTGTCACCCTGGGGCGCCGGGCCGCTCGATCTACCAGGAGACCCTGACTGCCGACCCGACCCGACCCGACCCGCTTCGCGCTGCCGTCGGGCTACTACGGGACCTCGATGGCGACGCCCCACGTCGCCGGGCTCGCGGCGCTGGTCATCGCCACCAAGCGCCTCGGCGCCCATCCCTCCCCCGCTGCCGTACAGCAGCTGATCGAGCAGGCCGCGCGCGACGTCGGCCCGCCCGGCTACGACATCCGGTACGGGCACGGCCTCGTCGACGCCGCCGCCGCGCTGCGCTGAGCACCCGCAAGCGTACGACGGCGCATGCTGGCTCACGAGCCAACCGAGTTCCGGGAGCCATGCGAACCCCTGCCGGATCGTCCTCGACACCGGTAGCGGCCTGCTCGGGACCGGCTCACCGGTGATCGTTACCTCCGATCGATCCGGCGCCGCGCTCGCCGTACGGTCCCTCCCATCATGGCCGCGCTCCAGACCACAGCGTTGCACGACGAAAGCGGGTGCCTCACCCGCGCCTGCCTCGCCTCCTTCGTGGGCGTCGTCGCGGGCCCGAGACCCGCGGCGGCGATGACGTCGGCTCTCACCCGTACGCGAAAAGCGGCGACCGGCACGAACTCGGCTCCTGTCCAAGCACGCGCCAGCTGGGGTTCGAACCCCGGGGACCAGCTCGCATGATCGAGGAGCACCAGAACTTCGGGTTGGCAGGCGGCACGCTGAAGGTGAAACGGAGCCCGTTCAAAACCCTCGCCTTAGAGTTGAGCATCGACTCCGATCGGTGCTGGCATGAGGCCGAAGCACAGCTTTATCTCGAACTCGGGCTCGACGCTGCCGAGTACCACGCCAACTGGGGGGTATGAGCCAACCCTCCGGCGGACTCGGCGGCAAACGAGGCTGCGGGGCTCCGCTTGACACGCCGCGGGAGGCGAACCGGCGAGGTGGAGAAACCTGGGCCCGTGCCACCGAGCGCCGCGACGACATCGGCGTCTGCGACGGTGGTCGCGCTGCGGGGAGAGCGTCATGCTGGGCGCAGACATGCCCTGCGAGGAGACCGGCGCGACGGAAATGCGCTGTCCCGTGTGACCGCCGGTCTTCAGATTCATCCACGAACCGCGCGAGGGGCCGGGCTTGCCGCGCTCGCCCGTCAGCTTGCGGACGCGCAACTGCTGTGCCTTGCGAGGCCGTACTTGGCGGAACAAGGGCGTAGGCTCGCTCGGCGGCTCATCCCCCGGTATTCGCGTCGTCGCCGCAGACCGCGCATGAGCGGATCTTCCGAGCGTCCCCTCGTCTGACACGCGAGAGGTCGCCGGTGTGAACCCAGCCGCGCCCATTGACACCTGACAACGTGCCGTTGGGTGGGGCACCGACGTGGAATCCGCTGTGCGCGCGCAACTATCGGCTAGTCAGCGCCTCGATTTCGGCTTGTCTGAGTCGTGCTGACCAGCTACCGCGACGGCCGCGGACACCCGACAGCGGCCGACGCCCGGATCCTGCGCATCACGCCGCCGCGCTCCCAATCGGCGATCGACTGAGAAGCCACGCCTGTCGATGGGTGCAGGGCCTCCTCGTACCGTCGGCGGCGGGATGGCGTACGAAACGAAGCGAGGGTGGTCGAGGGTCTTCGTCCGCTCCACCACGAGCGAGCCCGATCACGCTCGCCGGGTGTGCCCGGCCGCGCCGGCGGGACCAACCGTGCAGGAGATCGTCGACGAGTTCCTCGAAGCGGTCGACGACGGTTGGGCCCGCGACCGATACGGGCGCCCGTTCGCGGACGATGACGCTCGGCGGCTGCGCTGGTACCTGGGTGGCCACCTCGGCGAAAAGCTGGGCACGATGGGCCTCAGCGAGGTCCGTCGACGCGTTGTGAAGTCGCTCGTGCACGAGCTGGGCAGCGCCGGCATGTCCCGGCGCCGGCAGCGCGCGCTCGTGACGTCGGTGCGCGCGCTCTACGACTACGCGATCGAGCGCAGGCTCGTGCGCGGCAACCCCGGGGAGCGGATCGCCATCCCCGACGATCCCGACGGGCCGCAGCCGAACGTCGTGCACCACGGGATCGAACTCGCGGTGCGACTGGCGACGCTCGGCTTCGCGCTCGCCGCCCTGATCTTCCTCACCGAGACGCTATGAGCATCCACGACATCACAGACGACCGCGTCGTTTCGATCGGCTCTGCCCGCCAGGAGGTCACGGACTTCGAGATGGTCCGCGGCACCCGCGCGGTGGTCGACCTCCTCGCCGGCAAGTGGAGCGTCGACGTCCTGTACCTGCTGGCGAACGGGACTCGCCGCTACAGCGAGGTGTTCTACGAGGTCGGGGAGATCTCGAAGAAGACGCTCACCCACACGCTCCGCGCGCTCGAGCGCGACGGCCTCATCGCCCGCCATGTCTACGCCGAGGTGCCGCCGAAGGTGGAGTACTCGCTCACTCCGCTTGGCTGGAGCCTCACCGGCCCGCTGATGGCGATGTACGAGTGGGGCCGCCGAGCACCTGGGCGACGTGGAGGCAGCGCGGGTGGAGCAGGAGGGCGAGCTTCCGCCGCCCCGGCAGCTGGCCGCGGCATGAGTCCCATGCGGATCGCCTGCCTGCTCGCGATCGTCGTCGCGCTCGCCGGCGCGGGGCCCTCGCTGCGCACCGCACGGGCGACCATGTCGCGTCGGCGCCGGTGGCGTTGATCGACCTCGGCGCGATCTTCGGCAGCGGCGACGAGAACGAGGCCGACGAGAACGAGCCCGACGAGGGCGGTCCCGCGCACCGGCCGCAGCCTCGGGCGCGGGCCGGTCACGGTCCGCTTCCGATGGTGCTGGTCGGGGTGGCGCTTGGAGCGCTCGCCGCGGCCGCCGGGGTCGTGATCGGCAATCGCGTCCGCCGCCTACGCGCTCGGCTGCGAACGTGGAGCGCCGCCCGGCGCTGACGCCCCGTCGCTGCGCGCGCTTCCCAGCACGTTGGGCAGCATGACCGGCTGGCTGCCGGCAAGCACGCCGCGCATGTCCGCGCCGCGCAGGTACGCGACCGCCGCGATCGCGGCGGTGAGCAGCCCGGCGCAGCGCATGGCCCGTCGCGATAGCCGCTGAGCACGTGTCCGCAGCATGAGGTCGAGCCGCGCGCCGGCGAAGAGGGTGGCGTAGCGGAGCGTCTCCATGCTCCTCCAAGCGAACCCCCGCAGGCCGCCCGCGCAACACCGTCCCGCGCTCGGTCGAGCGTCGGATGCGATCGGCTCGCACGTGAGCGCCAAGTGCTATCGCCCGGTCGACGGAGCTTGTTGCGGGGCGGCTCCTCGCGCCTAGGTTCTGGACGGTGGGCAATCGCGTCGCGAGGACCGTCGGTCGCTACGAGATCCTCGACGAGCTCGGGCGGGGCGGTATGGCCACCGTGTACCTCGCCCGCCAGGCCGATCTCGACCGCCTCGTCGCGCTGAAGGAGCTCAGCGCGTTTCGCCAGGCAGAGCCGTCATTCGCCCGGCGCTTCCTGCGCGAGTCGCGGCTCGCGGGGTCGCTCAGCCACCCCAACATCGTCACCGTCTACGAGTACTTCGAGAGCGACGGCGTCCCGTGCATCGCGATGGAGTACGTCGAGCGGGGATCGCTTCGGCCGCACGTCGGCAATATGCCGCTGCCGCTGATCGCCGGCGTGCTCGAGGGGATCCTGTCCGCGCTCGACTACGCCGAACGCCGCCAGATCGTCCACCGTGACCTCAAGCCCGAGAACGTCATGGTCACGTCGGACGGCCGCGTGAAGCTCACGGACTTCGGGATCGCCAAGGCGACCGGCCAGCGTACAGCGGGAGCTTCCTGACGGCCGCCGGCACCACGGTCGGGACTCCCAACTACATAGCCCCCGAGCAGGCGCAGGGACAGGAGGTCGGGCCGTGGACCGACCTGTACTCGGTCGGGATCATGGCGTTCGAGATTTTCGTCGGCCAAGTCCCGTTCCATGACACCGAAGAGCCGATGGCGGTCCTGCTGCGGCAGGTGAGCGACCCCATCCCGCCCGCGCACGACGTCGACCCCGAGGTCGACCCGGCGTTCTCGGACTGGATCGAGCGGCTGCTGGTCAAGGAGCCGCACGACCGGGTTCAGACAGCGAGCGACGCGTGGGACGGGTTCGAGGAGATCGTCCTCGCATTGGTGGGGCCGCGCTGGCGCCGCGCGGCGCGCCTGCCTGCGCTGTCGGGCTCAACCACCGCTCCTCGTCTGCCCACGACCGCGCGCGTCGCGCCCAGCGAGGCGCCGACGCACCGCGTCCGCGACCGGGGCACGCCCGCGATGGCCGCGAC
>JBKOZI010000020.1:0-45221 GCA_046725795.1 Actinomycetota bacterium
GTCTCGTGGGCTCGGAGATGTGTATAAGAGACAGGGGAGGTTCCACCGCTGGGCTGCTGCTGAGACCCGCCGGAGGGCGCGGCCTTCGACGGCGCGGCCTCGGCGGTCCGATTCTGCGATTGCGGTTTGGGTGGCGCGGACGGCTTCGCGCCGCCCCCGGTGCCCTGGGCCCCGTCACCCGATAGCACTTTCAGCGCGTCCGCCTCTTCAATCGTCGAGGCGGGCGCCTTTGCGTCGATACCGGCTGCCTGGAGCGCAGCCAAAAGCTCCTTGCTGGAGACTCCCTTCTCCTTGGCGATCTCGTAGACACGCTTCTTCGACATGAGTGCGGGTTAGCGCTCCTCCCCACTTGCCGCGGGCTGCTCGATCGCGCCGTCCGGCTCCGTCTCGAGCTCCGGCGCGGGTTCGGTCTGCTCGGCTTCGGCAGCGACCACCTCGGTCGCGGGAGCCTCGTCTTCGGTCTCGGACGGCTGCTCGGCCGGCGGCTCGGCCTCGGGCGGCTCCGCCTCGGGCTCTTCGGCCACCGGCTCTTCGGCCACCGGCTCTTCCGCAGGCGGCTCTTCGGCCGGGGCCGCGGGAGTCTCGCCACGCTGCTCGGCCTCCGCCAGCTCCTGGTGCGCGGGCAGGCCGCAGTACCGCGAACCGGGTAACGCGGCGTTCGGGCAGCGCTTGCCCGAGCTCAAGATCGCGTGACAGCGGCCGGAAACGTCCTCCTCCGGCTGGATCCCGAGCTCGGCCTCCTCCTCGGCGAACTCGGTCTCGGACTTGATGTCGACGCGCCAGCCGGTCAGGCGCGCGGCCAGACGCGCGTTCTGCCCCTCCTTGCCGATCGCCAGCGAGAGCTGGTCGTCCGGCACGACCACGGTCGCCTGCTTGTTCTCGTCGTCCACGAGCACCTCGCGCACGCGCGCGGGCGAGAGCGCCTTCGCGACGAAGCGAGCGGGCTCTTCGTTGAACGGGATGATGTCGATCTTCTCGCCGCGCAGCTCGGACACGACCATCCGCACCCGAGAGCCACGAGGGCCGACGCAGGCGCCCACCGGGTCGACGCCGTCCGCATGCGAAACGACCGCGATCTTCGATCGGTAGCCCGGCTCACGCGCGACGTTGACGATCTCAACCAGGCCATCCGCGACCTCGGGCACCTCGAGGTCGAAAAGCTTCTTGATCAGCTCGGGGCTCCGGCGCGAGACGATGATGCTCGGACCCTTGGTGCTCGAGGAGACCTCCGTGATCACGGCCTTCACGCGGGCGCCGTGGTCATAGCGCTCGCTGTCGACCTGCTCGGACTTGGGAAGGAGGGCCTCGACACGCTCGCGCAGCTGGACGAGCGTGTAGCGGGAGTCGGACTGCTGGATGATCCCGGTGATCATCTCGCCGACGCGGTCCTGGTACTCCTCGAACATCATGTCGCGCTCGGCCTCGCGGATTCGCTGCAGGATCACCTGCTTCGCGGTCTGCGCCGCGATCCGGCCGAAGTCGGTCGGGGTGACGTCGCGACTGGGAATCTGGTCCTTGTACTCGGCGAGGCGCTCGGGGTCGATCTCGGGCTCCTCGGGCTCGCGCATCTCGCCCGTCTCGGGGTCGATCGTCTGCTCGGACTCGATCGCCTCCTTCACGAGCTTCTCCTCGAGCTCGGGGGGAACGAGGAGCTCGAACACGCGGAAGTCCGCCGTCTTCCGGTCCATTTCCACGAACGCGTATTTGGCGGCTCCCGGCTGCTTCTTGTAGGCGGAGTGGAGCGCGTCCTCGAGCGCCCGCATGAGCCTCTCGGACGAGATGCCCTTCTCCTTCTCGAGCGTCTGTACTGCTTCTACGATTTCCTTGCTCACTTCTGCCTCCCGGTCTTGCCGGTGGGTGATGGCGCGACGAGGTTCGAGCGCCGGATGCGCTCGTGCGGGATCGTCACGGTCCCCCACTCGCCGGCGAGCGCGACGCCGCTGTCGTCGGCGCCGATCAGCTCGCCCTTGAAGTCGCTGCGGCCCTCGATCGCCTCGCGTGTCCGCACGCGGACACGGCGACCCATGAACCGCCGGTAGTGCTCCAGCTTCGTCAACGGACGCTCGGGCCCGGGGGACGAGACCTCGACGGTGAAGTCCAGGAGCATGTCGCGCAGGTGGCGCGTCACGCGAGCACAGAGGTCGAGGTCGACGCCGCCGGAACGGTCGAGGAAGATCCGCAGGGTAGGCGAACGCCCGCTGCCGATGACGTCGACGGCCAGTACCTCGACGTCAGGCTCGAGCTCGCCCAAGCGCTGCTCGACGTCCGCCTGAAGGCGGGCAGGGTCGTAAGTCCCCAAAAGCTCCTCTTCTATCGCTGCAAGTTTCAACAATTTTCGTAAAAAAAGTGGGCTGGAAGGCCCACTTCGAAAGAGCGGCTTACGCGCCGCAGGTCTCCCGTACGTGTCGGTTGGGCAAGTATAGCGGCGCAAGGCGGGTGCTCCCGGCTCTGAAATCTGAGGAAATTTGGCTTTCGAGAGGCCCCCGGGGCGGCGAGAACCTATGCCTCGAGCATCAGCGTCACCGGTCCCTCGTTGACGAGCGCGACCGACATCCGCGCGCCGAACCGGCCGCGCTCCACCTGGACACCGCGCGCCTCCAGTTCCCGGCAGAACTCGTCGTAGAGACGCTCCGCGCGCTCGGGCTCGGCCGCATCCGTGAAGCTCGGGCGGAGCCCTCGCCGCGTGTCGCCGTAGAGCGTGAACTGGCTGATGCAGAGCGCGCCGGCCCGGAGGTCCAGAACCGACCGGTCCATCCGACCGGTTTCCCCGTCGAAGACGCGCAGCCGGGCGAGCTTGTCGGCGAGCTTCCGCGCCTGCTCGGAGCCATCGCCGGCGCCGACGCCGAGCAGGATCACGAGGCCCTCGCCGATCTCGCCGACGACCTCGCCGTCGACGGTGACCGAGGCGGAGCTGACGCGTTGGACCAGAGCGCGCACCGGACGGCCCGTTACCTAGTCCGAGGCGCGGACTCGATCTCGATAGAGCCTGTAGTCCCTTCGGTCCGGGCGCATCCCGAAGGCCAGCGACAGGTGGCGGCGAGCAGCCCGGCGGTCGCCGAGCTTCTCGAACGAGCGCCCGAGGCAGAAGTGGGCATAGTCGTTCGCCGGACTGTGCTCGACCACGGCGGAGAACTCGGTCGCGGCGCGGCCGTAGCGGCCACTCCGAAAGTACGCCCGGCCGAGCGCCTCCCGGATCGACGTCTTGTCGGGCTCGAGCCGCTTGGCCTTCTCGAGCGAGACGGCCGCCTGTGCCCAGTGACTCTCGGCGAGCAGCGACAGGCCGCGCTGGAAGAGCGCGTAGGCGTCGTCGGATGCCGGGTCGGGAGGAAGCTGCTGCGAGTTCATGTCCGCGTACCGGAGCGAGCGCGAAGCGCCTGGACGAAGTCGAGTACGGCTCTTGCGATCTCGTGCTTCGAGCCCTGGGAGACGTGCAGCTCGCCGTCCGGGCTGACGATCGTGACCTCGTTCTCCTCGGAGTCGAAGCCGATCTCGGGGCGCGAGATGTCGTTCACGACGATCGCGTCGAGACCCTTTCGGGCGAGCTTTCCACGGGCACGCGTGACGCCTTCGGGCCCGTGCTCGGCAGCGAAGCCGACCAGCAACTGTCCGGGACGGCGAAGCGAAGCCGCCTCGGTGAGCACGTCTGCCGTTCGCACGAGCTCGACCGCGAGCGCGTCGTGCTCATCCTTCGGGATCTTTCCGTCCTGTGGTCGCGCGGGCCGGTAGTCGGCGACCGCCGCTGCCATCAGCAGCACGTCGGAGGACGGGAAGCGCTCGAGCGTCGCGCGCCCGAGCTCCTCGGCGGTCGAGACCGGGACGATCGTCACTCCCGGTGACGGTGGAAGCGCCGCGTTCGCCGCGACGACGGTGACGGCGGCGCCCCGCCGCGCTGCCTCGGCCGCGAGCGCAAATCCCATCCGGCCGCTCGAGCGGTTGCCCACGAAACGCACCGAGTCGAGCGGTTCCCGTGTGCCTCCGGCGGTCACCAGCACTCGCAGCCCGTCCAGCGGACGCGGCGCGCCGGTCCCGGCGGCGAGCTCGATCGCGGCGAGCAGGTCGGCGGGCTCGGCGAGGCGGCCCACGCCCCACTCGCCACGGGAGGCCAGCGCGCCGGTGCCAGGCTCGACCACGTGCACCCCGCGAGATCGAAGCGTCTCCAGGTTCGCCTCAGTGGCAGGGTGCTCGTACATCCGGTTGTTCATCGCCGGGGCGAGCACGACGGGGCTGGGGCAGGCCAGATATGCGGCCGTCAGCATGTTGTCCGCCATGCCGGCCGCGAGCTTTGCGATCGTGTTCGCGCTCGCGGGCGCGACGCAATACACGTCGCAGCGGGACGCGAGCTCGAGGTGGCCGATCGGATCGTGCTCGGGCACGGGCTCGCCCGGGTACGCCCCGCGCGCGGGGTCGCGTTCGAACTCCTCCACCAGCACGGGCGCGCCGGTGATGCCCTCGAAGGTCGCGCGCCCTACGAACTCCAGCGAGGCGCGGGTCTGCAGCACCCGGACGGCGTGGCCCGACCTCGTCGCCAGCCGCGCCAGCTCGACCGCCTTGTACGCGGAGATGCCGCCGCTCACCCCGAGCAGGATCCGTGCCACGAGCCGGCCGCTCCCGCCGGGCGTCAGACGCGGTAGCGCGAGTTGATCTTCCCCTGAGCGACCTCCTCGAGGGCGATCGTCAGGTAGTTCTTCGAGGGAGTGTCGACCATCGGCGGGGGAAACTCCTCGAAAACCCCCTCGCCGAGCGTGTGGTAGTAGTTGTTGATCTGGCGGGCCCGCTTCGCCGCCACGATGACCGCCGCGTAGTGCGAGTCGACGTGTTCGAGCAGGCTGTCGATGCGCGGATAAATCAAGAGTTGCTCCTAATCGGCTTGATGGCCCCTTCCGCAGGGGCCTAGGGCGAGTTTACATCAGGGTCGCTCAGCTTCTGTGTCAACTCGTTCGTGGCCCGGTCGAGGTCGTCGTTCACGACCACATGGGCGAACTCGCTGCGGGCGGCAAGCTCCTCCTCCGCGGCGGACAGGCGCCGCTCGATCTCCTCGGGCCGATCGGTCGCCCGACTTTCGAGCCGCTGCCGCAGGGAATCTGCCGAGGGCGGGGCGATGAAGACCTGCACCGCCTCGGGCATCGCCTCGCGAACCTGGCGGGCGCCCTGGACCTCGATCTCGAGCACGACGTTTCTCCCCGCCTCGAGCAGGGGCTCGACCTCCGACCGTGGGGTGCCGTAGCGGTGACCCGAGTACGTGGCGTGCTCGAGCAATTGCCCTTCGCGCGCAAGCCGCTCGAACTCCTCCTCGGACTTGAAGTGGTAGTCGACCCCCTCTCGCTCGCCGGGCCTCGGGGGCCGCGTGGTGGCCGAGACTGAGAGCTTGAGGCCGGGGAGGCGATAGAGCAATCGGCCGATCAGGGTGCCTTTGCCGACGCCCGACGGCCCCGTGATCACGAACAGCCGGCCGCGGCCCAAGGACTCGCGAGCCCCGCGTTACTTGCGGAAGTGGCTGACCAGCTCCGCGCGCTGGCGCTGCGACAGGCCGCCGATCGTCTTGCTCGGCGAGATCCGGCACTGGGCGAGGATCTTGTTGACCTTGACGTGGCCGTACTTCGGCACCGAGAGGAGCATGTCCGAGACCTTCGCGCTCTGGATGTAGTCGGGCGGGGAGAGCAGCAGGACGTTGATGTTGGCGCGTCCGGCACGGAGGTCCTTCTTCAGCTGCGCCCTCTTGGTCCGGATGCGGTTCGCCTCGGTGAGGGCGTCCATCCGTTGCGTCAGGGAGCGCTCCGGCGCACCCGACGGGGACTTGGTGGCGGCGGGCATGGGCGGCGATTATACGCACGGCAAAGCGACGTGCAAGATGACGCGAGAAAAAAGTTCCGCAAATGATTCACGAAACCGGCTCGACCTCCCCAGGAGGTCTAGACGCCTCGAGGCTGCTTCACTTTTGGGCTGCAATTACAGCGCTTTTGGGCGCAAGGTGCCCGGCCCCAACGGCGTCCTTGACCTGCGCGACACCGCATCTCGACAGCAGCTCCGCAAGCTCGTCGCGCACGCGCTCGGCGGCTGCCGGGTCGCGAAAACTCTCGGTTCCGACGGCCACCGCGGTCGCTCCGGCGGCCATGAAGTCGAGCGCGTCGCGGCCTGAACGGACCCCGCCCATGCCGACCACGGGCAGGGTTGTGCGTGATGCCACGGCGTGAACCTGCTCGAGCGCGACCGCCCTCACCGCGGGCCCCGAGAGACCCCCGCTGCCGGCACCGAGCCACGGCCGCCCCGTCCCCGGATCGACGGCCATGCTTCGCAGCGTGTTGATCAGCGAGAGCGCGTCGGCACCGGCTTGCTCGGCCGCTGCGGCGACCGCCCCGACGTCGTTCGCGTTCGGGGTGAGCTTCACGATCAGCGGCTTCGGGGTGAGGGGCCGGAGGCGCTGCACGAGTGCGAGCGTCTCGTGCGGCTCGGCTCCCATCACGCAGCCGGACTTGACGTTCGGGCAAGAGACGTTGAGCTCGAGCGCGGCGACGCCTGCCTCGGCTGCGACCACCTCGACCAGCCGCGCGAACTCCTCGTGACCGAAGCCGGCGACGGAGACGACGAGCGGCACCGGGAGCGTCTCGAGCTGGGGCAGGTCGTGGGCGAGGAACCCCTCAAGGCCCTTGTTCGGCAGCCCGATCGAGTTGATCAGGCCGGCGGGAGCCTCCCACAGCCGTGGGGGCGGGTTCCCGCCCCGGGGTTCGATCGTGATGGTCTTGGAGACAAAGGCGGAGAACGGGAACAGCCGGCGCAGCTCCGAACCGAAGGTGCGCAGCGCCGCGATCGCGTCGAAGGTCCCGGAGCCGTTCAGGACGGGGTGGGCGAGCTCGAGACCGGCGAGCTCGGTGGAGAGGTCGGGGGCCAAGTGAGACGTCAGCGTTCCAGCCAAAACTCGTCCAGTTCCGCGGCCGCGAGCACCGGGCCGTCCACGCAGATCCGCCGGTAGCCGCTCCGCGTCAGCACCACGCACCCGAAGCACGCTCCAAAGCCGCACGCCATCGCCTCCTCGAGCGCGAGCTGCGCGGTGACCGACCGCTCCACGCACAGCTGCCGCACCCGTTCGAGCATCGCGGGCGGGCCGCATGCGTAGACCGTCGCGTCTTCCTGGAGCGCTGCGGAGAGGAGATCGGTCACAAGCCCGTGGTGCCCGATCGAGCCGTCATCGGTCGCCAGCGCGACGCCCGGCCCGACCAGGGCAGCCGACTGCGCGTGAGCGGCGGAGCGAAATCCCATCAACACATGCGGCTCGCGGCCGGCCTCGCGAAGCGACTCCGCGAGGATCACGAGCGGCGCAAGGCCCACCCCGCCGCCGACCAGGAGCGGGCGCGCGATTCCCTCGGGCATCGCGAAACCAATCCCGAGCGGCCCCACGAGCCAGAGCTGCTCGCCGGGCTCGAGCTCTGCAAGCCGTGCCGTCCCCGGCCCGATCGCGTCGACGAGGAAGCCAAGCCGCTCTCCGCGGACGCGGCAGACCGAGAACGCGCGCGCCAGATGGGGGCGTCCGTCCTCCCCGCCCCAGTGGCGCGCGGCCGCGAGCATGTAGAACTGCCCCGGGAGCGGCGTCGGGCCACTGGGATCCGCCGCCTCGACCAGCCGGTAGAGGCCGGAGGGCTCGTTCGAGACCACCTCGCAGCGCCGCCGCCCGAAAGGCGCGACCGTTCGCCGGGCGGCTTCTACCGCCTTCAACGTCACGCCGCTGTCGGCTCCACTTCCTCAGGCGGCACCGGCGAGCTCTCCACCTGCCGGTGGAGCTCCTGCAGCGACCGCACGCTCTTGCCGGCGGAGCGCGTGGCGCCGATCGCGCGCACGGCCGCGGACGCGCCGGTCATGGTCGTGATGCACGGGATGCCTCGCTCGACGGCGGCGCGCCGGATCTCCCAGCCGTCGGTGCGGGCGCCGCGGCCGGCCGGCGTGTTGATGACGATGTCGACGTCGCCGCGCAGGATGTAGTCACCAACGTGCGGTGAGCCCTCACCGATCTTGTTGAGCTGCTCGACCGGAATCCCCATCGTGCGGATCGCCTGTGCGGTGCCGCTCGTCGCGAGCACGCGGAAGCCGAGGTCGTGCATCCTGGCGGCGAGCTGGGTGGCGGCCGGCTTGTCGCTGTCGCAGACGGTGATGAAAAGGGTGCCCTCCGACGGGAGCTCGACGCCGGCCGCGGCCTGCGCCTTGCCGAAAGCCGTCGGGAAGTCCTCCGCGATTCCCATCACCTCGCCGGTCGACTTCATCTCTGGCCCCAGCAGCGCGTCCGCTCCGTGGAGGCGCTGGAACGGCAGGACCGCCTCCTTGACGCTCACGTGACCGCCGTCGCGCGCCGCCGGCAGGTCCTGGTCACGAAGCCGCTCGCCGAGGATCAGCCGGCAGGCGACCTTCGCGAGGGGCACGCCGGTCGCCTTGGAGACGAACGGCACCGTGCGCGAGGCGCGCGGATTGGCCTCGATGACACGCAGCCGCTTGTTCTCGACGACCGCGTACTGCACGTTCAAGAGGCCGACGACGCCCAGCTCGAGCGCGAGCGCCGTCGTCTGCCGGCGGATCTCGGAAAGCATCTCGCCGCCGAGGCTGAGCGGGGGCAGCACGCATGCCGAGTCACCCGAATGCACCCCGGCCTCCTCGACGTGCTGCATGATCCCGGCGACATGGACGTCCTCGCCGTCCGCGAGCGCGTCGACGTCGAGCTCGATCGCATTCTCGAGGAATCGGTCGATCAGCAGCGGATACATGCGAGCGGCGAGCTCGCCGCTCGCACCGGCGCGCAGGCGTTCGACGTACGCGGTGAGATCACGCATCGTGTAGCAAAGCTCCATCGCGCGTCCGCCGAGCACGTAGGACGGGCGCACCAACAGGGGAAACCCGACCTTGCGACCGGCCTCGATCGCCTCGGCCTCGTCGTGCGCGATGTCGTACGGCGGGTGCGCAATGCCGATCCTCCTGAGCAGCGCCCCGAAGCGCTCGCGGTCCTCGGCGAGGTCGATCGACTCCACCGGCGTGCCCAGGAGCCGGACACCGGCCTCCTTCAGGTCCGCCGCGATCCGCAGCGGGGTCTGGCCGCCGAACTGCACGATCGCCCCCTCGGGCTTCTCGACGTCGATCACCTCGAGCACGTCCTCGACCGTGAGCGGCTCGAAGTAGAGGCGATCGGAGGTGTCGTAATCGGTCGACACCGTCTCCGGGTTGCAGTTCACCATGACCGCGTCCCGACCCATGTCGCGCACGGTCATCGCGGCATGCACGCAGCAGTAGTCGAACTCGATGCCCTGGCCGATTCGGTTCGGCCCGGAACCGAGGATCACGACACTCGGCCGCGCGCCGCGGCGGATCTCGGCCGCCCGATCGCCGAGCGTGTCACCCTCGTAAGACGAGTAGTAGTAGGGCGTCTCGGCCTCGAACTCGGCGCCGCAGGTGTCGACGGACCGGAACACGGGACGCAACCCGGCCGCGACGCGCTCCGCGCGCGAGACTCCGGCCTGCTCGTCCGAGAAACCGAGGTCCTTCTTGCGGGCGAGTGACTCCGGCCCCGGTTCGCGCTCGGCTTCGACGACCTCTTCGAGTTGATCGAGGAACCACCGGTGGATCGCCATGCGCCGCCCGAGCTCGTCCACGGGCACGCGGCGGCGCAGCGCCTCGAGCAGCAGCTCGTACCGGTCGTGCGAGGGATGCACGAGCCGCTCGAGCAGCTCATCGGTGTCCTCGGGAGGTCGCGGAACGGTGTCGAGCTCGCGCGAGCGCAGCGCCTTCATGAAAGCCTGCTTGAACGTGCGCCCGATCGCCATCACCTCCCCCACGCTTTTCATCTGCGTCGTGAGCCCGCCTTCGGCGAACGGGAACTTCTCGAAGGCAAAGCGCGGGATCTTGACGACCGCGTAGTCGATCGTCGGCTCGAACGAGGCGGGCGTGCGGCGCGTGATGTCGTTCGGGATCTCCTCGAGCGCATAACCGACCGCGAGCCGGGCAGCGATCTTGGCGATCGGGAAGCCCGTCGCCTTGGAGGCGAGCGCGGAAGACCGGGAGACGCGCGGGTTCATCTCGATCACCAGGACCTCGCCGGTCTCGGGACCCACGGCGAACTGGATGTTGGACCCGCCGGTCTCGACCCCGACCGCGCGGATCACGGTGAGCGCCTGGTCGCGGAGCTCCTGGTAGGCCCGGTCCGAGAGCGTCTGCTGCGGCGCGACCGTGACGCTGTCGCCGGTGTGGACGCCCATCGGGTCGATGTTCTCGATCGAACAGACCACGAGCGCGTTGTCGTTGCGGTCGCGCATGACCTCGAGCTCGAACTCACCCCAGCCGATCAGCGACTGCTCGAGCAGGATCTGGTTGATCGGGCTGGCATTGAGACCCTCGGAGACACGCTCCGCGAACTCGGCCCGCGTGTAGGCGACGCCGCCGCCGTGGCCGCCGAGCGTGAACGCCGGGCGCACGATCGCGGGGAGCCCGACCTCGTCGACCGAGCGTTCTGCCTCGGCGATCGAGTGAGCGATCGCCGACCGCGGGACGCGCAGGCCGGCATCCCGCATCGTCTCGCGGAAGAGCTCGCGGTCCTCCGCACGGCGGATCGCGCCGTAGTCCACGCCGATCAGCTCGACCTCATGGCGGTCGAGCGTGCCGTCGTCGTGCAGCGCCTTGGCGAGGTTGAGCGCGGTCTGGCCGCCGAGCGTGGCGAGCAGGGCATCGGGCCGCTCCTTCGCGATCACGGCTGCCACCATCTCGGGGGTGAGCGGCTCGATGTAGGTCGCGGTCGCGAACTCTGGATCGGTCATGATCGTGGCGGGATTCGAGTTCACGAGCACGACGTCGTAGCCCTCTTCCTGAAGGACCTTGCAAGCCTGGACGCCGGAGTAGTCGAACTCCGCGGCCTGGCCGATCACGATCGGCCCGGAGCCGATGATCAGGAGCTTCTGGATGTCGGTGCGCTTGGGCAATGGTGATGGGCCAGTTTCCTGCCTACGAGACCATCTCCACGAACCGGTCGAACAGATGCACGGCGTCGTGAGGGCCGGGGCCCGCCTCGGGGTGGTACTGCACGCAGGCGGCGGGCACGTCGTGCAGCACCAGTCCCTCGACCGTGCGGTCGTAGAGGTTCACGTGGGAGAGCTCCGCGGCGCCAAAGTCCGTCTCCCACCGAACCGGCTCGTCGTGCTCGATCGCGCGTGCACCGCCCGGACCCAGCACCGCGAAGCCGTGGTTCTGGGCGGTGATCTCGATCTTGCCGGTGGACAGGTCCTTCACCGGGTGGTTCGCGCCGCGATGGCCGAACCGGAGCTTGAACGTCTCGAGTCCGACGGCTCGGCACAGCAGCTGGTGGCCGAGGCAGATGCCCCAGACCGGGACCCGGCCGACGAGCTCCCGAACGGTCCCGACCACGTGGTCGAGCGCCGCCGGGTCGCCCGGTCCGTTCGCGAGGAAGACGGCATCCGGCTCCTGAGCGAGTACTTCGTCTGCGGAGCTCCCGCAGGGCATCAGCACGAGGCGGCAGCCCCGCTGCTGCAGGTTTTTCACGATCGATCGCTTGATGCCCGTGTCGAGCGCGACGACCCTCGGCCCATCGCCCTCCGCTCCGATCACGACCGGCTCCGGAGGCGAAACGTCACGCGCCAGGTCCCGTCCATCCATCGAGGGCTCGGCCTCGATCAGCTCGCGCGCCTCGCGCTCGCTCACGGCCCCCGGAAAGACCCCGCCCCGCATCGCGCCCTCGTCGCGAATGTGCCGGACGAGCGCCCGCGTGTCGACGCCGCTGATCCCGGGCACGCCCTCGGCAGCGAGCCAGTCGAGCCAGCCTTTGGACCCCGCCGGCCGCTCATTCCGCGCTTCGCGCATGATCACAGCGCGGGCGTGAATCTCACTCGACTCGGCGACATCTGGAGAAACGCCGTAGTTGCCGATCAGCGGGTAGCTGAAGGTGATGATCTGGGCCCCGTAGGAAGGATCGGTGACCGCTTCCTGATAGCCCGTCATGGCCGTGTTGAAGACGACCTCGCCGACGGCGTGGACGGGCGCGCCGACGGCGACCCCGTCGAGGCGCGTCCCGTCCTCGAGTAGCACGAACGCGCTCATTTCACGAGCGCCTGGACTTCTCTGAACTCCGGCGCGTCCGCTCCGCGAAGCAGCTCGAAGAGGGCGGTCTCGACGCTCGTCAGCACCGCCCCGCTTCGTTCCATCTTGTGCAGGCCGAGCGCTCGGTTCTCGGCCGTCCTCGAGCTGACCGCGTCCTGGACGACGTGCACCTCGCGGCCCGTGGCGAGCAGGTCCTCGGCCGTCTGGTTCACGCACACGTGCGCCTCGATCCCGCACAGCAAGACCTGGTCGCGCTCGTCGTCGAGCGCCGCCGGGAAGCCGTCCGCACCGAGCGCGCTGAAGCTGACCTTCTCGAGCGGAGCGACGCCCTCGAGGTACTCAGCCACCTCCGGCACCGTGTGACCCAGGCCCTTGGGGTACTGCTCGGTGACGAGCAGCGGGAGCCCGAGGATCCGCGCACCCTGTACGAGCACACCGGCGTTGCCTGCGACCCGCTCGAACTCGAGCACCGCCGGGCGGAAGGCCTCCTGCACGTCGATCACCGCGAGCGCGACGCGGCCACGGTCCAGCTTCACCGCCGCCCTCCTGGGCCGGCAACCAGGGAGTCCCTCGCGAGCCGGATGGAAAAGGCGCGATCGCGGTATGCGACGACCCCGGCGGCGACCGTCATCAGCACTCGGCCCCGAACCTCCCGCCCGGCAAAACAAGAGTTCTCCGAGCGGCTCTCGTAACCGGCTTCCCCCACAGTCCAGGCGGCGTCGAGGTCGATCAGGCAGAAGTTGGCGCGCGCACCCGGCGTCAGCGTCGGCGGCGCGAGGCCGTACGGCGTGCCGCCCGCCGTCAAGCGCTCGACGAGTAGCCGCAGGTCGATGACGCCGGGCAGCACGAGGTCCGTGTAGAGCGCGGCGAAGGCCGTCTCGAGCCCCGTGACGCCCATCGGAGCCTGCTCGAACGGGGCCTCCTTCTCCTCGCGCGAATGGGGGGCGTGGTCGGTCGCGATGCAGTCGATCACGCCGGACCGAAGCCCTTCGATCAATGCGCGGCGGTCGTCCTGCGATCGCAAAGGTGGATTCATCTTGAATCGCGGGTCCAGCGAACGCACTGCCTCGTCCGTGAGCGCCAGGTGATGCGGAGTGACCTCGCAGGTGAGCTCGATGCCGGCGGCCCTGGCGTGCTCGACGGCGGCGACGGACTCGGCTGCGGACAGGTGCAAGACGTGGAGCCGCCCGCCCTCGTAGCGCGCGATCTGGGCGTCGCGCTCGATCATCGTGCTCTCGGAGATCGACGGGATTCCGGCGAGGCCGAGCAGCGCAGAGACGGCGCCCTCGTGCATGACGCCGTCAGCCGAGAGCGCCGGGTCCTCCTCGTGCAGGGCAAGTACGCCGCCGGCAAGGCGCTGATACTGGAGCGCCTGCTGCAGGCGCCGCGCATCCGCGACCGGTACGCCGTCGTCGCTGAAGCCGGCCGCGCCCTCACTGGAGAGCTCGACCATCTCGGTCAGCTCCGCGCCCGCCTGTCCCCTCGTGATCGCAGCGAGGAACCCGACGGGGACGACAGCCTCGATGCCGGCCCGCTGCTGAAGCGAGCGAAGCACCGATGCGTTGTCGGTCACGGGTTCGGTGTTGGGCATCGCGAGCACGCAACAGAAGCCGCCCGCGGCGGCCGCGCGCGTGCCCGATTCGAGGTCTTCCTCGTCCTCCCGTCCCGGTGTGCGGAGGTGGACGTGGGGATCGACGAAGGCCGGGAAGAGATGCAGACCCTCCCCCTCGATCGACTCCGTCACATCGTCGGGATCCAGCGTGCCGGGCGGCGCGAGCTCGGCGATCTGCCCGTCGCGCAGGAGCACGTCGTGCCTGCCGTCGAGCCCGGCCCGCGGATCGAGTGTGTGCACGCTCTTCACGACGAGCGACGCGGGGGCACCCGTGCGCGCCGAGAGGCGCACCCTCATGCCGGCTGCTCCACGATGGGAGCCGGGGAGCCGCTTCGCGGCGCACCGGCCGGCGCGGCGGTCAGGAGCTCGTAGAGGATCGCCATGCGCACCACGACGCCGCTTGCGACCTGGTCGGCGATCAGCGTCTGGGGCGAATCGATCACCTCGGCCGAGAGCTCGACTCCGCGATTGACCGGCCCTGGGTGCATCAGGAGCTGCCGTGGCTGGAGCCGGCGAGAGTCGATCTGGAAGCAGGAGACGTACTCCCGAAGTGAAGGCACGTAGTAGGCGTGGTCGGCCATACGCTCGTGCTGCATTCGCAGCGCGTAGATGACGTCCGCCTCGCCGAGCCGCTCGAGGTCGTAGGCGATCTCGCATCCGAGCGTCTCGAAGTCCCGGGGAATCAGCGTCGGCGGGCCGGCGACCGTGACACGGGCGCCCATCCGAGCGAACGCGAGCACGTTCGACCGCGCGACCCGACTGTGCATGACGTCCCCAACGATCCAGATCTCGCGTCCCTCGATCGTCTTGACGTGACGCAGGAGCGTGAAGAGATCGAGCAGTGCCTGACTGGGATGCTCGCGCTTGCCGTCGCCGGCGTTAACGACCGAAGCCGATGAGTTGCGGGCGACGATCTCGGCCGCTCCCGCCCATGGGGATCGGATGACGATCGCGGCGGGATCGTAGGCGGAGAGCGTCGCGACGGTGTCCTTGAGCGACTCGCCCTTGTCGACGGCCGAGCCCGCGGAGCGGATGCTGATCAGGTCCGCCGAGAGTCGCTTCGCCGCGAGCTCGAACGACGAGCTGGTGCGCGTGCTCGCCTCGTAGAAGAGGTTCACGACCGTGCGGCCGCGAAGCGTCGGGACCTTCTTGATGTCGCGGTCGGCGACCGCGGCGAAGCTTTCGGCGACTCCGAGGATCCGCTCGATGTCCCCTCGTTCCAGATCGGCGATCGAGAGCAGGTGCTTCATGGTCCCTCCCGCAACCCGGCGGTCGGCTTGCCGACCGCCGGCAGTTGTTCGATTTCCACTTCGTCGACCCCGTCGAGCTCGTCGACGCGTACGTACACGCGCTCGGAGCGCGATGTCGGCAGGTTCTTCCCGACGTAGTCGGGCCGGATCGGGAGCTCGCGGTGGCCGCGATCGACAAGCACTGCGAGCTGCACGCAGGCGGGGCGGCCGTAGTCGAACAGAGCCTCGATCCCGGCACGGGCGGTGCGGCCCGTGTAGAGGACGTCGTCGACGAGCACCACCGTCGTCTCCGCGAGCGGGAAGTCGATCCGCGAAGAGTGCACGACCGGCTGAGCCCCCAGCGGGCGTGCTCCCACGTCGTCCCGGTAGAAGCTGATGTCGATCTCACCGAGTGGCACGGGCTTGTCGAGAAGCTCCGCGATCAGCACCTGCAGCCGTCCCGCGATCACGGCGCCGCGGGTATGGATGCCGACGATCGCGACCTGGTCGTCGCCGTTGCGCTCGATGATCTCGTGCGCAATTCGCACGAGCGTACGTCTGAGGTCCTCGCGATCGAGGACTGGGTGGCTCAAGGGTTTGCGTGCCCCTTCCTGGCCTCGCTGGACCGGGTTAAAGGAACCGACGGGGCGAGTGTAACAGCGGCCCGGGACGAGCCTGCTCAGGACGCGTCCGGGAACGACTGAGAGGCCGCCTCCGGACGCGTCCGCTCCCGGTGCTCGCGCAGGCTCATCGCGACGGGCAGGCCGCGCTCGGGATACGGCACTTCGATCACGTCGAAATCGCGGGGAACGACCACCGGCTGGAAGGCGGACTCTGCCTCCTTCTCGATCACGGGCGCGAAGTACCTCGACGAGAGGTGCGTGAGCGCCAGCAGCGAGACCTCGGCGGCCCGCGCGACCTCGGCCGCCTGGCGCGCGGTCGAGTGTCCCGTCTGGCGCGCGCGCTCGACCTCCTCCTCGGCGAACGTGGCGTCGTGAACGAGCAGTTGCGCGTGGTGGGCGATCGCGATCGTCGACTCGCAGGGTTCCGTGTCGCCGCTGAAGACCAGCTTGCGACCCGGCCGAGGCTCGCCCATCACGTCGCGCGGCGCGATCGTCCGAGCGCCGGCCTGGACCGGCTCGCCGCGCTGGAGGAGCCCGAACTGCGGCCCGGGCTCGACGCCGAGCTCGGCCGCGCGTGCCGGGTCGAACCGACCGGGACGGTCGTCCTCGACGAGCGCGTACCCGAGTGCCTCGGTGCGGTGCGCGACCGCGTATGCGCCCACCCGGTACGCGTCGAGCTCGACCGCCTCGGTGGGCGCCAGCTCCACGAGCCGGACCTCGTAGCTGAGCTTCCCGTAGATCCGGCGCAGGTCCGCCATCAACGCTCGCAATCCGCGCGGTCCGTAGATCGTGAGCGGCACGCTTCGCCCGCGGAGCGCGAACGTCTTCATCATGCCGGGAAGGCCGAGAAAGTGGTCGGCGTGGAAATGCGTGAGGAAGACGTGCTCGATGTCGGGAAGGCCGACTGACCGCAGCAGCTGGCGCTGCGTGCCCTCGCCGCAGTCGATGAGCAAGCGGTCTCCGCCGCGCCTGATCAGCAAGCTTGTCGGAGCGCGCTGGACGGTCGGCATCGAGCCGGCCGTGCCGAGGAAGAGAACGGACAGGTCCATGGCCGCGCGTATCTTCGCGGAAGCGGCGCTGGGCTACGGGGAGAACTGAAGTGGAAGTCGCAGCAGGTCGCGGTCCCACGTCAGCTGGCAGGCGGCGTTGTAGTGAAGCCGCACGTAGTAGAGGTAGGCAGTCGCGTCCGTGATCCTGAAGTTGCGGTCCGAGCTGTCGTGGTCGATCAGGGACGGATACGCAAGGGCATCCGGGCCGCCGCACTGATGGCTGATCAGGCTGGGCGCCTCCATGATCAGCTGCCGCATCGACCAGTGCACGAGGTCATCGGACGTCGAGAAGAAGAATCCGTAGACGTACCGGCTCTGCGACGGCTCGAACTTGACCGCTGAGCCGGTGAGGACGTACTTGCCGAGAGCCGTGTTGTAGGTGACCGACCGCGACATCCCGAGGATGTTCTCGTACGAGGCCGCCTCACAGGTATGCGTTCGCAACGGGGTCACGTTCTCATAGAACGCGTTCCGGAAGCGCACGCTGAAGGCGCTTCCGTCCCAGCCTCGCCAGCTTTGCGGATCGGCGATGTCGCGTGTTCGCATGACACATACACCGACATCCTGCTTGTCGGATTGGATCAGCGACAGGTGGTAGTAGTAGCTGCCCTTCTTGATCGGATTGCTGGGCGCGGCGAGGCCGGTGCGCGAGTCGTCGATCGTCGGCCGCGGCGGCACGGCCGAGACGAGGTTGTCCGGCGGCGCGGGGGCCGAGTAGGTGTCGCCGCCATCGTGCGAGACCGCGAACGTGTTGGCGACGAAGCCGCATCGGCGTTGGCCGGATCCGGCCGGGCAAGCGCCCGGGATCTCCCATCCGTGCCACTCGTGGTGGACGATCGCGTACACGTCGCGGCCGTTCTCCGTGTAGAGCCCGTTCAGCCAGTGTTGGTAGTTGAAATGAGCGGGGTTGGGGTCGAATTGCGAGGGAAAAATAGGCTGGCACTCGCGCGTGAGGTGCTGGAAGTCCGGGCCCACCATCCGCCGGGTGGCCGCATTCGGCGTGACGAGCTGAATGCGGTTCGTGAAGTCCCTCAGGACCTGCGTCGTCCCGTCCGGGATGTCGAAGTCGTCGCAGCGCGCCGTGGTCCAGTCGAAGACCATCTCCTCCGGCCCGGTGACGCTCACGCTCACCGCCTGCGCCGCGCCGGAAAAAAACGAAAGACACTGCAGCCCCGCCGCGATGCAGATCGCGAGCGTCACCCTGAGGATGCGGCCGCTCATCTGTCCCTCACCCCCTCGCTCGAACCCTAGCACCGCCTTGTACCGTTGCCTGCATGGTGACGGCCTGGCCCACGTTCCCACCGGGACATACGCCGCGGCTCGAGCGGATGCTGATCACGAAGTACTTCGTCTTCGTCCACGTTCCCCGAACCGGTGGCAACTTCATCCGCGATGCCTGTTTTGAGCAGCTTCCGAGCGAGTGGCTCATCCGCAACGCCCTGCCGCTGCACACTCCCTACGACGAGCTTGCCCACGACTTCTTCGACCTGCCGATGATCTGCTTCGTGCGGAACCCCTGGGATTGGTACGTGTCGTGGTACCACCATCAAACCCAGCACTATCCAGGGGATCGCAGGGGCGCGATGTGGACATCCGCGTTCGGCAGCGGTCGAAACGACTTCCGGCAAACGGTCTACAACTGCTGCACGGGCGAGAACTTCGAGAGCCCGGTCACGGCTCCGATCATGAAAGAGCTCGACGTCGACCACTACACGGCCCGCTTCATCCAGATCACGGGTTCCGGCATCGAGTCGGGGCAACTCGAGACGGGCCGCTACGAGGCGCTCCAGGGTGACTTCCAAGCGTTTCTCGAGCGACACGACGTACCTGTCGGCGACGCCTTCTTCAAGCGGCTGGAGAAATCGGCGCCGAAGCACACGACGGATCGGGGACCGTACCGCGACTACTACGACGAAGAGCTGCGCGATCTGGTCGGGAGCAAGGCGCGGCTCCTGATCGAGCGCTACGGGTACGAGTTCTGAGGGCGGGCTCGAGTGAAGAGCGCGTCGACGAAGTCCACTCCATCGTTACCGCGCTTGAGGCCGTCCAGCAGGTCGTACAGCGCGAAACCGTGGCTGTCCATAAGTGCGATGAACTCGGCGAACGAGGCACCGTCTGCGAAGGGACGCGTGATCGAGACCTCGGCGATCACGAACTCGGTGTCTCGAAGGAGCGCCGCGGCGCCCTCGATCACGCGGTACTCGTAGCCTTCGGCGTCGATCTTCAGGCCGAACGGGCCCTTCCAGCCCCGCTCGGACCGTAACGCGTCGAGCGTCGTCACTTCGATCTCGCGCCGCTCGAGCGCCTCACGTTGCTCGGCGCCGCGCCATTCGTTCACGAGCAGCGAGCTCTCGTAGAGCATCGCCGGATTGATGTGGATCTCGGCTCGCCCGGGTGCCGCCCCGACAGCCGCAAGCACGTACTCGCCACCCCGCCGCCTGCAGATTCGCTGAAGGTCCTCCTCGAACTCGGCGAGCGGCTCGATCAGCACGAAATGCGCGTCGGAGAACGCGTCGTAGAGGTTCGGCGTGCCCCGGGCGGCGCCCACGTCGATCACCGTGGCCGGCGCGAATCCCGGCTTGCGGAGGTTCTCGGGGCGCCAGCCTGTCTCGCGCCTCCACTCCTCCTCGTTGTCGGCTCGACGGCCGACCCGCCACAGCATGAAGGCAAATTCGTCCGGCGGCCCCACGCGGGGCGAGTGTACGTCATTCATTCGTATGCTGAGCACATGGATTCACAGGCGCTGGAACGCGAGCTGATACGCCTGGGACCGTGGCACATCGAGGTCGACGTGGTGCCCGGTCTGACGACCAGGGCGGGCTTCGATGTTTCGCCCGGGATGAATTCAGATTCGTTCGATGGCTTGACGTTCAAGTCGCCGAAGAAGCGCTTCCTCGGGCTGCTCGAACGCGCCTATCCGAATGGTCTCGAGGGTCGCAGTGTGCTCGACTGCGCCTGTAACTGCGGCGCCTTTTCCTTCTTTGCGAAGGAAGCCGGAGCGGGCGAATGCCTTTCCTTCGACGCTCGCGAGCACTGGATCGAGCAGGCGCGCTTCCTTGCCGAGCATCGCACCGCACCGACGGATCGCATGCGCTTCGAGGTCTGCGAGCTCGATGCCCTTCCGGCACTGGGCGCGGGGCCATTCGACTTGACGATCTTCAATGGGATCTTCTACCACCTCCCCGATCCGGTGCGTGGACTGAAAATCGCCGCCGACCAGACGAGCGAGCTGCTGATTCTCAACACGGCGGCGAAGATCGGCTACCCGGAGGGGGCGTTGGTCGCTGCGCGCGAGCCGCCCGAGCACGTCCTCTCAGGCGTCCACGGGCTCAACTGGTTCCCGAGCGGCCCAGCGGTACTGGCGAGCATCCTCGAATGGCTGGGGTTCCCGGCGACCCGCTGCACGGTCTGGCGTGCCACGCGGGTCGGCCTGGGACAGCTCGAGATCCTGGCCGCCCGCGATCCAGGCACCTTCGACGCGTTCGACTCCACCCGCGTGGGCGCCAAGGGAGTGCGGGAGGTCGTCACGACATCGACGCCTCCCGGCGCGACGGTCCTGGTCGTGAGCCGCGGGCGCGAGCGCCTGCTCGATCTCCCGGGCCGCGAAGCAGTGGATTTCGAACTCGATTCGGGCAACGACCCGATCAAGCGCTTGACGGAGCAGCACGCCGCCGGTGCCGACTATCTGCTGGTCCCCGACGCGGCCCTCGCGCCCGAGGACGCGCGCGTGCTGGGGGCAATCGAGGGCCGGTTCCTGCTCTACTCGCGCGCGGACGGCCTTTGCCGCATATTCGCTCTGTGGGGCGAGCCGGAGGCCTAATCCTCGAGGCGGGACGTGCTCGCAGGTTCGGCGAGCATCTCTTCACCGAGAGGCGTCAGCCGCCAGCGACCAGGCGCAACCTTCTCCACCCATTCGGCGTTGAGGGCCCGCAACATCACGCTGCGCACGGTCGAGTAGCAGTATCCCCTCTCCCGGAGGTCCGCCGCGGCTGCCTTCGCCGGGCTTCTCGCGCCCTCCGCGGAGTGAAGCACGCACGACCAGACGACCGCCGCGTGCCGCCGCAGGTCGCGACGCTGGCGAGCAACCGGGGCTGTCGCCAAGTCGATCTTGAACCCAAATTGCTCCAGGACTTCGCCGTGGCCTGCGGCCTCCATCAACTCGGCGTTCTGGCGAAATGCCCGGAGCACTCTCGCCTCCGACACCCTGCGGGCGGCCGGCTCGTCCATTGGCGCCTCAGGCATCGCTCGGGAATCGAGGCGGTTCGGGACGACCTCGATACTCTCGACCATCGGCTCCCCATCGCGCTCCCGAACCGTGCCGCGAAGGAGTCGCCCCGGTGGCTCGGGGTCCGACCGTTCCGCGTCGAGCGGAAGCTCGACCACCGCCACCGGGACTCGCTCACCGTCCCTCTCCTCGTGGAGGAAGTGTGCAGTCGGGGCCCGGTCCGGCCTTTGCACTTTCACTTGTTCGACTTCCGCGTTCACAATCGAAACACGCCTTGAATCCGCCACGATGACAACGTGGGCGGACACTCGGGTCACGAAATCGGGTCACAATTCGCCCGAATCCGTTCCTCCCCCGCTCCAGGCCGAAACCCATTCCGCTCTAGAATGCGCCGCGAGCGCGCATAGCTCAGTGGATAGAGCGCTGGCCTCCGGAGCCAGAGGTCGCAGGTTCGAATCCTGCTGCGCGCGTGGCTCTACAGCGCGAGCGCGCGCAGTTCCGCGTAGAGCGCCTCGATCTCCGACGGGAGCGAACCGCCGTCGACGCCCGCGTTCCGCAGCTCGTCCGTGAAGAACGGCTCGCCGGGCGGCGCGGCCGGCAGGCCCACCAGCTCGCCAGCTTCCCGTAGCTTCGCCTCCAGGACCGGTGCGTCGTCGTCGAAGGAGACCACCGGAAACGGCCCCTCGGCGTGCACTGCCACGAGGCGCCGGTTGTACGTTCGCCACAGCGCGAGGCTCGTGTCGAAGTCGAGCTTGTTGCGGTGCGCGAGCGATTGTGCGACCCGCAGCGGATGCCGGAATATCCCGACCGGCTGCAAGTCGGGCACGAGCTGCCGCCAGCCGTCGAGCGTGAGCAGGGTGCGCGGGTCCTTGAACCCCCAGACCGGGCACCCGGCGTGCTCGGCAAGGATCGTCCGGGCTCTTTCCAGGTGCTCGGGCTGCCACTCCACCACGGCCGGCGGCCTGTCCCAGGCTCCACCGTTCGCCTCGAGAATGTCGCCCTGCAGATCCATGATGTCGAAGCGCTCGCGGTTGCCGCGGGGGTTGAACGGCCCCTTCGTGTTGACCTCTCCCAAGAACAGCCCCTGCTGCTCCAGGGAGCCGGCGAGACAGCTCGTGCCGCTTCTGTGCATCCCGAGCACGCAGATCACGCGCTCGGGCCGGGCTCCGTCAGCCATCGAGGTAGCCGAAGCGCGTCAGCGCCGGGGTCGCAATCTCCTCGAGCCGGCGGACGAGCTCCCGGTCGGCTTTGCGCCAGCGCCCCAACGTCGGCGGCGGCTCCACCTCCTGGGCGAGTTCGGCGGCGTCGCCCCGGAGCTCGAGGAAGTCGAGCACGCGCGCGACGGCCGCTTCGGGCTCGGCGCACAGGTCCTCAAACCGGATCCGGAGGTATCGCTCGCCGAGCTCGCTCTCGCCCGCGTCGGCAGCGGCCAGGTTGGCGGCGTTCCATAGCGCGATCGAGCGCGGCGGCGAGATGTCGGGCTCCGCCGGCGCGGGGCCGAGCACCGCCCACGCATGCTTTCGGACCTGGTTCTGGTTCTTCGAGAAGGCGAGGTCGCGCCCGTCGCGCACCACGTGCACGAAGCGCAGTCCCGGCAGCACGCGCGCTAGAAACGGGATCAGGAAGATGCTGCGCGGTTCCTTCCAGCCCCAGCGGGTGCCGTCGTCGCCGGCGCGGTGCTCACGGAGCAGCGTGAGGAGCTCCTCGGACATTTGCGTCTCGATGCCGGCCTGCTGTTGGAGAAACGGGTTGATCCATCGGTCGTAGTACGCCGCCACGTCCAGCCAGTCCTCAGCCGGGTTCAGGTTCGTGCCGATGAAGAGCCCTGCGCGACGAGCGACACGCGCCACGACACGTGTGCCCGAGCCGCCGGTCGCGCCCATGATGCTGGGGGGCGGGGCGGTCGGATCCGGTACTCCCATCGCGGTTGATCATAGGCGGCGGTCTCCTGCTACCGAGCACGTAGCTCACTAAAATCGCCGGCGTGGAGAGCGGCGAAGTCGACGTCTGCGACTTGATCGCCGCGCCCGAGCGCTTCGGCGAGCGGGGCGAGGCTGCCGAATCGATGACGCTCGAGCAGCTCGTCGCGCTCGCGCACCGGATCGACGACGGAAAGGTCGAGGAGGCCTCGTGGAGGCGAGTAGGACTCGACCCGGCTACCAAGCTCGGCGCGCTCGATGCGGATGACCGCGAGTGGTTCGCGGACATATTGCGTTTCTGGCAGACGAAGCCGCACGGCGTGAGCGAGGCCGTCTCGCCCGCCGACTGGATTCATAGCCGGGCACCCGAGCGGTACTACTCGACGGGCCGCATGACGATCCGCCGGGTACGACTGGCGCAGCTCCAGACCCGCAAAACGGCGGTGCGACGGATCCTCGACTTCGGCTCGGGGTACGGGCGCATCCTGCGCCAGTTCAAGGCCGCCTTTCCAGAAGCGCGACTCGCGGCCTGCGATATCCACCAGGAGGCGGTCGACTTCTGCGCCGAAACTTTCGGGGCCGAGCCGATCTATGCAGCGGACGATCCCGGTGAGACGAAAGTGGAGGGCGAGTTCGACCTGATCTTCGTCGGGTCCCTCTTCACGCACCTCGACGCGCCGCGTTGGAAGAGCCTGTTCGACCTGCTCGAGCGGGTGCTCGAGCGCGACGGACTGCTCCTGTTCACGACGCAGGGCCGCTTCATCCGCGACCAGGTTGCCGAGCGGACCTGGCGCGACGCTTTTGATCGCCCGATCTGGGTCAATTGGGGCGTGACCGAGGAGCAGCTCGACCAGATGGTGTCGGACTACGACCGGGACGGTTTTGGCTACCTCGAGTGGTCCGCCCTCGATCGGCAGTACGGCACGTCGATCGCAACGCCGGCGTGGGTGCTCGGGCAGCTCCAGACCAGGCCGGGATTCGAGATCGTGTCCTACTGGGAGCGGGGCTGGAAGCCTCAGGACCTCGTAGTCTGCGTCGGAACCCGTTCCTAGCCCGACGCGCGCTCGAGCGCTTCCCGGGACTTGCGCTCGCGCTCTGCCGCCTGCTCGACGGACCTCCTCGCCTGCCGCGCCGCCGCTTCGGCACGCCGGACCTCACGGGTCGCTGCATCGGCGGCCTTCCGGGTCTCGGCCAGACGGTGCTCGGCCTCGCCGGCCTTCTGGCGCGCCTCGTCCGCCGCGGAACGCGCAGCTTCGAGGCGCCGTCGCGCGTTCGTCAGGCGTGTCGGCGCCTTGCTCGAAGCGGCTTTCGGGCCCGCCCCCGCAGGGCGGCTTCCGGTTGCGGTCGTGCCGAGCCCGAACCCGATCGCCCGCCGCTCCTTGGTCAGCCGGCCGCTGCCGACCGCGGCAGCTGCCTCCTCGTCCACGGCTGCGGCATGCAAGGTGTCGCGGATCTCCTCGAGCGTGGCCTCGCTTGGCCTCGCGCCGCTCTGCTCCAGGATCCGCCCGGCGTCCGCGAGCAGTTGCTCCACCAGCCGGCGTTCGCGCTCCGACAGCGCGAGGGTGTCGCCTCTGTCGCCGCCGGCGACCAGGCTTGCCTGCGCCTCGCGCAGCTGTTCGCCGATCTCGAGAAGCTCTCGAACACGATCGGGCTCCTGCCGCAGGAGCTGGTTGACGGCCCACGCCGCGGTGGTCGGCTTCCTCGCGGCTGCGACCTCCTTGCCGGCCTCCGGGTCGCCCTCGCCCCTTAGCCGCTTTGCGAGCGCATTCCTCGCCGCCGTGAAATCGCCGAGCGGGAGGCCATAGAGATCCTCGAGTCCCGCAATTTCCGCATTTTTCGGCCCGGCCATCTAGATGATCGACTCCGGATGTTTAGAAGCCCACGCCCGGGGCACAACGGGTACACAACCTCTCAGTGCGCCTCTGCACCCCAGGGGCGACCATCCGTCTTGAAGCGCCCGGTCATTGACTGGGCGCTTTGAGTTCTGGCCTCGCCTATCCAGCGTCGAGGGCGGCCATCAGCGCGACGAGCGCCACCACCGTGCCGATCGCGTGGATCGCGAGCGCGATCACGAGCTCCGTCGTGCCGCCGCCGGCCAGCACCGCGCCGATTCCAGCGACGCTCGCGATGACGGCCACGGAGAATGTGATCAGGAGCCCCAAGGCGCGTCAATACTATGCGACGCGGCTGCGGGATCGGAGTGGCGTTTGATCGAGGTTGTCCAGCAGCTCTTCGAGCGACTCGAACACGACGGTTGCGCCGGCCTCGAGCAGCTCCATCTCGGAGAACCCGCCGGTGAGGAGCGCAATGGTCTCGATCCCACAGCGTTTCGCCGCCTCGCAATCCCAGGTCGAGTCCCCCACCATCACGGCCTCTCCCCCGCCCGCCTTCTCGATCGCACCGGCCACGAGGTCGGGTTGCGGTTTGGTTCTCTTCACGTCCCCCGAGGTCGTTACCCGTTTTGGGTGGTGCGACGCTCGGGTATCAATGAAAGCGTCCACCTGAAGCCTGTCCACATCGGCTGCTCGGGCTGGAACTACGCCCACTGGCGCGAGGTCGTCTACCCGAAGGGGCTACCGCAGAAGCGCTGGCTCGAGCACTACGCGACGCTGTTCGGCACGGTCGAGATCAACAGCACCTTCTACCGGCTGCCCAAACGCTCGGCGGTGGCGGGATGGGCCGAGCGCAGCCCGCCCGGCTTTCTGTTCGCGGTCAAGGCGAGCCGCTACCTGACGCACATCAAGCGGTTGACCGAGATGCGCAGCGGCATCGAGCTGTTCTACGAGCGGATCGAGCCGCTGATCGAGGCGGGAAAGCTTGGCCCGGTGCTCTGGCAGCTCCCGCCGAGCTTCCGGCGCGACGACGAGCGCCTCGCGTCCGCGCTCGCCGAGCTCCCCGCGGGACACCACGCTTTCGAGTTCCGGCACGAGAGCTGGTTCGTGCCCGGGGTCTACGAGCTGCTCCGGAGCCACGGCGTTGCGCTCGTGATCGGCGACACGCCCCAACGCCGCTTTCAGAGCCATGAGCTCACGGCCGACTGGACCTTCGTGCGCCATCACTATGGGTCGCGCGGGCGTAACGGCAACTACTCCGACCGCGAGCTCGCCGAGTGGGCTGAGCGGATCCGAGAATGGCGCAAGAAGGTTGAGGTGTACGCCTACTTCAACAACGACTGGAACGGCTTCGCGGTGCGCAACGGGCTCGCACTCAAGCGCCTTCTAGAGCTTCGGTAGCTTCTGCTTCTGGTCGAGCACCGGCGCGAACAGGTCGCCGTGCTGCTCGACGCGGTTGACTACTGCGTCGGCCTCGAACACGAGCGGCTCGGCCCTTCCAGTCTCCAGCGCCTCCTCGACCTCGTCCCACCCGACAGGCATGGAGACCGTCGGGCGCTCCCGTGCCCGAAGGGAGTACACGCACACGGTGGTCTTGTGATCGTCGTTCTGGCTCCAGTCCACAAATACCTTGCCGCCTCGGATCGATTTCTTCATGCTCGACACGACCAGGTCGGGAATCTGCTTCTCGAGCAGCATCGCGATCGCGTGCGCGAAAGGCTTCGTCTCGTCGTATGTGACCGGGGTGTTCAGCGGCACGTAGACCTGGAGGCCCTTCGATCCCGAGGTCTTCGCATAGCAGTCCAGCCCGAGGCCCTTGAAGAGGTCCCGCAGCGCGATCCCGACCCGCGTGCACTCGACGATCGTGGCCGGCTCGCCGGGATCGAGGTCGAACACCAGCATCGTCGGGCGCATGATGTCCTTCGCACGCGAGAGCGACGTGTGCAGCTCCAGGTCGGCGAGGTTGGCAAGCCAGATCAGGGTCGCGAGGTCGTTCGCAAGGCAGTAGTGGATCTCGCGCTTGTTCCGCACGGTGACGGTTTGGATCCAGTCCGGCCGGTAGGACGGACACTGCTTCTCGTAGAAGAACTGGCCCTCGACCCCGTCCGGGTAGCGCTTGAGCGTCAGCGGCCGGTCGCGCAGGTGAGGAAGCAGCGCCGGGGCGACGCGCCGGTAGTAGTCGATCACCTGGCCCTTCGTGAAGCCGACGGCCGGGTAGAAGACCTTGTCGAGGTTGGAGAGCTTGAGGCGGCGGCGGTCGACTTCCACCTCGACGGCCTTTGCGGCCTTTTGCGTCAAGCGCGCGTCTTGGCCCTGGGCTTCTTCGTGGTCGTGCGCTTCGCGGCGGGCTTCTTCTTCGGAGCGGCCTTCTTGGCGCCGTTCGCGCCCGCGGCTACCTTCTTTCCGCCCTTGGCGGCGGAGAGGGACGCCTCGAGTGCGGCCATCAGGTCGGGCACCGCAGTCGGGGCCTCGGGCTCGGGCGTGATCGCGACCTCCTGGCCCTCGGCCTTCCGCTCGATCAGGTCGAGCACGCGCTCGCGGTACTCGTCGTGGTACTTGGTCGGCTCGAAGTCGGTCGCAAGCGACTCGATCAGCTGCCGCGCCATGTCGACTTCGCGTTCGGTTGCGCGCGTGTCCTCGTCCGGGAGCTCGTCGATGTCGTTCGGGTCGATCAGCTCGTCCGCGAACAGCATCGTCTCCATCGTGAGCACGTCGCCCGCCGGCCGGATCGCCGTCAGGTACTCCTTGGAGCGGATCACGACGCGCGCGATCGCGACTTTGTTCGTCTCCTTCAAAGCCTCGAGCAGGAGCTTGTAGGGCTTGGTCGCGCCGGTGTCGGGCGCGAGGTAGTACGGGTGCTCGTAGAAGAGCGGGTCGATCTCGTCGAGGTCGACGAAGTCCTCGATGTCGATCGTGCGCGTCTTCTTCGGGTCGAGCGCCTCGAGCTCCTCCGGCGTGATCACGACGTACCGGCCCGGGCTGATCTCGTACCCCTTGACGATCTCCTCGTAGGGAACCTCAATGTCCTCGTCCCCGCAGAACCGCTTGAGCTGGATCCGCGAGTTGTCCTTCTCGTGCAACTGGTTGAACCGCACGGTCTTCTTCGAAACCGCGCTGTAGAGCTTCACGGGCACGTTCACGAGCCCGAAGCTGATTGCGCCCCTCCAGATCGATCTAGCCATCGTTCAAGTTCACCTCTGCCTTTGGATACTTCATTAGACCTTCCTGCTGGTCTTTTCTAATCGGCATTCGTCTATGCATCGACGTCGCCCTCAATCCCTTCAAATATGACATCTCGCGGATCTTTGTCGTCCCTGATGCCCTTGAATGAAGGCTGCCTGAGCGTGCGGGCGCGGGTCCAGCCCCTGAATTCGACCTCGACCACCACTCGCGGCTCGACGAAGATCGTCCCCTTGGGCGGCTGGCGCCCGTCGAAGGGGCTCTTGTCCGTTCGGAGCGGCTCGAGCAGCTCCTGCAGCTCCTCGAGCATGCGCGCCGTGAATCCCGTTCCGACGTTGCCGGCGTACTTCAGGCGCTGCGGCTCTCCATGCGTCTCGACCTCGGCGGGCGTCCTGTCGTAGTAGCCGACCGCGAGGGACCCGATTCGCTCCGTGCGCGATCCCTGACCCGGGAGCCAGCCCCCCACGACGAGCTCCTGGCTCATGTGGTTCTTGATCTTCAGCCAGGCCCCGCTGCGGCTGCCCGGCTCGTACCGGCTGTCGAGTCTCTTCGCGACCACGCCCTCGAGCCCCCGGTCGGCGCTCGCCCTCAACATCGCCTCGCCGTCGCCCACGTGGTAGCTCGGCGTGCGCCAGTTCGGGCCTTCGAGCGAGAGCTCCTCGAGCCGCCGGCGGCGCTCGGTGTAGGGCAGCGCCATCGTCAGGCGCCCTTCGAGCCAGAGCACATCGAAGATCATGTAGACGACCGGGGTGTCGGCCATGCGGCGCCGGATCGTCGCCTCGGAGGTCACGTGCATCCGCGGCTGAAGGCGCTGGAAGTCGGGACGACCCTGCTCGTCGAACGCGACGATCTCGCCGTCGAGCACGGCGCGCCGGGAGCCGAGCTCCCGCCCGAGCTTGCGCAGCTCGGGGTATTGCCTCGTGACATCGCGCAGGTTGCGGCTCTCGAGCCGGATGCGCCCCTCTTCGCAGTACGCGATCGCGCGGACCCCGTCCCACTTGACCTCGAAGCCGTAGTCCTGGTCGTTGCGCGGAAGACGGGAGAGGCGCGCCATCATCGGGACGACGTGCTCGGGCATCGGATCCTCGCCCGGGTCCGCGGGTGGATCCATGCGGTGGATCATCCAGTTCTTGCCCTTGGTCTGGAACAGCACGTACTTGCCCTCGAGGCGCTCGCCGTGGAAGGTCACGATCACCTCGTCGTCGCGCCACTTCTCGCACTCGTACGTGCCCTGGTCCCAGATCTTCACCTCGCCGGCCCCGTACTCGCCCTCGGGGATCTCGCCGGCGAAGTCGATGTAGTCCAGCGGATGGTCCTCGACGTGGACCGCGAGGTGGTTGCGTTTCGGATCTGTCGGGATCCCCTTGGGGATGGCCCACGACACCAGCACCCCGTCCCGCTCCAGCCTCAGGTCCCAGTGCAGGCTCCGCGCGTGGTGCTCCTGGACGACGAAGCGCTCGCCGCGCTTGCGCCGCCGGCCGTCTCCGGCCGGCTCCGCGGTCTTCCGGAAGTCTCGCTTCCGCTTGTATTCGCTTAGCTTCTGGGTCACCTGATCTTGAAGCTGTCGCCTCCGCTGCTCCGACCGGCGACGCGTCCCGTGGCCGCGGCGATCGCGCCCTGCGCAAGCTGACTTTCCGAGACCACGCCGATCACGTGTGCGACCACCCGCCCACGACGGTCTATGAAGTAGGTCTCCGGTATACCCGTTGCGCCGTAACTGTTCGCAATCTCGCGACCGGGCTCGCGGACGCTCGGATAGGTGGCGCCGTGCTTACGGATGAAGGCAAGGCCGTCGCTGCGAACGTCCTGGATGTCGAGCCCGAGGAACAGCACCCCTCGGCGCCCGAGAGAGCTCCATCCCTCCTCGAGCCGGCCTGCCTCCTCGCGGCAGGGGCTGCACCAGGAAGCCCACAGGTTGAGGACGACCGGCACCCCGCGAAGCTCGGCGAGCGACAGGCGCTTGTCCGCGATCGCGGGACCGACCGACCGCTCGATCCGCGGTGGGAGCGTGCCCCGGTCGAGCACCTCGAGGGAGAACGACGGCGCCGCGGCGGCCCGTCCGGACGCGAGCGCCTCGTCGATGCGGTCGTCCGTTCCCTTCGAGAGCAAGCCGTATGCGAGCAGCGCGAGAAACGCCGCGACGAGCACCACCACGATCCAGCGGCCGACGTGAAAGCGGCGTCCGGCGGTTGCGAGGAGCATGGTTCAAGGATGACGCACTTCCGTCCTGCGCCGGCCGTACGTTTGTGCGGTTCGCAGGCGAGCGGTGGCTATCGAACCCACATCAGGGACGCCCGCGGCGGGACCCCCCGGAACGTCGCTGCCGCCGCTCGCCCGCTGCTCTACGTGCGGATCCTCGTTCGTCCATCCCCGGGCCTGGTGCCAGCGGCCCGACGGGCGGTTGTGGCTCACGCTTCGCTGCGGCGAGTGCAGCGGCGAAACCGCGGGCGACTACGACCCCGCGCAGGTCGCAGACTACGACCGCGAGCTTGTCGCGGCCAGGCTCGAGATTACGGCGCTGTACCGGGCGGTCGTCCGCTCGAACCTCCGCGATGAAGCGGACCGGCTGCACGTCGCACTTGCGCTCGACCTCGTGAGCGCCGACGACTTCGCTGGTTACAATCGATGAGCGCTCCGGTGGAGCAGCTCAGATGACTGCAGAAGAACCTTTCAATGCCAATCGCCTTCCGACCACGACTGCCCCGACGGGCGCGCGCGCGGCGTGCCGCGTCCGTGGTCGCACAGGCGACTGAGCGCACCCAGCCACACGTCGAGCGGATCTCCCACGGAGGTCTGGAATGGATTCACATCGAGCAGCCGGGGCCGCTCGAGCGTGCATGGCTCGCCGAGCACTATGACTTCCACGCGCTGGACCTCGAGGACGTCATGTCGCGCAACCAGCGGCCGAAGATCGACGAGTATCCGGACTATCTCTTCATCGTCCTGCACCTTCCGGTGTTCGACAAGCAGGTCGGTCGGCTGAACGCAGGCGAGCTCGACCTCTTCGTCGGCCAGAACTACGTCATCACGCTGCCGAACCAGCCGCTGAAGCCGGTCGAGTACCTGTTCGAGCGTTGCCGCACCAGCGAAGAGACACGCGAGCAGCTGTTCTCGAAGGGGACCGGCTACCTGCTGTACCAGATCCTCGACCAGTCCTTCGACTACTGCTTTCCGATGCTGCGCAAGATCGGGAACAAGCTCGAGCAGCTCGAGGAAGAGATCTTCAGCGGTCGCTCAGAGGAAGTGGTGCGGGACATCTCCAACGTGAAGCAGGAGATCATCAACTTCCGCAAGACGATCAGGCCCGAGCGCACGGTGCTGCGCGACCTCGAGCGGACCAAGCAGCGCTACATGCGCGAGGACCTGGAGGTCTACTTCGACGACATCGTCGACGCCTCCGAGCGCATCTGGGACATGCTCGAGAACTACAAGGAGGTCGTCGAGGCGCTCGAGGACACGAACGAGTCCGTGCTGTCACACCGGGTCAACGACGTCCTGCGCGTGCTGACCGCGATCAGCGTGATCGTGCTTCCGCTCACTTTCGTCGCCAGCCTCTGGGGCATGAACGTAGGCGTCCCGGGCGAGGGCAGCGCCGCGGCGTTCTGGATCATCGTGGGCGCAATGCTGGCGATGCTGGCCGGGATGATCGGCTGGTTCCGCCATCGTGGCTTGCTGTAGCTACTGCCGCTCCCGCGCGCCGGCGAGCCGCCCCTCGAGCGCCCAGTAGCGCCCGAACGCGCGCCTGGCGTGCTCGTCGGTGAGTTGGATGCAGGTTTCGGTGCGCAGCCGCGCGCCGCCCCCGGTCGGGCTCGCGCTGAGGTCCATCACCACCTTCGCGTAGCCGGGCTCGTCGAAGGCAGCGAATTGCTCGGCGGGCACTTCCCGTCCCTCCGCCGCCGGCTTCCACGGCCGGCCGACGTAGCCGAAGGCGATGTTGGCCTGGACGGCCTCCGAGTAATCGACGCTCGTCAGGAACTCGTCTACTGAAGAAAGCGCAAAAGCTCACGGGACCCACCTTCCTGAAGACACCGACACAGCCCCGTTCTAGAACGGTTCTGGAAGCCTGGATCCGGGCGGTGCGGCGCTTCCAGGACGGCTTCCTCGCCGCGCTTGCCATACATCCGCCCACAGAGGCGGCGGTCGCCGCGGCCCTCTGGACTCCCCGCTTCGCCGACTCGCACCCGCCGGACGCCGCGTTGCTCCTCCAGTACCGCCGCGAGGACCTCCTCCGCTCCCCGATCACCGATCTCGACCTCTTCGAGCAGGTCGAGGGGTTGAACGATCCGGTCGAGAAGGCGCTCCGGCGGCTCGCCGGCCGGCTGTACGGCGCCGTTGGCCGGGCAGGCTACGAGACCGTGACGCTCGCCGTCGTCGACCTACCGGTCGGAGCCGTGCGCAGGTACCTGAGCCGCCGAGCACCGCTGCCCGAGGCGCTCGCCACCCAACTCGAGGCAGCCGTCAGAGCGGCGCTCGCCGCCGGCCCTAAGCGCCGCCGGCGACGGCCGGGAGAATCGTGATCTCGTCGCCGTCGCTCACCGGCGTCTCGAGACCCTGGCCGAACCGAATGTCCTCGCCGCCCACGTAGACGTTCACGAAGCGGCGCAGCTCGCCGTCCTCGGTGATGCGGTCACGAAGGCCGTCGTAGCGCTGGTAGAGCGCGTCGAGGGCCTCCCCCACCGACGATCCCTCGACCTGCGTCTCCGCCTCGTTCCCGGTCAGGGTTCGAAGCTGGGCCGGAATCTTGATCGTCACGCCCACAGATGGTTCCTTAGGCGATTTGCGCGGGCTCCAGCACGGACTCCGCAAAGCTCGCCGCGCTCGGCTCGACCTGCACAACGTTGACGATGCCGCGCACCGCATCGAGCGTCTTCAGGCCTTCGCCGGTGATCACCAGCACGACGCGCTCATCGGGACCGATGTCCCCTCGCGCGGCGAGCTTGCTCAACACGGCTGTGGTCACGCCGCCTGCGGTCTCGGTGAAGATGCCCGTCGTCTCCGCGAGCAGGCGAATGCCCTCGACCACCTCCTCGTCCGTCACGGCGTCGATCGATCCGCCGGTGCGACGCGCCAGGTCGAGCGCGAACACGCCGTCGGCTGGATTCCCGATTGCAAGCGATTTTGCAATCGTCTCCGGCTTGACCGGCCGGCAGATGTCCTGGCCCGCCGCGAACGCCTGGGCGACCGGCGAGCAGCCCTCTGCCTGGGCGCCGTTGAAGGTCGGGAGGTCGCCCTCCAGGATTCCGACCTCGAGCCACTCCTCGAACCCACGAGCGATCCTCGTGAAGAGGGAGCCCGACGCGACCGGCACGACCACGCGGTCCGGCAGCTCGAACCCGAGCTGCTCGGCGATCTCGAAGCCGAGCGTCTTCGAGCCCTCGGCGTAGTAGGGGCGGAGGTTCACATTGACGAACGCCCATGGCTGCTCCGCCGACAGCTCCGTGCAGAGGCGGTTCACGTCGTCGTAGTTGCCCTCGACCGCGACGAGGCGCGTGCCGTAGACGCCGGTCGCGAGGATCTTCTGCTCCTCGAGGTCGGCGGGCACGAACACGTAGGAATCGAGGCCGGCGGCGGCCGCATGCGCGGCGACGGCGTTCGCGAGATTCCCGGTCGAGGCGCACGCGACAACCTCGTAGCCGAGCTCCTTGGCCTTGGCGATCGCGACGTTCACGACCCGGTCCTTGAAGGAGTGGGTGGGGTTCGCGGCGTCGTTTTTCACGTAGACCTCGCCGATGCCGAGCCGCTCGGCGAGCTGCTCCGAGCGAACGAGCGGCGTGAAGCCGGCGTCGAGCGCCGTCCTGGGACGCCGCGCGAAGGGCAGGAAGTCCGCGTAGCGCCAGATCGAGGGCGGCCCGGCTTGGATCTTTCGCCGGAGCTCAGCCGGATCGTCGAGCGCCGAATGGTCGTAGCTGACCTCGAGCGGTCCGAAGCACTGTTCGCATACGTAGCTCGCATCGAGCTCGTACGTTGAGTGGCATTCCTTACATTGCAGTGCTTCTGCGGGCATCTTTGTCTCCTTAAATGAAAAACCTCTGCCCGGGTGTGGCAGAGGTCTCATTGGGAGATGATCCCTCCCCCACATCTCCCAGGCTTGAACATGGAGCCTGCTGGAATTGGCACCGTTTCTCGCCGCGGGAAATTCCCTTGGCTCAGAATGGTTGCCGGGGCTTCAAAGGGCCAGTCCCTCCACCCCTCTGGATGCAAGAGCTATTGGCCGCGCATTATACGCATGCGGCCGACGAATCGGCAACGAGGCCCGGGGGCTGGTTTGTAGGATGCCTGCGCTTTGGCCGCTGAGCGACTCTGGGCCCCCTGGAGACTCGAGTACATCAAGGGCGACAAGTCAGACGACTGCATTTTCTGCACGAAGCCGCCGCTGGACGATGAGGAGGCGTTGATCGTCCGTCGCGGCGAGCGTTGCTTCGTGATGCTGAACGCCTACCCCTACACGAGCGGCCACGTGATGGTCGCGCCCTACGCCCACACCCCCGACCTGGCGGTGCTGGATGAGGCCACCTCGCTCGAGCTCATGTCGCTCACACAGGAATCGCTTCGAGCGATCGGCGAGGTGTATCGCCCGGAGGGCTTCAACGTGGGCGTGAACCTCGGCACCGTCGCGGGTGCCGGCGTCGCCGACCACGTGCACATGCACGTCGTGCCGCGCTGGGAGGGCGACACGAACTTCATGACCGCGCTCGCCGACACGCGTGTCCTGCCCGAGAGCCTCGTGGACACCCAACGAAACCTGAAGGAGGCGTTCGCGCGACTGTGAGCCTCGATCCCAGCATCTTCAAGGCATATGACGTTCGCGGGCTCTATCCGAGCCAGATCGACGAGGAGGTCGCCCACCGGGTCGGGCGTGCCTTCGCACGGGCGCTCGTGCAGCTGCGCGGCGGCGCCCCGCAGGGCGGCCTGCGGCTCGCGCTCGGGCACGACATGCGGCTTCACTCCCCCGCGCTCGCCGACGCCTTCACCCGCGGCCTCGTGGACGAGGGCTGCCACGTGCTCGACATCGGCATGGTCGGAACCGAGATGGTCTATAACGCGATCGGCTCGCGTGAGCTCGACGGCGGGGTGTCGGTCACCGCCTCTCACAACCCCAAGGCATGGGCCGGCTTCAAGCTCCTGCGCGAGGGGGCGCTCGCCCTCTCCGGTGACAGCGGCATCCCGGAGGTGCAGCAGGAGGCCGAGTCCGGAGACTTCTCGAGTCCCTCCGGTGAGGGCTCCGTCGAGCACGCGGACATCTACGAGGAGTTCCAGCGCTACGTGTTGGGCTTCATCGAGCCGGAGGTGATCCGGCCGATGGAGCTCGTCCTGGACGGCGGCAACGGCATGGCCGGGCCGATGATCGGCCCGATCATCGATTCGTTCCCGGTGGTCGCGCACCGGCTCTACTTCGAGCCGAACGGCGAGTTCCCGGGCCACGAGCCGAACCCGCTCCTGCCGGAGAACCGCAAGCTCATCATCGACACGGTGCTGGAGCGCCGGGCAGGGCTCGGGATCGCCTGGGACGGCGATGGCGACCGGTGCTTCTTCGTCGACGACAACGGGGAGTTCGTGCCCGGTGACTTCATGACGGCTTTGCTCGCCCAGGCGATCCTCGCCAAGGAGCCGGGCGCCGCGATCCTGTACGACGTGCGCGCGAGCCGCGCCGTGAAGGACACCGTCGAGGCCGCGGGCGGGAAAGCTCTCGTCAACCGCGTCGGCCATGCCTTCTTCAAGACGCGCATGCGCGAGACCGGGGCCGCCTTCGGCGGCGAGGTATCGGGTCATTACTACTTCCGCGACTTCTGGTGCGCAGACTCGGGCGTGATACCGGCCCTGCTGGTGCTGGAGCTCTTGTCGGTGAGGTCGAAGACGATGTCCGAGCTGCTCCAGCCCTATCGCGACAAATACTTCATCTCCGGTGAGATCAATTCCGAGGTCTCCGACCAGGAAGGGAAGATGCGCGAGCTCGCCGAGCGCTACTCGGACTGCCAAGTGAGTTGGCTCGACGGCGTCTCGGTCGACTGCGGCACGTGGCATTTCAACGTGCGCCCATCCAACACAGAGCCGCTGCTGCGACTCAACCTCGAGGCCTTCACGAAAGAGGAGATGGAGGCGCGCACCGAGGAGATCCTGAGCATCATCCGGTCGTGAAAGGAGGGGCCGGCTCGACGCTCTCCGGCGACGACGCGCTCGTGCGCGCAGCCGATGCGGGAATCCACGTCCTGCGGATCCCGACGCCTTTCGCGGTCGGGCGGGTCAACGCCTACCTGATCGAGGACGAGCCGCTGACGCTCGTCGACTCGGGGCCGAACTCCGGCCGGGCGCTCGACGAGCTGCAACACCAGCTCGCCGAGCATGGCCGCTCGATCGACGACATCGAGCTGATCGTGCTGACCCATCAGCACATGGACCATCTCGGCCTTGTCGACATCATCGCCGGGCACTCCGGGGCCGAGGTGGCGGCGATCGACAAGCTGGCCGGCTACGTCGGCGACTTCTCGCACGCCGCCGCCCGCGACGACGAGTTCGCCGCCGGCGTGATGCTGCGCAACGGCATCTCCGAGGACGTGGTCCAGGCGCTGCGGCAGGTCTCATCCGCATTTCGGGCCTGGGGCAGCAAAGCGAGCGTGACGCGCCCGCTCGCCGACGGCGAGGTGTTGAAGCTTCGCGACCGGGAGCTACGTGTCTTTCACCGGCCCGGGCACAGTCCATCCGACACGATCTTCTGGGACGAGCGGCGGCGGATCCTGATCGCGGCCGACCACCTGATCAAGCACATCTCGTCGAATCCCCTGATCTCGAGGTCGCTCGACGACGCCGAGACCTCACCTCGCGAGCGCCCGCAGGCGCTCGTCACCTACCTCGAGTCGTTGCGCCGGACGCGCGAGCTGCCCGCGGATATCGTGCTCTCGGGCCACGGCGACCCGATCACCGACCACGTCGCCCTGATCGACGAGCGCTTCGACCTGCACCGGCGGCGAGCCGACAAGATCCACGACCTGATCGCGGAGCGGCCGCGCACCGGGTACGAGCTCGCGCAGGCGCTCTTCGGCGACATCGCCGTCACGCAGGCCTACCTGACGCTCTCCGAGGTGCTGGGCCACGTCGACCTGCTGCTGAACGACGGCCGCGCGCGCGAGGTCGAGCGCGACGGCGTCGCGTACTTCGAGACGGCCTAGCCTCGCTGTAACCTGCGGTCGCAGCGGGGGTTGTCACCTCCGTAGTCCCTTTTCATGAGCTCGACCATCACCAGTCCAGTCGACGCTGAGCTCGCGCGGCTCACGACCACGGCGATCGCTCCTCGCTCGGGCGCGTCGAAGCTCCGCATGTTCCTGATCGTGAATCCGCGGGCGACGACCGTCTCCAGCCGTCTCAAGAACCTGGTCGTGTACGCGCTCCGCGGACGGTACGACGTGGACGCCGTCGAGACCGAAGGCCGCAACCACGCGACCGCGATGGCGCGGGAGGCCGTCGCGGGCGAATACGACCTGGTGGTCGCATTCGGCGGCGACGGAACCCTGAACGAGGCCGCGAACGGCCTCGCGCGCTCGAACGTCCCGCTGACGATCCTCCCGGGCGGCTGCACCAACGTGGTCTGCCGCATGCTCGGGATCCCGACCGACATCGTGGATGCGACCGAGCACCTGCTCCAGCTGGCGGACGCGCCCATTCCCCGCCCGATCGACCTGGGACGCGTGAACGGGCGCTACTTCGTCTTCTCGAGCGGCGCCGGCCTCGACGCCGACGCCACGCGCTGGGTGGACGAGCGCCAGGCGATCAAGGCGCGTGGCCGGGTGCTCACGTTCGGCTACGCCGCGACCGCCGCCTTCCTTCGCGACTACCGCGGCCGGCCGCCGCGTCTCTGCCTCGAGGCCGGCGGCGAGCGGGTCATGGGAGTGAGCGCGTTCTGCCAGAACTCGCGGCCGTTCACCTACGCGCGGTCGAAGCCGCTCCACGTCTGCGAAGACGTCGCCTTCGACAGCGGCACGATCTCGACGATGGTGATGGAGCGGGCGGGAATGCGGGAAGTGCCCGGTGCCCTGTGGCGCCTTTTCCGGGAAGGCAAGAGCCTCGCCGAGCACCCCAAGGCCCGCAGCTTTCCCCGCCTCACCGAAGCGCGCGTGACGTCGCTGGAGGCCGGCGGCGAGCCGATTCCGTTCCCGCTCGAGGTCGACGGCGACTATCTCGGGGAGCACACGGAAGCGCTGTACGGCGTGGCGCCCCGAGCCCTTCGGATTGTCGCGTAAGCCCTAGCCGCCCGGAATGACGCGGTACGCGTCGAACACCGAGTCCACGTTGCGCAGGCGGGCCACGCAGTTCTTCAGTGACGTCGTGTCGCCCACCTCGACCACGAAGCGGTTCTTCACCATCGGGTGGTCGACGATGCAACGAGCCTCGAGGATGTTGATGCCCGCCTCGGCGAAGGTGCGGGACAGGTCCTCCAGCAGCCGCGTGCGGTCCCAGGCGTCGACCTGCAGCTCGACCCGGAACGACGTCTCGTTGACGCCCTCCCAGGAGACCTGCGTGAAGCGCTCGGGGTCGCGCATCAGCTGCACGACGTTCTTGCAGTCGGTGCGGTGGATCGTGATGCCGCGGCCGAGCGAGATGTAGCCCACGATCTCGTCGCCCGGCACCGGCCGGCAGCACTTCGCAAGTCGCACCATGACGTCGTCGATGCCTTCGACCCGGATGCCGTAGCCGGTCGCGGTGCCTTCGGGACGGGTACGTTCGTCCCGGCCGCTCACGAGCCCCTCGCCCGGCTGCTCCTCGGCGACGGCCTCGCCCTGCTTCAACCGCTGGAGCAGCTTGTTGGTGACGACGCGGGCCGAGATCTTGGCCTGGCCAAGAGCGACGTAGAAGTCGTCGGCCTTCCTGAAGCCCATCTCGCGGATCACGTCTGCGAGCAGCGGCGAGCCCGTGATCTTCTGCGCCGGGAGCCCTTGCTTGCGGAGCGTCTCCTGCAGGAGCTCGCGACCGCGGTGCTCGGAGTCCTCGCGGCGCTCGCGGGTGAACCACGCGCGGATCTTGTTGCGCGCGCGCGTGGTCTTGACCAGCGAGAGCCAGTCCCGCGACGGCCCCCGCTCCTGCTTCGAAGTCAGGATCTCGACGATGTCGCCGGACTGGAGGCGGTAATGGAGCGGCGTGATCTTGCCGTTCACCTTCGCGCCCACGCAGCGGTGGCCGACATCCGTGTGGACCGCGTAGGCGAAGTCGAGCGGCGTCGCGCCCGCGGCGAGCGACTTCACCTCACCACGCGGCGTGAACACGAAGACCTCGTCCTCGAAGAGGTCGATCTTGAGCGTCTCCATGAACTCGCGCGGGTCCTGGAGCTCCTCCTGCCAGTCGAGCAGGTGCCGCAGCCAGGGCGGCTTGGCCTCGCCGCCGGCCTCGATGTCGGTGTCGCCGTTCGCATCCTTGGGTGGAGGGACGCTACGCCCGTCCCGCCTGGACGCCACGCTCCTCTTGTAGATCCAGTGCGCGGCGACTCCGTACTCGGCGGTGAAGTGCATCTGCCGCGTGCGGATCTGAATCTCGAGCGGTCGCCCCTCGGGCCCGATCACGGTCGTGTGCAAGGCCTGGTAGAGGTTGAACTTGGGCATCGCGACGTAGTCCTTGAACCGGCCCGGCAGCGGCTTCCACAGAGAGTGGATGATCCCGATCGCGCCGTAGCAGTCCTTGACCGAGTCGACGATCACGCGCATCGCGGTGAGGTCGTAGATCTCGTTGAACTCGCGGCCCTTCTTGGTCATCTTCGCGTAGATCGAATAGAAGTGCTTCGCGCGCCCGGAGACGTCGGCCTCGATCCCGACCGCCTCCAGCTCCTGTTTCAGGTACCGGCCGGCGCGCTCGACATAGCTCTCGCGCTCGGTCCGCTGCTGGCTGACGAGTGACTTGATCTCGCTGTACTTGCGCGGGTGGAGCGAGGAGAAAGCAAGGTCCTCGAGCTCCCACTTGATCGAATGGATGCCGAGGCGGTGCGCAAGGGGCGCAAAGATGTCGAGCGTCTCCTTGGCCTTTTCGATCTGCTTCTGCTTCGGCAGCCCCTCGAGCGTGCGCATGTTGTGGAGGCGGTCGGCCAGCTTGATCAGGATCACCCTGATGTCGCTGGCCATCGCGACCATCATCTTCCGGTAGTTCTCGGCCTGTTGCTCGTCGCGACTCTGGAAGGTGATGCCGGTCAGCTTCGTGACGCCGTCGACGAGCTGACATACCTCCTCGCCGAAGGCAGACCGCACGTCGTCGAGGCAGGCGCTTGTGTCCTCGACCGTGTCGTGGAGCAGCGCGGCACAGATCGTGTCGGTGTCGAGCCGCATGCCTGCGCAGATCTTCGCGACGCCGACCGGGTGCGTGATGAAGTCCTCGCCGGACTTGCGCTGCTGGTCGGCATGGCGCTCGCAGGAGAAGCGGAACGCCTCCGCGACACGTGCCTTGTCGACCGGCTCGATCGCGTCGTGGGCGTGCTCCTCGATCAGAGCGAAGAGGTCGATCAGGAGCGCCCGTTCCTGCTCGGGCAGGCCCTCCGCGAGCTCGGCGTCCGTGGGCGCCTTTACCAGCGGCGAGTCGATCACGCCCACACGCACGTGCGCGTCGGGCAGCCTCGTGCCGCGCTCGGCTCCGTTGCCGTCCGCGGCGATGTCGCCGCCGCTTGCCGCTATGCCGCCTGTGGCACCCGAAGGCTCGTCGTTCGCGCGGCCGTTGGTGGTGTCTGTTCGCTCAGAAATCGAAGCCCCTCTTCGCAGCGGCGGGCGTAAGCGCAAAATGCGCTCGAGCGCTGCAGCTCGACCCGCTCTTCACTGGTGATCGTGCATCTAACGGTAGCGCTTGAGCGCTCCAGAGCGACGAGGCCAAGTTCGCCCATCACGCGCAGGCAACGTGCGGCGTGGACGGGGCTTCTGGGATGCGCGCCCTCGCCCACGAGCACTGTCTCGAGCGCATCGTCCGAGAGCGTGCCGCCGGCGGCCGAAAGTGCCCGGTAGAGAGACGCGAGCGAGGGGCGCAATCCGAAGTCGTGCTCCAGGACCTTGCGAGAAAACTCCAACTCAGGGTGTCCCCAGCCCTGGTGCAAGAAGCTCTCGGTGCCTCCGGACGCTCCCTCGAAGAGAAGCTCCGCGACGCGCGGGAAGGGAGGCGGGTCGAGCACGAACACGTGCCGGAAGCGGGCCGCGAGCCCGGGGTTGCGCTCGAGCGCGGCGTGCTCGGCGACACAGAGCGCCCCGGCGAAGCCGCCCGGCTCCGCCACGGCTGCGTTCGCACATCGCGCCGAGGCGCATGCGAGAGGGGGCCTGCCGAAACGCTCTGCGGACAGCTCGCGCGTGAACAGGGCGCGCCGGCGGGAGACATCCGCGCACGCGACCAGGAGTGCCTCGCCGCTGCTGAGCAACTCCGACAGTGTGCCCAGCACTCCTTCACCGCGGCGGTCGAGCACCGTCCGCGCATGCTCGGCTCGCGGTGTGGCTGCGGCCGCGTGCTCGAGCGGCGCCGCCAGCTCCTCGAAAACGGCATCCCACCAGTGCTCTGAACCCGCGCGGCAGGAGCAGCTCGCGCAGCCGCTCCCCGCGTCTCCGTCCGGCTCTGGAACGGGATGAACTGCGTTCACTACCAGGCGTGGCTCAACCGCGCCGGCCCATTCGTTGACTTCGAGTCGCGCGGTGATGTCGTGCCGCCGCGCCTCCTCGGGGCTGCCGGCGACCGCCTCGCTCAAGCTGTTCCCGACCCCGAACGCGACCGCGCGCGCGCGGACGCCCGCCGAGCTCACAGTGAAGCGCGCATGCTTGCCCTCGCCCATCGGGCGAAGCTCGGCGAGTCGCGCACCCGGCAGGAGCAGCCGCACGGGCGGGTTCCCCATCCCGAACGGCCTCATCGCCTGAAGCTGCTCGGCGAGCTCGAGGCATACGGCGTCGCCGGGGACGATTGCGTCGACCTCCTCGGTTCGAACTAGGTCCTCCGGCTGAAGCGAGGCGCGCGCGTGCTCGAGCAGCGCGGCGCGGAACGCCTCGAGGTTTTCCTCGGCGATCTCCAGCCCGGCCGCCATCCGATGGCCGCCGAAGCGGTCGAGGTGGTGCGCGGCGCTCGCCAGTCCCGCGTGCAGGTCGTAGGGAGCAATGCTGCGTGCCGAGCCGCGGCCGCGGCCGGACCCGTCGAGGCCGATCAGCACGAACGGGCGGTGATGACGCTCCACCAGCCGTGAGGCGACGATGCCGACGACACCCGGATGCCAGCCTTCGCCCGCGAGCACATGGGCCGGCTCATCGAGCCGCTCGGGGGCGGACGCGAGCTGCTCCTCGGCCTCGATCAGGATCGCGCTCTCGACGCCCTGCCGCTCGCTGTTCACAGCGTCGAGCTCCCGCGCGATCTCGCGGGCGCGGCCCTCGTCGTCGGTGAGCATCAGCTCCAGTCCCGCGTCCGCGCGGTAAAGACGGCCGGCCGCGTTGATGCGCGGTGCCAGCCCGAACCCGAGCGTCTGCTCGTTGACGCTCTGGGGGTCGACTCCCCCGACTCGCATCAGCTCGCGCAGTCCAGGACGGCGCGCGCCGGAGAGGGCCCGCAAGCCCCGGCGCACCAGCGCCCGGTTCTCGCCCCGGAGGGGTACGAGGTCGGCGACGGTCGCGAGCGCGACCATGTCGAGCTCGCGCTCGAGTGCCACCGGCTCGCGTCCGGCCGCCGTGAACAGCGCCTCGGCCAGCTTGTACGCGACCCCGGTCGCGCAGAGCTCCTCACACGGGTATCCGCAGACGACCGGGTGGATCACCGGACAGTCCGGCAGCCGGTCGCCGGGACGGTGGTGGTCCGTGACGATGACGTCCATCCCGAGCGAGCGCGCGTGCGCGACCTCCTCGACCGCGCCGATTCCGCAGTCCACAGTCACGAGCAGGCCGGCGCCCCTGGCCCGCAGCTCCTCGACCGTCCGGCGCGAAAGGCCGTAGCCGTCCTCTGAGCGGCTCGGAAGGCGTGCCCGCACGTCGGCGCCGAGATCGCGAAGGGTGCGGACGAGCAGCGCGGTCGAGCACACGCCGTCGACGTCGTAGTCCCCGTGCACCGCGATTGGACCGCCCTGTCCGGCGTGAGAGAGCATCAGCTCGACTGCGTCCTGCATGCCGTCGAAGGCGAACGGGTCGTGCGCATCGGCCGCGTCCAGGAAGGCGAGCGCCTCAGCGGGCTCGGGTAACCCTCGCCGCACCAGCACCGTCGCGAGCGTCTCGCTCAACCCGAGCTCCCGCGCGAGTACGAGCGCGTCCGCGTAGGAGTAGGGAGCCGCATGCCAGCGGCCGTCACGGCTGACGGTCACCGACCGATGCTAGGAAGGCCGGAGGACGGAACCGCTGTGGCGGTCGCGAGCACCGACATCCTCGCGGCCGGCGGAATCGCGCGGCTAGCGCCGGTGGGCCAGGTGCGGGTCTTCGCGCCGCAACCCGATGAAGTAGCAGGCCGCGAGTCCGGCGATCGCCCCGGGGGTCGCCTCGAGCGCCGTGGCAAGGCTCGGATCGTCGATCTCGCCGGTGGCGAGCGCCAGCCCGATCACGACCGCGCCGACGATCGCGAAGCCGAAGGCCCCGACGATCCCGCCCCAGAAGTGGTCCGGCACGAAGACCGCGAAGTGCCAGATCGCGATGCCCATCATGACCCAGACGAGGAAGTTCAACGTCGCCTCACTACGGCCTCACCGCCTTCTCCCGTGCTTGCGCCGGCCGCGCTGGCGCGCGCGCTTCTTGCGCTCGGCGCGCTCGGCTCTGACGGCTTCTACGGCACGCTTGCGCGCCTCCGGGTCAGCCTCGCGCGCTCCTCCCGGAACGGTCGCGGGCTCGTCCGCTGCCGGAGTCTCGGCCTCGAGCTCCTCGAGCTCGCCGTCGTATTCGCCGTCCCCGTCAGGCACCTGCTCGGGCTCGGCCGCCCTGCGCCGCCCGTCACGGCCACCCGTCTCGACGGTCGCCGCTGCCGTGACCGGTTCGGGCGCCTCCTTGGCCGGTCCTGCGGTCGTGGGCACGCCTTCGCGCGTCAAGACCGCGTACGCGGGCACGAATCCGAATTGCTCGAGGATCCGATGCCGGCGCTGGACATAGCCTGCCTCCCGTTCCTTCCATTCGGTCAGCACCGGGCTCGCTATGAAGATCGAAGAGTAGGTACCGGAAGCGATTCCGACGAGCAGCGCGAATGCGAAGTCCTTGAGCGTGTCACCGCCGAATATGAGCAGTGCCGTGATCGGCAGCAGCTCGCAGAACGACGTCGCGAGCGAACGGGTCAGCACCTCGCTCATCGAGCGGTTGACGATCTGAGAGAAAGCAGCCCGCGGCATGCGTGGCGCGTTCTCGCGTATTCGGTCGAACACGATCACGGTGTCATAGAGCGAGAATCCGAGAATCGTCAGCAGGGCGGCGACGGTGGATGTCGTCACCTCCCGGCCGACCAGCGCATATACGCCGGCCGTGATCAGGAGGTCGTGGAAGAGCGCGATCAGCACCGGCACGGCGAACTTCGGCTCGAACCTGAACGCGACGTAGGCCATGATCAGGAGTAGCGAGGCGATGATCGCGATCACGGCGCTGCGCGCGACGGTCTTGCCGAACGTGGGCCCGACGCTCTCGCTCGAAAAGCCCTCCGCCTTCACGCCGAACTTGGACCTCAGGGTGTTCTCGAGCCGCTGCACTCCGCCCGGCCCCAGCTCCTCGGTCGAGACCTGAACCGCATTCGGCCCGAGCTCCTTGTTCTTTACCGCCTGGATCTTCGCGTCGGCGAGACCGAGCGGCGTGACCGCCGTTCGCACCTCCTCGACGCTCGCGGGCTTTTGGAGCGCAGCGGTAACCCGCGTGCCGCTCTCGAAGTCGATGCCGAAGTTGAGGCCCTTCGTTGCAACCGCGAGCGAACCGATCGTGAGGATCACGCCAGACATCGCGAAGAAGTAGCGGCTCTTCCCCATGAAGTCGAAGTTCCACCGCAGATGGCGTTCGGTCGCACCGAGCATCGCCGGGCTCCGCAGCAGGCGCGAGCGACCCATGCTGGCCAGGACTGCCTGGGTGAAGAGCACGGCCGTGAAGAGCGAGACCAGCGTGCCGACGCCGAGCGTGAAGGCGAAGCCCTTGACGCCCGCTGTCGCCAGCACGAACAGGATGAACGCGGTGATCAGCGTCACGACGTTCGCGTCGATGATCGTCGCGATTCCGCGCGTGTAACCGGTCGCGATCGACGACATCGCAGAGCGCCCGGCGCGTAACTCTTCCTTGATGCGCTCGAAGATCACGATGTTCGTATCCGCCGCGACTCCGATCGTCAGGATCAGTCCGGCGATGCCAGGCAGCGTCAGCGTGATCGGGATCAGCTTGATGAGGCCGAAGAAGAGAATCGCGTACGTGAAGAGTGCGACGCCCGCGATCAGGCCGAGCAGCCGGTAGTAAAGGAGCAGGAAGATCAGCACGAGCGCGAAGCCGACCGTGCCGGCGAGAAGACCCTCGCGCAGGGCCTGCTTTCCGAGCGATGCCGACACCTGCACCTCGCTGATC
>JBKOZI010000021.1:0-9015 GCA_046725795.1 Actinomycetota bacterium
TCCCTCGCGCTCGACGAAGCGCTCGCAGCGGAGTACCGCCACGGGATGTCCACGCTCGAAACGGGCGACCTGTTCGGCGGCCTCGACCGCTACGCGTCCGGCACGTGGCGGGGCGAAGATTCGGCCTAGTTCAGTTCCTAAGGCGGATCGTCGCCTTCTGCGAGCGCCTATTGCTGGCCTTGTCCCTGGCCGTGACGGTGATCTTGGCCTTGAGCCGCTTGCGTCTCTTCAGCGCGCGCTTGACCGCCTTCAGCCTCTTCTTCACGAGCTTCAGGCGCAGCTTCGTGAAGACATTCGCGCGGACCGATCGCGAGACGCTCTTGAATCGGTAGACCTTCGAGGCACCACCGACGTTCACGGTGGCGCTCGCCCTCAAGGTGCCGGGCTCGCTCATGCGGGCCCTCACGAAAAGCTTGTCGACGTCCTGCACCGGCGCGAAGCTGAGATTCTGAAGCGGCCGGATCTTGTCGGGGCCCGGGCCGCCGGTCGTGGAGGGAAGAGGCGCTCCCGCTCCGCCACCACCGCCGCTGCAGTCGATCGCAGCGCTGTTGGCGGTCCGATCGCCGAGGGGGCTGGAGACCGCGCTGGACGCGGCTGCTGCTGTCCTGACCTCGAAGCTCATGACGTTCGAGAACTCGACCGGCGGGCACACGCCCGCCCTGCACCTCTTGTCGTGGCCGGCCACATGGAGGTAGTAGACCCCAGGCGGGAATTCGAACGGGTCGAGAAAGGAGGTCTGACCCGGATCGACGATGTTGAAGTTCACGAGGGTGTTGAAGTACCCATCCTCGTTCACGTCCGACGACTGTGAGGTCTGGATGAACGACGAGGTCACGTTCGCCGGGAGGCTCCACAGCGAAGTGGGGTGATTCCCGTTTGGTGGGACGGTCACGGACTTGAGGACAGGTGGGCATGCGACCGCCAGCGCAGGCCACAGCGTCAGCGCTGCGAGTAAGAAGGCTGTGTACAGCGCTGCTCTTCGGTGCGCCTTCCGACTCTTGCCGGAACGGCGCTTCCCCGCAAACATTCGTGGTGCTCTCTCGTTCATTCCCCCTGCCTTGCGATAGCCGTCATTCGCCGGCGCCGATCGATCCTACCGCCGGTTCGATCACTTCGATTCAAGCAACCCCGCCTTGCAGCCCCGGGCCACTGCTTTTCGCAGGCCGACGGGATATTGCGCCGCGTAGGCTTTCGCGACCTCGTCCGGGTTGCCGCTCTTGATCCCGTACTGCTGCGCGAGTCCCTCGAGCGTCGAGGCATTGCAGAGAAAGCGCGCCTGCTTGGCCAGCTCGGGGCGGGCCTCCTTCAGTTGCGCGGGCGTCAATGAACTGGCGGGAGGCGTAGAAGGCGGCGGAGTCGTCGGCTTGGGCGCGGACGGTCCCGTGGCTTGATCCCCCCGGCTCTTCTTGGGCGGCCCTGGCTTCGACTTGCCGGTCTCCTTCGGCCGGGCGCCCCCGGTCCCGGTCCCTTCGGTCTGCGGTCCCGTGGTGCCCTGCGGTCCTGTGGTGCCCTGCGGTCCCGTGCTGCCCTGCTGTCCACTTGTGCCGCGCGTGGCTGATGTCTTGGAGGCCGAGTCGTCCTTGTCGCCGCACCCGGCAACCGCGACGGCGGGCACGGCGAGCAGCAGTGCCATGTACGTAGTGCGAGCGATCACGTGTGCCGGAGGCTACCCGAGCCCAGGACCCTCCGTGCCACCTGTGGCTCCGCGCAGATTTGACGTCGCTTGCATCGTTTACAGCCGACGAGCGCCGCCCTCGAGGGCGGCGCTCGTCTTTTGGGTCACGTTAGTGGATCTAGTGGCCCAGGTGGGTGATCAGGTTGCCCTGGGTGATCGGCAGCACCCCGAACGGGGCACTGAGGAGCGGGTGCGTACAAGGCACCGGCGCCGGCACGGTGAACCCTTGGGCTCCGTCGTTCCCGACGCCCGGCGAGCCTCCATCGACGTGCCGCGATACGGCGCCCATCCCGGCGAAGAGAATCCCCGGAATCCCCGGAACGTCGCCCGGAGTCAGCAGCACCTGTTCGATGACACCTTCCCAGTTCGCGCTGTTCTGCGGCACCACGTAGGAGTTCACGCAGATGACCGATCCACTGAATGATGCGTGCGTGAAGCCGAGGCATGGCGGATCGAAGTCCAGTTCAGTCCAGAACTGCCCCCTCGCCACGTTGGTGACATTGTCCTCGGCCTGCCCGTTGGTGTGGAAGTGGCCGGCCGCCGTGCCCGGAGCGCACGGGATCGGGATCGGTCCCTTCGCTGCTCCGCTCAGAAAGTCCTGTGCCGGGCCTGGCCCGTTCGAGTGCGATGCGAGCGCGAGGTTGGGCACCGCGAGCACAGCGAAGAGCGACACGACCAGGACTGCGAATAATCTCCTCATATCCCCTCCTTGATGGTCCATGGACAGGCCAACCCTCTCACATCGCTGTCACCGGAGTCAAGTAACGCGTTTCAGGCATTGGGGGTCCGGGGACGCCGATCCCGGCCCGCTATGGGACAAAGACGCCTGGTCGCATGAACACCGTCTCGTCGCCGTCCCCGCAGGTCGCCGGACAGCCCGCGCCGAAACCGGTGCCGTTCGGGCCGGGATCGAGCACCCGCACGTTGTCGAACTGCCAAAGCGCGCGCTTTCCGGCGATCACCGCGCCCGGATATAGCGAGTTGAACGTGGCCGAGCCCTGGCAGGCGCCGCCTGTGCCGGAACTCGATGGAGTGGCGACACACTGGATCGGCACCTCGAGATCGAAGTCAATCACGGTGGCGGGCTCGACCAGGGGGCTGCCGTTGTACCGGTCCGTGACCCGGACGGTCGCCTTGACCAACAGCTTCCCCGCGAAGTCCGAGAGCGGCAGACCCGGGCAGGCCGGGTTGGTCGATCTGCAGCGCACATCGTTGATGTTGATCAGGGCCTCGGCGTCCGAGGGTGGGGTCCCGATGACCCGCATGATCACGTTGCTGGACGAGGTCGCCGGGTTCCCGTTGGCGTCGGGGGTGCCGACCGTGAGGACGCCGGAATCCTGCGTGGGCGCCTTGCACGAGTCGTGGGCGAGCGGTGAGCCATGCGTGCTGTTCGGCGAGAGGCACTCCTGGAAGGCGGGCACGAGCGAGAACACCGACGGCGTGGCGCCTCTCGGACGTATGTAGCCCACGAACGCCGTGCTCGCGCTGTAGACGTCGAACTGGCTGTCGGTGTCGTCGCTCGTGAGTTTCTCGTCGGTGTCGAAGAAGACCTTCGTGCCATCCTCGGAGGCGTCGTAGTAGAACGCGAAGTTGTTCCCGCTGGTGCTCGCCGGGCCGGTCGAGATCAGCGTGATGGCGCCGCTGTAGCGTTCGTACACGTCGTTCCAGATGTCAGTGTCCGCGCTCACGAGCGCCTCGGAGGTAGTGAAGAACACACGCGCTCCATCGTTCGAGGTCCCCTCGAAAAAGGAGGCCCCGTTGCCACCGGCCGAGATCAACGTTGTGATCCCACCCGTGCGGTCGTAGACGTCGAACGTGGAGGGGTCGGTGTCCGCGGCGCTCAATGACTCGGTGGTATGGAAGAAGACGTGCGTGCCGTCCGGCGTCGCGCCCGCGAAGGACGCTTCGCGGGATCCGTTGCCCCCTGTGGATATCAAGGTCGTGTTGCCTCCCGAGCGCTCGTAGACGTCGACACAAGGCAGGATGAATTGCTCGAACTCGTCCTCGCAGAGACCGTCCGTGTCGCCGCTCACGAGCGGCTCCCGGGTCTCGAACCAGACCTTCGAGCCGTCCGCGGAGGCGCCGCCGAAATTTGAGGCGTATGGGGCGTTCCCGCCGTTCGGGCCGAGCGACAACTGGGTCGTCACGCCCCCCGAGCGCTGATAGACGTCGCCGTAGGAGTCGGTATCGGAGGTCGTGAGCGGCTCGTCCGTCGCGAAGAAGACACGGCTCCCGTCGTCCGAGACACCCCTGTACAAGGCCTCGAAGGCGCCGTTTCCGTTGATCGGTCCGGTCGAGACCTGCGTGGTCGTCCCCCCTGTGTGCTCGTAGACGTCGCGGATGCCGTCGGTGTCGGTGCCCGCCAGCGACTCGTCGGTGTGGAAGAAGACGTGCGTCCCGTCCGGCGTCGCGCCGTCGAAGTCGGCGCCATAGGCCCCGTTGCCGCCGGTCGACAGCAGCGTCACCGTGCTTCCCGAGCGCATGTACACGTCCTTGCGGCCCGAGTCCGTATCGTCGCTGGTGAGCTTGTCGTAGGACAGGAAGAAAACCTTCGTGCCGTCGGTGGAGTTGCCCGAGTAGAAGGAGTCGATCGCGCTGTTGCCGCCGGCCGGGCCGATCGAGACCTGCGTGGTAATCCCGCCGGAGCGTTCATAGACGTCGCGCGCGCTGTCCGTGTCCGTGCTCGTCAACTGCTCGCTTGTGTCGAAGAAGACGCGCGTGCCGTCCGCCGAGACGCCCGCGAAGCGCGCTTGGTGGGCGCCGTTGCCGTTGATCGATCCGGTCGAGATCAACGTGGTAGTGCCCCCGACGTGCTCGTAGACGTCGGCGGAGCTGTCGGTGTCCGCGCTGACCAGCCTCTCGTTCGTCGTGGTGAAGACGCGCGAGCCGTCGGCCGACGCGCCGCCGAACTGGGAGTCGAACGCGCCATTCCCGCCATTCGGGCCAGTCGCGATGAGGTCGGTCTGGCTGTGGTTGGCGCTGGCCGTGGGTGAGAGGGCGCCAAGCGTCGTCAAGCAGAGGGCGGTCAGAAAGAGCGCCCGCCGTGCGAAAGGTCCCCTGCCCTGCACCTGATCCCTCCCAGTATCCGCAGCGGCCGCTGCAAGCCGGTGCACATAGAAACGACGTACGACGTGGGCCGATCCTAGCAGCAGACCTGAAACCGCTGTCAAGCTTTTCAGTGCGAACAAATAGGGGTCGTTCAGGGACATCCCCAATAGACGCAAGGCAGCCGCGTTGAGAGTCTGGGGTGCATCCACTCCCCAGGTACAGGAGGCATCCGATGAACGACGACCCATCCACGATCGAGCAACCACAACCAAACGAGCCGTCGCAACCGCGCCGGCTGCTGCGCTCTTCCAGCGACCGCGTGCTGCTGGGCGTTGCCGGTGGACTCGGCCGCTACTTCGGCGTCGACCCGCTGCTCTTCCGGATCGGCTTCGTGATCTCGCTCTTCTTCGGAGGGCTGGGAGCACTCGCATATGTGCTGCTTGCGATCTTCGTTCCCAGGGACGGCGATCCGGACCGCGCTCAGCGACTCGGCAGACGCCTGAAGGCGATGGGCTTCTGGCGGGCGCTCGGGTTGGTCGTCGTTGCGGCGCTCGCGCTGTCCGCGCTCTTCGCACTCGCGGGCGGTGCGGCCTTCGCAGTCGCACTCGGATGGGGCGTTCCGGTCGCGATCGGGATCATCGTGATCGGCGCGCTGCTTGCCCTCACGGCGTTTCGCGGCGGCGCCCGGTGGTTGATTCCGCCGGCCGTCGCGATCGTGATCGGGGCGGGGATCGCATCTGCCGCCGACCTCGACTTCCGCGGCGGGATCGGGGAGCGCGATCACCATCCGCTGTCCGCTGCATCGGTTCCGGCGGACGGCTATCGACTCGGCATCGGGCGCCTCGCGGTGGATCTGCGTGAGCTCGATTGGGGTGGGGCGCGCATGCTTCGCCTGGACGTCGCTCTCGGGGCGGGTCAGGCTGACGTCTTCGTTCCGGAGCGAGTCTGTGTCACGGGCTCTACGCACGTCGGCGCCGGCGAGAGCGAGGTGGCCGGGCAGCGGAACGAGGGATTCGACGTCGATTACACGACCGGAGGGGCCTCGAGCGCCGGGCCGCGCCTCGAGATCGACGCAAATGTCGACGTCGGGCAGCTACGGGTGATCAACAGCGACACCGCTGACGCCGACAATGCCGGCGAGTCCTCCTCCGACGACCTGGCGCCACAGCGCGCGGCGGAGCGGAGCGCGTGCGGGGCGAAGTGACCGTGGATCTGGTCTCGCTCGGCTCCGGGGCGGTGATCGCCGTCGTGGGAGCGCTCGTACTCCTCGACTCCTCCGGCGCAATCGACCTCTCCCTCGGTTGGATCGCGGTGGCGCTCACGGCGGCAATCGGCGCGATCCTCCTGCTGAGCGGGCTCGCCGGCGGCAGTGGAAGCCGTCACGATTGAGAGGATGAGCGCCACGCCCGCACCCTCCCAGCTTCGTCGCGACACTCGGCGAGGGCTCGTGGGAGGCGTGCTCGCGGGGCTCGGCGCACGGACCGGCGTCGACCCCGTGGTTCTGCGCGTCGCCTTCGTGATCGCCGCCATCGCGACCGGCGGTATCGCGCTGCTCGCCTACGTGGTGGCATGGGCCGCTCTACCGGCCCAGGGCTCTGGATCGGCGCCGCTTCTGCGGCTCGACCGCCTGGCAGGAGTCCGCGGCGACTGGCGCGTGGCCGGCGGCGTGGGCCTCCTGACCCTGTCCGCGCTCTTGGCCTTTCGGGAGCTCGGCATCTGGTGGAGCGACGCCCTGGTCTGGCCGCTCGTGCTCGCGGCCTTCGGCGCCGCTCTGCTCTGGCAGCGCTCTCGCTCGGCCGGCGCGGGCGTGGCAACCGTGCCGCCGGCGCGGAGAGCCACCCGTCTCGCTGACCTCTACGGCGGTGTCTTCGGGGTATTGCTGGTGATCGGCGCTGCGCTGCTGTTTCTCTCGTCGAACCACATCCTTGGCGGCATCCGCGACGCCGCGCTCACGGCCGTGGTCGTGGTGGTTGCTCTGGGACTGATCCTCGCGCCCTTTCTCTGGCGGCTCGGGCGCAACCTTGCCGCCGAGCGCGCGGAGCGGATCCGCTCCCAGGAACGCGCCGAGCTCTCCGCGCACCTCCACGACTCGGTCCTGCAGACCCTCACCCTGATGCAGAAGCGCGCCGACGACCCGCGCGAGGTCGCGGCGCTCGCGCGCCGGCAGGAGCGCGAGCTTCGCGACTGGCTCGCGGGAGACGGCCGGCGCGATACCGAGCCGAGCTTTGCTGCGGCGCTGCGCTCGGCGGCGGAGAAGGTCGAAGACGATCACCGCGTCGCCGTCGAGGTCGTCGTGGTCGGCGACTGCGCGCTGGACGAGCGTGCGGAGGCAGTGCTCGGCGCGGCGCGGGAGGCCCTGCTGAACGCCGCCAAGCACGCGGCCGAGCCCGGACCGATCCGGGTCTACGCCGAGGTCGGGGACACGTCGATCGAGGCCTTCGTCCGCGACCGCGGGCCGGGGTTCGAGCTCGCCGCCGTGCCTCCTGACCGCCGCGGCGTGCGCGAGTCGATCGTCGGCAGAATGGAGCGGGCGGGCGGGCGGGTCGATGTACGTTCGATCGCCGGCGGTGGAACCGAGGTCGGGTTGACGATCGGGCGTGCCACAGTGGGGGACGGCGAACCGCGATGAACGCAGAGCGTCTCGAAGTCGTGATCGTCGACGACCATGAGCTCTTCCGTGCCGGCGTACGGGCCGAGCTGGAGGGGCTCGTCGAGGTTCGCGCCGAGGCGGGAGCGGTTGAAGAGGCGGTCGCTGCGATCCTGCGCGAGAAGCCGGACGTGGTGCTCCTCGACGTGCATATGCCGGGTGGCGGAGGAGTCGAGGTGATCCGCCAGGTCGCGCGCGACCGGCCCGCGCAACGCTTCCTGGCGCTCTCCGTCTCGGACGCCGCGGAGGACGTCATCGGGGTGATTCGCGCCGGTGCCCGCGGATACGTGACCAAGTCGATCTCCGGCGAGGACCTCGCCGCGGCGATCCGGCGCGTCCGCGACGGCGACGCCGTCTTCTCGCCGCGACTGGCGGGCTTCGTGCTCGATGCCTTCCATGGAGAGATTCCAGAGGCCGAGATCGACCCCGAGCTGGACCGGCTGACGCTGCGCGAACGCGAGGTTCTGCGCCTGATCGCCAGGGGCTATCTCTACAAGGAGATCGCGCAGCGCCTCGACATCTCTCCGAAAACTGTCGAAGCCCACGTCAGCGCCGTGCTCCGCAAGCTCCAGCTTTCCAGCCGGCACGAGCTCAGCCGCTGGGCAGTCCAGCGGCGACTCGTCGAGTGAGCCGGTCAAGCCGGTGGACGGACGGGAACCGACCCGGAACTCGCCGAGCGAACTCCGACACCAGAGGCATGGTGTGGGTTTCGCATCCGTCAAATGCCGCGAGCGGTCGGCGGGACGACCGGCACGTAGGAAAAACGGCACTGGCGGGCCAAGAAACCGGCATTGAGGGGGTCAGGCTGGGCCGACCCCGTTAGTCACGTACGAACCGATCAACCCTTTCAGCCTGATCCCGTTTATTGCCCATTTTCCGGTCGCCGCCGACCCGGCGACCCCATCGGGCGAGCGCAGCGCCTGCACTACTGGTAGTCGGCCAGCGCTGCGGCCGGGATGACGTAGTACGAGTCAGCCGGCACGGTCCTCTCCGTCCGGCGCCCCCCGCGCAGGGACTGCGACTGCACGGGCGGCGGCTGCACGAGTCGGCCGCCGTGCGTCTCGATCCACGACGACACCGAATCCAGATCGAGCTCGGAGTCCTCCACGTGGTCGGAAATGACCGAGCGCGAGATCGCGACGGCACTCGGCGGCTTGCGCACGAAGCCCTTCACCTGGGGCAGACTTGCCAAAAACTCGCGAGTCGGGTCATCGGCCATTCAAGCGAGCCTATCTCCCGGTCCTGATGGAGGCGTGGCAAGGAGCACGTGATCGTGCCGGCCGTCAGGGTATGAAGATGCCCTGTTCCGCGAAAAGCGTGTTCGGCTGCGTGCTCACGACCCCGTCCGGCCCGCCGTCGTAGACCTTGATCTGGCCGAGCTCCCAGATCGCCCGTTTGCCGGCGGTCACCACGCCGGGCACGAGCGAGTTCGCGGTGGTGGCAATGGCGCAGGTCGAGCCCACGGTCGTACTCGCGGTTGCAGTACAGGGCACGGTGAACGGGAAGCCAGTGTCCGCGACGGTCGCCGGCTCGTTCAGCGAAGGGCCGTTCAGGCGATCCGTCATCCGGAGCGTCTGGTCGGCTTGCAACTCCCCCGTGTAGTCCAACAAGTCGCTTTTCCTCCGCACGTCCGTCAGAGAAAAGT
>JBKOZI010000022.1:0-8911 GCA_046725795.1 Actinomycetota bacterium
CTTGTCGGCGGTGACTGATCCCTCACTGACGGGCCGCTGCTTGTGCGGCGGCGTGCGCTTCGAGCTCACTGAGCCGGCACAGGTTGCGGGGTACTGCCACTGCACTCGCTGCCAGCGTCGCACTGGAACGGCCGCCTCGGCACAGGCGCGGATCAACGGCCGCACCTTCCGGCTGGTGCAGGGAGAGGACCTCGTCAAGGGTTGGCGCCATCCGGACGGGGGCTTCGAGAAGTGCTTCTGCGGGGAGTGCGGGGCTCACCTCTTCAGCCGCAACCCCGAGGACCTCACACAGATGAGCGTCCGCATGGGAGCCTTCGATGGCGATCCGGGAGTGCGGCCTAGCTGGCGCACGTACGTCGCCTATGCGGCGGTCTGGGAGCCCGTTCCCGACGACGGGCTTGAACGCTTCGAGGAGGGGAAGCCGCGGTTCTAGCCCGGCGCTGGGCCACGGCTGCTTCTCGCGCGAACCTCAGCGACCACGCTCGGGGGATACTTCCCTCCGGTGCTGCGGCTCATCACGATCCCGATCAGCCACTACTGCGAGAAGGCGCGGTGGGCTCTCGATCGGGCCGGAATGCCCTATCGCGAGGAGCGCCATGTCCAGGGCATCCACCGGTTCGCAGCGCGGCGGGCGGGTGGCGGGGCCACGGTCCCCGTGCTGGTGACGCCCGACGGCGTGCTCTCCGACTCGGAGGAGATCCTGGCCTGGGTCGATGCGCGCACGCCACCGGAGCACCGGCTGTTTCCCGCACAGGCGGGCGCCCGCTACGAGGTCGAGCGCCTCTGCCGGCGCCTCGACGCGGAGCTCGGGCCGAAGGGGCGGCGGCTCATGTACATCCACATGCTTGCCCAGCGCAAACTGACGCTGCGCTTCAACAACCAGGGCGTGCCGTACTGGGAGGAGCGCGCGATCCGCTACGGATGGCCGCTCGTCGTGCGCTTCGTCCGGCGCGAGCTCGGCATCCGTCCGGGAATCGAGGCCGAAGACGAGGCGGCGGTCTGGCGCGAGCTCGACTTCGTGGCGGAGTTGCTCGCCGACGGCCGTCCGCACCTGTGTGGCGAGCGCTTCGGCGCAGCCGACCTGACCTTCGCGGCGCTGTCTGCCGCGGTCGTCGTCCCACCTGTTTACGGCGTCCCGCTCCCACAGCCCGACGTGCTGGCGCCTCACACGGCAGCGCTCGTCGAGCGCGTACGCGAGCACCCCGCCGGGCGCTACGCGCTCGCCCTCTTCGCGGAGCGCCGGCGGGAGTGCGTCGTCTGAGCAAGCCAAGAACAGCGCGTGGCTCCAGTCAAGCGGCTAACCTGGCTGGGGCACCGTGGTGAGCCGGACGATGAAACTGATGGTGGCCTGGGTGGGGGCATGCATGCTGCTCGCTGCGCCGGCCGGCGCCAACATCCCGGCCTCCCTCTACAACCCGAGCAACTGCAACAGGATCACCCCGGCCACGGGGTACGCGGTCTACAAGTGTGACGACGGCGTTCCGGCCTTCGGTGGAACGACCTCGAACCCCACAGGCGCCAAGGCGGTCACGGTGCCGGCGAAGTACGGCGGCAATCACTACACCGGCCTCCCCGGGAAGGGGCAGACTGCCGACAGCGTCCCGGGAGCGGACTCGAATGGGGACGTCGCGCTCGACGTCGACCTCACCCTGCCGACCGTTGCCCCACCGAGGGGTGGCTACCCGATGCTGGTCTTCATGCAGGGCTGCTGTAGCGGCAACAAGACGAGTTGGGAGGCGACGACCTTCGAGGGTGATGACCCGCATGGCGAGGACTGGCACTACAGCAACGCCTGGTTCGCCGCGCGAGGCTACGTGGTGCTCACGTACACGGCGCGCGGGTTCGTGGACGGCAGCGGGCACGGCTCCACGGGTCAGACCGAGCTCGACTCCCGCGGCTACGAGATCAACGACTATCAGCACCTGGCCTGCCAGGTGCTCGGCGCAGTCGGCAAGTTCAACCCGGTCACCGGCCGAAAGCTCGCCGTCAACCCAAACAAGGTCGTGACGACGGGAGGGTCCTACGGCGGCGGCTTCTCCTGGCTGGCACTGACCGATCCGAAGTGGACCTGCACCGGGGGCACCGGTGCGGGCCAGGCGTCCATGTCGCTGGCAGTGACCGCTCCCAAGTACGGGTGGACCGACCTCCTCTACTCCCTCGTACCGACCGGAACGCACCTCTCTGAACCGGGGTCGCTACCGGCCTTCAACGGGTGCGACTCGGGCCCGCGCAAGCTCGACGGCAGCCCCTGTCCCGGTCCTTGGACGCCGGTAGGTATCCCCAAGAAGTCGATCGTGGCCGCGCTCTACGCCAGCGGCAAGACCGGCATTCCGCCCGGAAGCAGCCACACGACCTTTCCGTCCAAGATCGACGACGCGATGACCTGTCTCCAGGGTTCCTATCCGCCCGGGTCCAGCCCCGCCTGCGCGTCGACGCTTCAGACACTGCTGCCCGAATTTCTGCGCGAGCGCTCGGCGTATTACCAGAACAGCTTCTTCCAGAACATCGCCTCCCACCCGGGCTATCGGATTCCGGTCTTCAACGCCGCGACCTTCACCGACCCGCTGTTCCCGGCGTCCGAGAACCGCACGATGCTGAACCGGCTCCGAAGCGTGGTTCCCAACTATCCCATCCGGGTCTTCCACGGCGACTACCAGCACTTCACCCAGAACAAGGCGACCGAGTGGGCGGACATCTGTCAGTCCGGTACCGGCCCCCGCCACCCTTGCGCGGGCCCCGCCGACTATCCGAGCGGCAACTACAGCAGCGCTTCGCCGAACCTCGTTCGCACGGGCGTGACCACCCGCCTCAACCGCTTCGTCGATCACTATGCAAGGCCTCCCCTGAACCCCAACCAGCCCGCGCCCCCGTTCGACGTCACAGCCGAGCTTCAGATCTGCCCGCAGAACGCCGGCAGCCGCCCCGCGGGCGAGCCGGGACCGACGTTCACCGCGCCTACCTTCGAGCAGCTTGCGCCCAACACCCTCAATCTAAACCTCGCCGGCTCCCAGGTGACCACGTCGGAGGTGGAGCCCAATCCTCACGCGGCGAACTCAGACCCGATCGCCAACTTCGCCGGCAACGGCGGCAAGTGCCCCGTTGAGACCCCGACCCAGCCGGCAGGGTCAGGCGTCGCCGTGTACACGAGCGCCCCCATCGCGACTGGCGCGACGATGATCGGGGCCACCGAGGTGACGGCCAACTTCAGCGCCTCGCCGAGCGCCTCGGGCGTCGAATTGAACGCTCGCCTCTATGACGTCTTCCCCGACGGCACCGCTGTCTTGGTTGATCGCGGACCACGTCGCGTGACCGACGCCGAGGCGCAGTCGGGCTCGGTTACCTTCGAGCTGCACGGCAATGGCTGGCGCTTCGAGCAAGGGCACCAAATCCGGATCGAGCTCGCTCAGGACGACGATCCGTTCTTGAAGGCTTCGAGCGTCCCCTCGAGCCTCACGCTGAGCGGGGTCCACCTGGCGATTCCCGTTCGCTGACCGAGGCCCGGAGCTCCAGCGCCTAAGAGGCTGTCTCAAAACCCCGCGCGCACACCTGGCACGCGCGATTTCTGAAACAGCCTCTAATTGACCACCCGGAAACTGCCGCGCATGAACGGATGCACCCGGCAGAAGTAGCTGTAGGTGCCGGGTGGGAGGCTCTTTGGGGTGCTCCATGTGTCGCGGTCGGCCGCCGGTGCGTTGAACGAGCTGTTGAAGCCGAGCTGGCCCGAGTCGAATGTGACCGGCCCGTTGGCGATCGGGTAGGCGATTCCCGTCGACAGGTTGCATGGCGCCTTACAGGCCGTGATCGTGTGGAAGACGTTCGGGGAAGGCCCAGAAGGCGGGTCGTCCAGGTTACGGAAGATCAAGCTCTGCCCGAAGGGCACCTTGGGCGGGTACTTTGTGGTGCCCGGCGCGTATAGGTCTCCCTGCTCATACGAATACTGCTCGATTGTGATCGGGTCGGAAGGGGTGGGAGCACCCGGCAGCAACCTCGGGTCCGGGAGGCCGATGGGATCGCCACCGTGATTGTTGTTCTCGGCGAGATGCCCGTGCGTCAGCACCTCCTCGGTCGGGATGCTGTCGCTCAACGCGTCCTGACCACCGACGCCCGTCCCCTCGAAGACGGCCACCGGCATGATCCCCATCACCTCGTACCAGTCAGCCCTTCCTACATCGTAGGTCGCGGCGACGCTCAACGTATCGCCCGCCTGAAGCTTGACGCGCCAAGTCGCGGGCGTGGCACCCATCGAAACGTCCCACGACACCGCGCCGGCCGGCTCGTAGTAGTGGGCGTCGGAGCGGAATATCCTCTTGGCGGTGGTCCCACGGCGGACTCGCAGGCTGGTGCTCAAGCCACCCGGATGGAGGTGCCCGGCGGTGCCGATCAGGGTCACCGGGTGGTTGGGCGTCCAGGTCTGCGAGGGACCGATCAGGTTGCGCTGCGCGCCGGTGGCTTGGTCGGGGAACGTGTAGCGGCCGTTGTTGCCCATCCTCCGCAAGGCGTTGAACACCGGGTAGATCGGGCTCGAGATGCCGACGCGTGGCGTGGGACCGGATACGTCCATCCACTTGGTGCGCACTTTGCGGATGCAACCGGTGACGAAAGGAGTGCAATCAGCGGGCAGGGCCGTGTCCGGCACGAAATCGATCCTCCACACGATGTACACGGTCGCCGGCGTTCCGACGAGGTCGTGGATCATGTCGTTGAGCAGCCAGTGATCCCCGTTCGGGTCACTGGCCGGGACCGACCGCCAGCCGAATCCCTTCGGCGCCTGCACGATCGTCTTCTCCTCCCCGGTCGCGAACTGCGGATTGCCGTTCACGATCCACACCGCATGGTGAAGGTGGAGCACGTCCACCCGAGGTACCGTGCCGTCGCTGTAGACGAGCTCGGGGTCGAATCTCGTGATGAACCCCGGCTGACTCGGGAAGAGATTCGTCCCGTTGAGCCGGATGATGTTCTGTCCCGGCTTCACTGACACGGGCTGGCAGTAGGTCAGATGCCGGACGCCGTCGTACTGAACATGCGGAATCGCACCGGGCTTGTTCTGGATCGGAGGACAGGTTGCGGCATTCGCCTCAGGTGACGCGACCCACAGCGCCCCTACCGCGCATAGAAGTCCGGCCACCAAGCCCCGAACTATGGGAAGCCGCGACTTGCTGAGTAGAGAAAGGGCGACGCAAGCGGAAACGAGAGATCTCCCCTGACCGCGCGTCCATGCGACACCGGCCATGCAGGCACCGTAGCACTCCCGGCCCAGCGCCCGGAACTCGTCCCAACCAGACATACGGGCCGTAGCTCAGCCGAGCGCGTCGCTGAAGGTCTTCACGGCGGGGTAGAGCAGGGTGATCAAGATCGCCGGGAAGATGCAGAAGACCAGCGGGAAGAGCATCTTCACCGGCGCCTTCTGGGCGCGAGCCTCGGCCCGCGCACGACGACGCGAGCGCATCTCGACGGCGAGGCCGCGCATGATCTCCCCGAGCGAGACGCCCAGGCTCTCGCCCTGGGTTACGGCACGCACGAAGGAGCGCATCGACGGCGTGTCGGCCCGCTTCAACATGCTCTGCATCGCGGCGTTCGACGACAGGCCCATGCTCTGCTCCTGGAGCATCAGGCTGATCTCCTCCCCTAGCGGGCCCCGCAACTCCTGGGCCGAGAGCCGTAGCGCACCGCCGAGACCGATGCCCGCCTCGACGGTGACCACGAGCGAGTCGATCAGCTCGGGGAGCTCGCCATCGATCCGCTCGCCGCGGCGCTGCGCGCGCCTGCGAAGCAAGGTGAGTGGCAAGACCCAACCACCGGCGGCCATCAGAGGAACGCCCAGCACGGCCAGCGCCACCGGAGTGCCGGACGCTGCGAGCCACAGCCACAGCGCCACCAGCCCGACCGCGCCGATGGCGCGGTAGCCCAGGAACCTGCCCGGCGTCATCGAGTAGATGCCGGCCGAGCTGAGCAGGACCCGGACCTCGTCGGCATCCTCGCGGCCCAGCCGCGGCAGGACGGCGCTGCCTACCCGCTCGGCGAGCCGGTCGAGCGCGGCGCTGAGCGGGCCGGAGGCACGCCGGCCGAGATCCGCCACCGGGAACCCGTAGGAGCCGATCTGGCCCACCCGCTCCTCGGCGCGAAGCCGCGGCAGGGCAATCGCGCGGGCGGAGAGTGCCACCGTGGCGCCGACGAGAACCACTCCGATTATCAGCAGCAGGATCACGATCAACCCCCTCAGTCGCTTACATCCACGATCCGCTTGATGAACACCGAGCCGAGCAGCGAGAGGCCGAGCCCCACAAGCAGCAGAACATGCCCCGTGCTGGTCTGGAAGAGCGGCTTCATGTAGTCGTCGTTCAGCACCGTGATCACGCCGACGAGCGCGAACGGCAACACCGAGACCACGATCTGGGACAGTCGCCCCTGGGCGGTCAAGGTCTCCATCAGGCGCCGCAGCGTGCCCCGCTCGCGGACCGTCTCGATCACGCGGTCGAGCACCTCCGCCGTGTTGCCGCCGGTCTGACGCTGGATGATCGCGACCAGCGCGACCTGCTCTAGGTCGCGGTTGTCCATTCGGTGGGCCACGTCGCGGATGGCGTCCTCGAGCGGCACGCCGAGCCGCTCGTCGTTGACGATGCGCTGGAACTCCGAGCGCGAAGGCTCCGGGGCCTCGTCGACGACAACCGAGATCGCGCCGACCATGCTCTGCCCGGCGCGAAGCGCCGAGGCGACGATCTGCAGGTTGTCGGCGAGCTGCTCCGCGAACTCGTGTCGCTGATGCCGCAGCCTTCGGTTGATCATCAGGCGCACGGCCGGGATCACGAGCAGTCCAAGCGGCGAGAGCATCGCCGAGCCGGTTCCCCAGCCAATCAGCACCACGGCCAGCAAGGTCGCGAGCGCGGCTGCGGCAACGATGTGGATCGCGGGCGTCTGGATCCGGGCAACGTCGAGTTCCTCCTTGAAGCGCTCCCACCAGCGCTGGCCATCGAGCGAATGCTCCGCCGCGGCGCGTAGGCCCCTGCGGGCCCCGCCGTCAGGACGGGCGTGGGGGTCCTCCGAGACCCCGCGCACCTGCACGAAGCGGGCCAGCCGATCGCGCACTGCTTCGCGGTGCGGCCGCGCGAGCACGAAGAGCGAGACGCCGAACAGCGCGGCGGCGACCACGATCGCCGCCAGCATCGTCCAGGTCGCCTTCCAGAAGCTGCCCTGCTCGGCTGGCTTCGCCCTGTCGGCGACGGGTGTCGGGACCACGTAGCGATCCCGCGCGATGCCCGCGACGCCGGCGACCTGAACCTCGACGGTGAGCGCCTCGCCGGGCTCGCCCACGGACCGGTAGCGAAGCAGGTAGTCGCTGGCGAGAATGTTCCCGAAGCGCTCGAAGATCGGCGCCAGCTCCCGGGGCTTGGCGGCGTTGGCGAACGCGCCCCCGATCGCGAGCCTCTGGAGCGCCCTCGGATTGAAGTCCTTGGAGCGAAGCCCGACGGCGAACACGCGCACACCGGCCTCGTTCGCCAGGGCTGTGACGTCGGCGAGCGAAGTGGCACTTCCGGTGTCAGCGCCGTCGGAAAGCAGGACCACGGATCCGGCTGTGATACCGGCCTGGTCGAGCATCCGCACCGCGGCCGCGACCGCGTCCTGAACGTGTGTGGACGGTCCGAGCTTCGGCTCGGAGGACAGCGCCTCCGTGATCTGGCCGGCATCGCTCGTCAGCGGCAGCGCGACATCGACCCTTCGGTTGAACGTCACGACGGCGAGCTCGTGGCCGGGAGAGCGGCGGTCGGAGAAGGACCGCGCCGCGCGCATCGCCTCCTCGATCGGGCTGCCGGCCATGCTTCGGCTGGCGTCGATCACGAGCACGGTCGCGAACTCGCCCTCCGCGGCCGCCCCGGCGGACTTCAGCCCCAGGTTCTCGACCTGATCGCCGTTCTCGCGCACGGTCACGTCGCCGGGGCCTAGCGCCACCTGCCTCGGAACGTGAAGGGTGTAGGCCCGCTCGGGGAAGGCCGGTCCACCGGCATCGTTGATCGTCGGGCCGCCGGCGAGCGCCGCCGGCGCCAGGACGAGCGCCGCCGCAGTGGCGGCGCCGAGCAACGAGCTCGCGAGTCGGCGCCGGCCCATCAGGACCGGCTCCCCGCTCGTCCGGCGTTGGCCCACGCGTGCAGGTCGGCATCGACCTGACGCCCGTTCTTGCCGAACAGGTGGGCCGGCAGGTCCACGCCGCGCTTGCGGAACTTGCCGAGGAAGGTCGGGTGGATGCCGGTGGGCACCAGCCTGCCGATCACGGTGCGATCCGAGCTCACGGCCTCGACCTCGAAGGTGAACAGGTCCTGAAGCGTGATCACGTCGGACTCCATGCGCTGCACCTCGGCGATCGAGGTGACGCGGCGGCCGCCGTCCTCGAGGCGCTCCAGGTGGATGACCAGCTCGAGTGCAGCCGAGACCTGCTGTCGGATCGCCCGCACCGGCAGGTCGAAGCCCGACATCAGGACCATGGTCTCGATCCGCGCCAGCGCGTCCCGCGGCGAGTTGGCGTGGATCGTCGTCAGCGAGCCGTCGTGGCCGGTATTCATCGCCTGGAGCATGTCCAGGGACTCAGCCCCGCGGACCTCGCCGACGATGATCCTGTCCGGCCGCATCCGCAGCGAGTTGCGAACCAGCTCGCGGATCGGGATCTCCCCCTGGCCCTCGATGTTCTTCGGCCGCGCCTCGAGGCGCAGAACGTGACGCTGGTTGAGCCGCAGCTCGGCCGCATCCTCGATCGTCACGATCCGGTCAGCGTCCGGAATCGCGGTCGAGATGGCGTTCAGGAGCGTCGTCTTTCCGGTTCCGGTACCACCGGAGATGACCATGTTGAGCTCCGATCTAACGCAGCGTTCGATGAACTCCACGACCTCGGGAGTCAGCGTCCCGAGCTGGATCAGGTCGTGCA
>JBKOZI010000023.1:0-7731 GCA_046725795.1 Actinomycetota bacterium
ACGATCTCCTCGCCGAAGGTGATCGGGACGAGCAGATCGACGCCGGCCGGGAACGCCGCCGCCTCACCCTCGACGCGGGCGGCCGCGAAGCGCTGGAGCGCGTCGAGCGCATCCGGTTGCTGCCCCGGCCACACGACCGCAACCCCGAGCGCGGGCCCGACGATCGCGACCGGTCGCTCGGCCTCCTCGGCGGCCAGCTCCGCCATGCGGTCGAAGCCGTCGCCGACCAGCGCCGCGTCCACCATCTTCTGGTGGACGCGGCGCAGCCGCTCGACGAGGCTGGGAACCCCGCTCGTCGCGGGTGGCCCTAGAGAATCGACAGGTAGCGCTCGAGCTCCCACGGGCTCACCTGGACTCGATAGTCCTCCCACTCGGCGCGCTTCAGGTCCACGTACCGCGTGAACACGTGCTCGCCGAGCGCCTTGAGCACAAGCTCCGAGCCTGACATCTCCTCGATCGCCTCACCGAGCGTCTCCGGCAGCTGCTGGATGCCGAGCCGCGTACGCTCGTCCGCGGTCAGCTCGTAGAGGTTCGTCTCCATCGGCGGCGGCAGCTCGTAGCCCTTCTCGATGCCCTCGAGCCCCGCGTGCAACAGGCCCGCGAACGTCAGGTACGGATTGCAGGCCGGGTCGGGACACCGGAGCTCGCAGCGCGTCGCCTGCTCCTTGCCGGGGTGGTAGACCGGGACGCGCACGAGCGCCGAGCGGTTCCGCCGCGACCACGCGATGTAGACCGGCGCCTCGTATCCCGGCACGAGCCGCTTGTAGGAGTTGACCCACTGGGCGAACAGCGCTGAGAGCTCGCGCGCGTGCCGCAGCTGGCCCGCGATGAACGACTTCGCGACCGGGCTCAGGTGGTACTCGTCGTCCGGGTCGAAGAACGCGTTGCGTCCCTCCCGGAAGAGCGACTGGTGCACGTGCATGCCCGAGCCGTTCTCGCCGAACAGCGGCTTCGGCATGAAGGTCGCATAGAGCCCGTATTTCATCGCGATCTCTTTGACCGTGATGCGGTAGGTCATCGCGCTGTCGGCCATCCGGAGCCCGTCGGCGAAGCGCATGTCGATCTCGTGCTGAGACGGTCCGACCTCGTGGTGCGAGTACTCGACGTCGATGCCGAGGTCCCCGAGCGCGAGCACCGTCTCACGTCTCAGATCGGATGCGGCATCGAGCGTCGTGAGGTCGAAGTAGCCGCCCTTGTCCAATACCTCCGGGGGTCCGCCGTTCAGCTCGGCCTGCCGGAAGTAGAAGAACTCGAGCTCCGGCCCGAGGAAGTACTCGTCGAACCCCATCGCGCGAGCGCGCTCGAGCGCGCGACGCATCACGTAGCGCGGGTCGCCCTCGTACGGCTCGCCTCCGGGCACGAGCACGTCGCAGAACATCCGCGCGACGGCCTTCTCCCGCGGCCGCCAGGGAAGCACCGCGAACGTGTTCGGGTCGGGCATCGCGATCATGTCGGACTCCTCGATCCGGTTGAACCCGGTGATCGAGGAGCCGTCGAAGCCCATGCCGTCGATGAGCGCGCCCTCGAGCTCGTCGACGCCGATCGCAAAGCTCTTCAGCTGGCCGAGGATGTCGGTGAACCAGAGCCGGATGAACTGGATGTCGTTGTCGCGAACGAACGCGAGCACGTCCTCTTTGGACGTGCCCGCGCCCGTGGTCGTATCTGTGGCTGCCACTCTCGCTCCTTTGCGGGGTTGTCGCCGCAGGGGCGCGATCCGTCGCGCCCCCAACGGCTGTTTTCGTCTAGACGCCGGCGGGAATCTCGCCGGACTCGTGGGCCTGCAGGACCTCTTCGCCCTGCTCGCCGGTCCTGATCCGGATCGCGTCCTCGACGGGGAGGATGAAGATCTTCCCGTCGCCGATCTGACCCGTGCGGGCATGCTTCAGGATCGCCTCGGTCACGACGCCGACGTCCTTGTCGTCGACGACGATCTCGAGCTTCATCTTCGGCCGCAGGTGGATCGTCAGCTCCGAGCCACGGTAGTGCTCGGTGATCCCCTTCTGCCGGCCGGAGCCCCGGTACTGCCCCACGGACAGGCTCGGGAAGCCCTTCTCGAGCAGCTCGATCCGAATCGGCTCGAATGCTTCGTGGCGGATGAATGCCTCGATCTTCTTCATTGAATGTTCACATCCCCTCGCGCTAGCTCTCGCTGGGGGCGGGGGTTGCCGCCCTCATCACGGTCGCACCTGCAGGCACGCCGGTGAATGCGGGAGCGCCGGGCTGCTCTGGGACCGGGATGAACTGCTCCGGGTACCCGTACATGCCGTGCTCGACGATGTCGAGGCCCGCTTCTTCCTGCTCGGGCGATACGCGCAGCCCGATCGTCTTCTTGATCACCCAGAACGTCGCGTACGACACCGTGAACACGCTCGCGAACGCAACGGCCACTCCGAGCCCCTGCACGCCGAGCTGGTGGAAGCTGCCCGAGTACCACAGGCCCGGGTCACCCACCCCGTTCAGCTCTGCCCAGCGGGGCGATGTGAAGATCCCGCAGGAGAGCGTGCCCCAGACGCCCGCGAGCCCGTGTGCCGACAGGGCGCCGACGGGGTCGTCGAGCACCTTGTCGATCGCCAGCACGCCCACCACCACGATCACGCCTGCGATCGCGCCGATGATGGGAGCGGCCCAGAACTCGACGTAGCCGGACGGAGCGGTGATCGCGACCAATCCTGCGATCGCGCCGTTGCCGGCCATGCCGATGTCGACCGTCTTCTGGATCACGTAGATCGTGCCGACCGCGGCGATCACGCCGGCCGCGGCGGCCAGGTTCGTGACCAGCGCGACCTCCGCGAAGCGGTTGCCAATCGCTCCGAGGGTCGAGCCGGGGTTGAACCCGAACCAGCCGAGCCACAGGATCAGGACGCCGAGGCCGACGAGCGGCATCGAGTGCCCCTGGATCGGGCGCGGCTTGCCGTCGGGGCCGTACTTGCCGATCCGCGGCCCGAGCAGCAGCAGCGCCGCCAGGGCACCGGTCGCTCCGATCAGGTGCACGACCGTCGAGCCGGCGAAGTCCTGCATTCCGGAGTTGGCCTGGAGCCATCCGCCGCCGAAGATCCAGTGGCTGATGATCGGGTAGATCAGCGCGCTGAAGATGACCGCGTAGATCACGTAGGCGCCAAACTTGATCCGCTCCAGGGTCGTGCCCCACACGATCGCCAGCGAGACCGCGCAGAACACGAACTGGAAGAACAGCAGTGCTGCCGGGTCGATGCCAGCGATGCTCAACAGCGGTATCTGGCTGGCCGCTTCCGAGGGCACCATGCTCACGTCGAGGAAGAACCCGTGGGTCCCCGCGATCGTGCCTGCGCCGCCGAAGGCAAGCGCGAACCCGACCGCCCAGTAACAGATGGAGGCGATCGAGAAGTTGACGAGGATCTTCGCGATCCCCGTGCCGGCGTTCTTCATCCTCGAGAAGCCGATCTCCAGGAAGGCGAAGCCGGCCTGCATGAACATCACGAGCACGCCCGCGACGATCACCCAGGTGGTGTTCAGGCTCGAGACCGTGTCTTCGAGCGTGGGGCCATCCTGCGCCGACGCAAGCGCGGGCAACGCCAGAAGCGCGCCCGCACCCACACCGAGGCCGAGGGCCATCCTTTTCAGAAATCTCCTTCGCATCAGCACGTTCCTCCTAACCCGCCGGCCTCAGTGGCCGGCGGTCGCAGTTACGGAACGTGCTTCAGCGTAGGTTTTGGGACGCCCTGAGTCTTTAGACACAGGTCGGAAATACGGGCCCGCCGTTTCTCCCGGCGGTCGAGTGGCCGCTTGACTGCCCTGGAGGGGCTGAGCGGAAAACCCCGCATTTAGGGGGTTGTGGCCTAGCGGGGCGGTCCGACGATCGGCGCCACGATCGATCGCAGCAGCAGGCGCGTGACGCGGGCCCGGAAGCGGATCAGCGCCACACCCAGCGAGGCGGCCGCATAGAGCAGATCGAGCAGACTCGCGATCGCGGCGGCGGCGCCGCCCAGGAAGCGATTGAACAGGAGCACCGCGGCCACGGCGACGCCGTCGAAGACGGCCACCGTCACAAACTCGTCGAAGGGCAGGACGAGCCACGCGATCAGCGCCAGGCCGGTCGCGACGGCTACGGTGACGAATTCGCCGAAAGACAAGGCATCACCGTATCCGCAAACGGCCCGCGGCCCGGGATTGCGCGCTGGACCGCGTGTAGGGGTGCGCCCACGCGATTTCGGCCGTCTGTACGAAGACAAACGCCCGGTAATTGCGAATTCTTGGGGGATGAGCACGCGGCTGACATCCCTCGACGGATCGTTCCTGCGCGTCGAGACGCCCAACGCCCATATGCATGTTGCCTGGAGCGGCCTCTTCAGGCCCTCCTCCGGACGACCTCGCCCTGCGGTCGAGGCGCTGCGCGCCAAGGTCGGCGCGCGGCTCAGCCGTGTGCCTCGTTTTCGTCAACGGCTCGCATTCCCGCCCCTACGGCTGTCGGAGCCGTCATGGGTGGACGATCCCGGCTTCGACGTGACGGCCCACGTTATCGCCCTGGGCGATCCCGACGTGCCCGTGCCGCTCGAGCGCTTCCGGGACTTCACCGACGCGACGCTTTCGGAGCCGCTCGACCGGAGCCGGCCGCTGTGGCGCCTTTACCTGGTCCCGCGGCTCGAGGATGGCCGTGCGGGGCTGATCTTCAAGATGCACCACGCGCTCGTCGACGGAAAGTCCGCCGTGGAGCTCGCGCTGCTGCTCTTCGACCTCGAGCCCGACCCGCCGGCCGAGCCGGCGGACGCATGGCGTCCCGAGCGGCCCCCAAGCGCGGCGCGGCTCGCGCTCGACGCGATGGTGAGCAACACAGCGGAGCCGCTCCGAGCTGCACGTGGCATGGCTCGCCTTGCGGCGTCGCGCCGGGACGGCGGCCTGACCGGCACGCTCCGCCGAGCTGCGCTCGCGTTCGAGCAAGATCTACTGCGCTCCGCGCCGGAGTCCTATCTCAACGCGCCGATCGGGCCGCGGCGCGTGCTCGTGCGCCACCGGGCGCAAATGTCCGAGCTCGTGGAAGCAAAGCAGCGAGCGGGCGTCACCCTCAACGATGTCTGTCTCACGGCGGTCGCCGGCGCCCTCCGAGAGCTCGCTCTCCTGCGAGGCGAGCGACCGAGGCCGCTCAAGGTGATGGTGCCGGTCAGCGTTCGAGACGAGAGCCAGCGAGCCGACCTCGGCAACCGGATCTCATTTGCATTCGTCCAGCTCCCGGTCGCCGTCCGCTCGCGGGCGGCGCGATTGCGCGACGTGCACCATGCGACTGCGGCATTCAAGACCTCGGGCCGCCCCGCCGGCACGAGCGCCCTGCTCGGCGCGGTCGGCCTGTTACCCGACCCTTTGAAGGACAGGGCGGCGCGCCTTGCTTCGAGCGCGCGTGTCTTCAACCTCACCGTCTCGAACATCCCCGGCCCGCGATTCCCGGTCTACATGCTTGGCGCCGAGTTGAGCGAGGCGTATCCGGTCGTGCCCCTGGGCGAAGAGCACTCGCTCTCGATCGGCATGTTCAGCTACCGCGACCAGATGTTCTTCGGCCTCTACGCGGATCCGGAGGCGCTGCCCGAGGTGAGCGAGCTGCCCGCGCTGATCGACGCCGAGGTGTTGGCGCTCGCACGACTCCGAGGGGCACGCCGGACGCGCGGCGAGCACCCGCAGAAACCGCTCTCGGAGGTCCGGGCGAGCTAACGCCCGGCGGGCACCAGCTCCTCGCGGAGCTGCTTGGCGGCGGCGACCATGTTCTTGAGCGACGGCTCGACTTCCTCGTAGCGGCGCGTCTTCAGGCCGCAGTCGGGGTCGACCCACAGCTGCCCGGGCTCGAGCACCTGCGCGGCGCGGCGGAGCAGGTCGGCCATCTCCTCGGTCGACGGGATCCGCGGGGAGTGGATGTCGTAGAGGCCGGGGCCGATCTCGTTCTCGTACCCCGTCCGCTTCCAGTCCTCCAGCAGCTCCATCTTCGAACGGGCCGCCTCGATCAGCAGCACGTCGGCGTCCATCTCCTGGATCTGCCGCATGATGTCCCCGAACTCCGAGTAGCACATGTGCGTCTGGATCTGCGTCTCGTCGCGCACGGACGAAGTCGACAGGCGAAACGTCAACACCGCCCAGTCGAGGTACTCGTCCCAGCGGTCTCGCCGGAGCGGCAGACCCTCGCGGATCGCCGGCTCGTCGACCTGGATGATGTCGACGCCGGCCGTTTCGAGGTCCGAGACCTCGTCGCGGATCGCCAGTGCGAGCTGCTTGCAGGTCTCCGAGCGCGGCTGATCGTCGCGGACGAAAGACCACATGAGCATCGTCACCGGACCGGTCAGCATTCCCTTCACAGGGCGGTCGGTGAGCGACTGCGCGTACTTGATCCAGTCGACGGTCATTGCGTTGGGCCGCGAGACGTCGCCGAAGAGGATCGGCGGCCGCACGTAGCGCGAGCCGTAGGACTGGACCCATGCGTTCTCGGTGAAGACGTAGCCGTCCATCTGCTCGGCGAAGTACTGCACCATGTCGTTGCGCTCCGGCTCACCATGTACGAGCACGTCGAGCCCGATCTCCTCCTGAAGCCGGATCACGCGCTCGATCTCTCCGTGCATCAGGTCGAGGTACTTGGCCTCGTCGATCTCGCCGTTGCGAAGCCGCATGCGGGCCTGGCGGATCTCGGCCGTCTGCGGGAACGAGCCGATCGTCGTGGTCGGGAAGAGCGGCAAACCGAGCCGCTGGTGCTGGGCGTCCCGGCGTGTGGCGAACCCACTCTGGCGACGTCCGTCCGCGTCGGTGACCTTCGCGAGGCGCTCGCGCACCTCGGGATTGCGCGTGCGCGGAGACTCCTCGCGATCCTTCAGCGCCCTGCGGTTCTCCTCGAGCGCGCCGCTCACGGCCTCGTCGCCCTCGCTGAGGGCACGCGCGAGCGTTGCGACCTCGTCCAGCTTCTGGACCGCAAACGACATCCAGCTCAGGACCTCGTCGTCGAGCCGAGGCTCGTTGCGCTTGTCGATCGGCGAGTGCTGCAGCGAGCAAGAGGTCGAGACCACGACCTCGCCGCCCGTCGCCTCCCAGAGCTCGCCGAGCAGGGCGAGGCTGCGTCCGAGGTCGTTGATCCAGACGTTCCGTCCGGACACGACGCCGGCGAAGAGGATCTTGTCCTCGGGCCAGCCGTGCCGCGAGACAAGCTCGCGGTTCTGCTCGCCGCGCACGAAGTCGAGGCCGATCGCGGCGACCGGCAGCCGCGTCAGCACCGGCAGCGCCTCGCCGGCGTGGTCGAAGTAGGTGTTGACGATGATCTTCGGCGCGCCCTCGACCCGGCCGAGTCGCGTGTAGGCGCGCTCGAGCGCCTCCAGCTCGGCCGCCGAGCGGTCCTCGACGAGCACCGGCTCGTCGATCTGAACCCACTCCGCGCCGAGCCGGCCCAGCTGCCCGAGCACCTCCGCGTAGACCTCGACGAGCGAGTCGAGCAGCTCGAGGCGGTCGAACTCTTCACCGGCGCACTTGCCCTGAAGCAGGAACGTAAGCGGGCCGATCAGCACGGGCTTCGTCTCGATTCCGAGCTCCTTCGCCTCCCGGTACTCGTCGAACGGCTTGCTCGAAGCAAGCTTGAAGCTCATCCGCCGCTCGAGCTCGGGGACGATGTAGTGGTAGTTCGTGTCGAACCACTTGGTCATCTCCATCGCGGTGACGTCCACGCCACCTGCCTGCCGGCCGCGCGCCATCGCGAAGTAGGTGTCGAGGTCGACGTCGGCCGAGCCGTCCCAGCCG
>JBKOZI010000024.1:0-9609 GCA_046725795.1 Actinomycetota bacterium
CTCGCGGCCGGCAGCTCGGGTAGCGCCGCACGGGCCGCGTCGAGCATCTCTTGCGTCGGGGCGAGCGGCACGAGGTCCGGCTCGGGGAAGTACCGATAGTCGTGGACCTCCTCCTTGGAGCGAAGCGGCGTGAGCGAGCCGCTGACCGGATCGAAGTGAAGCGTCTCCTGGACGACCGCTCCGCCCGATGACCAGATCTCCTTCTGCCGGACGATCTCGGCCTCGATCCCGCGCTCGAGGAAGCGGAAGCTGGTCATGTTCTTGAGCACCGTCTTGGTGCGGAAGCCCTGCTCACCCACCTCGCGCACCGAGACATTCGCGTCACAACGGAGCGAGCCCTCCTCCATGTTCACGTCCGAGACTCCAATCTGCTTGAGCGTCGTGCGGAGCAGTTGCAGGAAGTCGCGGGCGTCCGCGGCCGAGCGCAGGTCCGGCTCGGTCACGATCTCGACGAGGGGCGTGCCGCCGCGGTTGAAGTCGACGATGGACGAGCCCGCACCGTGGATGCGTCCCGACTCGCCGAGGTGGATCAGCTTGGCGGCGTCTTCCTCGAGGTGTGCGCGATGGATCCGGACGGTGGGCCCGCCCGGCACCGCCAGCTTCCCCGTGGATGCGAGCGGGACGTCGTACTGGCTGATCTGGTAGCCCTTCGGCAGGTCCGGATAGAAGTAGTTCTTGCGGTGGAAGAGCGACCGCGGCGCGACCTCGCACTCGAGCGCGAAGGCGATCATCAGGCCGTAGTGCACGGCCTGCGCGTTGAGCGTCGGAAGCGTGCCCGGATGACCGAGGCACACCGGGCAAGTGCGCGTGTTCGGCGGCTCGCCGAACGACAGCTCGCAGCCGCAGAACATCTTCGTGCGCGTCTGGAGCTGCACGTGGATCTCGAGGCCGATGACGGGCTCGAACTCAGTGTGACCACTCATCCGACGAACGCCCTCGTCGTGTCGAAGCCGATGCGCTGCTCCAGGGCATATGCGGCGTCCAGCAGCCGGCTCTCCGAGAACGGTGGCCCGGCGATCTGGAAGCCCACCGGCAAACCTTCGGCAGAGACCCGGTGGTCGGCTTGCCGACCACCGGCCTGTTGTTCGTCCCTGGGCTGCGCCAGTCCGGCCGGAATCGAAACGGCTGGGATACCCGCCAGCGACATTGGCACGGTGCAGTAGTCCGACATGTACATGGCGAGCGGGTCGCCGGTCCGCTCGCCGAGCCCGAAGGCGACCGTCGGCGACGTCGGCGTGACGACGAAGTCGCACCGTCCGAAGGCCTCGCGAAAGTCGTCGGCGATCTTGGTCCGTACCCGCTGCGCCTGACCGTAGTAGGCCTCGTAGTAACCGGCCGAGAGCGCGAACGTGCCCAGCATGATCCTGCGCTTGACCTCGGCGCCAAAGCCCGCCGCACGCGTACGCTCGTAGAGATCGAGCAGCGTTCCGTTTCCCACGCGGAGCCCGTAGCGGACGCCGTCGTAGCGCGCGAGGTTGGAGGATGCCTCCGCGGGTGCGATCACGTAGTAGGCGGCGATCCCCTGGGGCGCGTGCGGAAGCGTGACCTCCTCGATCTCGCCTCCGAGCTCGGCGATCATGTCGAGCGCGCTGTTGAAGACTTCGGCCACACCGGGCTCGATGCCTTCGGCCTCGGGGCCGAGCTCGCGCGGAACGCCGAACCGCAGCCCCTCGAGATCCTCGCGGCTCGGCGGCGCGACTTCCTCCGGCAGGCCCAGGGATGTCGAGTCGCACGGGTCGTGGCCGACGAGATGCCGCAGCAGGAGCGCGGCGTCTGTGACGTTGCGCGTGAGCGGGCCGCACTGGTCGAGCGAGGACGCGAAGGCGACCATCCCGTAACGCGACACCGCACCGTAGGTCGGCTTCAGGCCGACGATCCCGCACAGCGCGGCGGGCTGGCGGATCGAGCCTCCGGTGTCCGTGCCGATCGCCCACGGGGCAAGGCCCGCCGCGACTGCCGCCGCCGAGCCGCCGCTCGAGCCGCCGGGCACACGTTCGCGGTCCCACGGGTTGCGTACCGGCCCGTAGCCGGAGTTCTCGTTCGAGGAACCCATCGCGAACTCATCCATGTTCGTCTTGCCCAGCATCGACGTGCCCGCCTCGGCGAGCTTCCGGACCGCCGTCGCGGTGTACAGCGGCTTGTGGCCCTCGAGGATTTTCGAGCCCGCGGTCGTCGGAACGTTCTCCGTGCAGAAGAGGTCCTTCACGCCCAGGGGCACCCCCCCGAGGGGGGCGCCGGGATCTACTTCAGGCGTCGCGTCGGCCGTCCAGAGGAACGACCCAATCTCGCCGTCGAACCGCGAGATGCGCTCTGCATACGCCTCGAACAGCTCCCCCGCAGACAGGTCGCCCGAGCGCACCCGGGCGGCTGCCTCCGAGGCCGAGAGCGCGAGCAGCTCTTCGCTCACCGGCCGGGTGTCGGTACGCGGAAGCCGTCCGCCGCCGCATCGGGCGCTTCCGCGAACACGCGGTCGCGTGGCCAGCTGGGGCGCGGCTCGTCCGGGCGCAGGACGTTCTCGACCTCGACCACGTGCGAGGTCGGCGGTACCCCGTCGAGGTCGAGCTCGGAGATCTTCTCGATGTGATCCAGTACGGTCGAAAGCTCGCGGGACATCTTGTCGATTTCGTCCTCGTCCAGACGAAGGCGCGCCAGGCGGGCGACGTGCAGGACCTGATCGCGATCGATCACTTCGGGAATGTTAGTCGCGAGCCCAGCTTCCGCTCCAACTCCCGGAAAGCAAGTTGTCCCTCCCCAGAAAGCAAGAGCCCCTCATGCAGAGGGGCCCTAAAGCGGCTGTCTGACTCAGCTTGGCCTAGGTCTAAGCGAGACGGACCTCCGACGCCTGAAGCCCCTTCGGGCCCTCGGCGATCTCAAACGAGACTCGCTGTCCCTGCTCGAGGGACTTGTAGCCGTCCTGCTCGATCTGGGAGAAGTGCACGAATACGTCGTCGCCCTCTTCGCGCTCGATGAACCCGTAGCCCTTCTCGTTACTGAACCACTTGACGGTGCCCTCTGGCACTGCTCCTCCTAACATGCAACCGCGGGCGACAACGTCGCGCCCGCGGGACTCTCCGACACTACGGCGCAAGCCTACAGGAACGGCGCGCGGCGATGTGCCCCGTTGTTCGACTCGGATATCAGGCCGGCGGAGGCGGGCGGCTCTCCGGTTCCTCCGGCAAGCCGTGCTCCTCCGGAGGCGCCCCCCGCGGCTCTTCCGCGGGGCGGGCCTCAGGAGCCGGACGCCGCGCGTAGCGCGACTGCAACTCGTCCCTCGCGCTGTCGAACGTGGTGCCCTCTTCCTTCATGCTTTCCCAGCCGCCGTAGGCCACTATCAGCGACGCGATCAGCGCGAGCAGGATGCCGAACTTCAGGTCCACCAGCTCGTTCGGACCGGGCTGAAAGATCATCCGCAACAGCACCATCGCGACGGCCGCGATCCCGAGCGCGGCCGTCATCGCGCTTGCCGCAACGGGCAGCGCGATGGTGCGTGACGTCGCGGTCAGAACTGCCAGCCCGACGGCCGACAGCGCCGCCGCCAGGATGATCAGGTTTGCGACGAAGCCGAGGAATCCCTCTCCGTCCCACGGGCCGAAGTCGCCTTCGACGCTGACTGTCGTCCCCAGGGGAAGGGTCACCGAGGCACCCGCGCTGTACCAGTCGACGAAGAAGAGGGTGATCAGCAGCAGGAGCCCGCCGGCCGCCGCGATCAACTCTCCACGCCTGAGCTTGCTGAAGTCCATGCAGGCGGATGCTCCTACATCGACCGGACCGACGTCTGTGTGCGCGCGGCCTTGAGCGTGTTGCGGAGGAGCATCGCGATCGTCATCGGCCCGACGCCCCCCGGCACCGGCGTGATCGCCCGCGCCCGCTCGGCCGCCGACTCGAAGTCGACATCGCCGACGAGCCCGTCCTCGGTACGGGTCGTGCCGACGTCGATGACGGTCGCCCCGGGCTTGACCATGTCGCCCGTGATCAGACGTGGACGACCGACCGCCGCGACCAGGACGTCGCCGCGGAGGCACACCTCGCCCAGGTCGCGCGTGCGTGAGTGACACATCGTGACGGTCGCGTTCTCGGCCAGCAACAGCGAGGCGACGGGCCTCCCCACGAGATCCGAGCGTCCCACGACGACCGCCTCGGCGCCCTCGAGCTCGGCACGGGAGCGGCGCAGCAGCTCCATCACGCCCGACGGTGTTGCGGGCACGAGCACGTCACGGCCCTGTACGAGCAGGCCTGCGTTGGTCGGCGTGAGGCCGTCCACGTCCTTGCGTGGATCGATCGCGGCGACCACGCGCGCCGGGTCGATCTGCGGGGGCAGCGGGAGTTGGACGATGAAGCCGTTGACGGAGTCGGCGGCATTGAGCTCCTCGACGAGCTCGAGCAGCTCCTCTTCGGACGCGTCGGCTGGAAGGTCGTGCGCAGTCGAGCGAATCCCGACCTCCTCGGACGCACGATGCTTGCCACCGACGTAGATCTTGGATGCGGGGTCGTCCCCGACGAGCACGGTCGCGAGACCGGGAGCTTCGCCGAAGCGCTCGCGGTGCGCCTCGACCTCACGGCGGACCTCTGCACGGACGTCCGCGGCGATTGCCTTGCCGTCGATGACTTCGGCTGGCACTAGCGGTCCTAGCGGCGGCGCAGCGGGGCGTAGTCGGCCATCAGCTGGCGCTCGGTTCCGTCGGCGGCGAAGTGAACGGTCACCACGCCCCCCTGCTGGATGCCGGTCACGACGCCGTCCCCGAAGGTGACGTGGACGACGTCGTCGCCCAGGCGGAAGGGGAGCGGCGCGGTCGCCGACTCGCCGGCGCCCCATACATCGGCGGGCGCCGCCTCATCGGTATCCGTCAGCTCCGCCGGCAGCTCGTCGATGAAGCGAGACGGCATGTTGTAGGAGCGGGCGCCGTAAAGGGTGCGCGTGCGCGCATACGTGATGTAGAGCCTGCGCTTCGCGCGGGTGATCCCGACGTAGCAGAGCCGCCGTTCCTCCTCGAGGTTGCCCTCGTCGATCGAGCGCGAGTGCGGGAAGACTCCTTCCTCGCAGCCGATCATGAACACGACGGGGTACTCCAGGCCCTTCGCGTTGTGAAGGGTCATCAGCGTCACGAGGTCCTCGCTCTCCCGTAACCCGTCCTGCTCGGAGTAGAGCGAGAGCTGCTGCAGGAACTCGGCGAGCCCGGCGAGCCCCTGCTCTCCCTCCCAGTTCGCGTCGAACTCCCGCGCGACTCCGATCAGCTCGTGGAGGTTCTCGAGCCGGCCCTGCGCCTCGATCGTGCGCTCGGCCTCGAGCGCCTCGAAATAACCAGTCTCCTGCAGCATGCTCTCGAGCAGCTCGCCGACGCTGGTGTGCTCCGCCAGCTCGCGCAGGCGCTCCACGATGGATGCGAAGCGATCGAGCGCCTTCACCGCCGGCGGGCCCAGGCCCGGCACGAGCTCGGGAACCGCCGCGATCTCGGTGACCGGCTCGCCCATCGTGTTCGAGTGACCGACCACCCGTCCAACCGTGGTTTGGCCGATCCCGCGCTTGGGCGAGTTCACCACCCGCGCGAAGGAGACGGTGTCGGCCGGGTTCACGAGCAGCGTCAGGTACGCCAGCGCGTCCTTGATCTCGGCACGCTCGTAGAACTTCGTGCCGCCGATCACCTGGTAGGAGACGCCGAAGCGCACGAGCGTGTCCTCCAGCACACGGCTCTGGGCGTTGGTGCGGTAGAAGACGGCGACGTCGCTGGGCGAGACGCCTTCCTCGTCGCGCAAACGCTCGATCTCGGCGGCCACGAATCGGCCCTCGCCGTGCTCGTCGTCGAGCTCGGCGACGTGTAGGGGCTCCCCCTCGCCCGTGTCGGTCCAGAGCTGCTTCGGCTTTCGTCCCTCGTTGTGCGAGACGACGGCGTTGGCGGCGGAGAGAATCGTTTGCGTCGAGCGGTAGTTCTGCTCGAGCTTCACGACGTGAGCGCCCGGGAAGTCGCGCTCGAAGTCGAGGATGTTGTTGATGTCCGCGCCGCGGAAGCCGTAGATCGACTGGTCGTCGTCGCCCACCACGCAGACGTTTCGCTCCTCGCCTGCGAGCAGCTGCAACAGCCGGTACTGGGCGTGGTTCGTGTCCTGGTACTCGTCCACCAGGATCCAGCGAAACGTGCGCCGGTAGCGCTCGGCGACATCGGGGAACAGCTCCAGCACGTTGACGGTGCGGAACAAGAGGTCGTCGAAGTCGACCGCATTCATCTCGTGGATGCGCTTTTCGTAGAGCTCGTAGACGTCGGCGGCGGTCTGCTCGAAGAACGAGCCCACCTGCTCGCGGTAGGCGGCGGCATCGTTCAGCTGGTTCTTGGCCTTCGAGATCTGGGACTTGATCGCCCGTGGCGCGAAGCGCTTCGGGTCGATGCTCAATTCGTCGAGGCACCGGCGCACGAGCCGCACCGAGTCTGCCTCGTCGTAGATCGAAAACCGCGGCGTGTAGCCGAGCCGCTCGGCCTCGGCACGGAGAATGCGAGCCGAGGCCGAGTGGAACGTCATCACCCACATGAGGCGCACGATCCGGCCCACGAGTCCCTCCACGCGAGCGCGCATCTCTTCAGCCGCCTTGTTGGTGAACGTAATCGCCAGGATCTCGGAAGGCTGGGCCTGTCCGGTCGCGACGAGATGCGCGACCCGGTGCGTCAGCACCCGGGTCTTTCCGGATCCCGCGCCTGCCAGCACCAGCAGCGGGCCGCCCCCGCGCACGACAGCTTCGCGCTGCGGAGGGTTGAGGCCCTCGAGCAGCGCCTCGGCGCGATCCTTCTGAGCGCGGACCTCGGTCGTAGACATCAGCCGCCCGCCGGGTTTTGGCCTTTGTCCCTGCGCAGCGGCGTGACGTCGACAGGCCGCTCGGGCGCCGTACCGGTCAGATCCGCGATCAGGTGCTCGAGCTGGGTGATGCGGTCGGCGAGTCCCTTGAGCGCGTCGGCGACCGGGTCCGGCAGATGGAGCCAGTCGGTATCCGGGCCCTCGGGACGGCGCCCGTCCACACGCACAGGATGGCCCGGGTTTCCGACCACGGTGGAGTTCGGCGGCACGTCGTGTATGACGACCGAGTTCGCACCCACCTTCGCGCCGTGCCCGATCGTGATCGGCCCGAGCAGCTTGGCGCCCGATCCGATCGTGACGTTGTCCTCGACGGTGGGGTGGCGTTTCCCCGTAGCGAAGCCGGTGCCGCCGAGCGTGACACCCTGGAACAGCGTAACGCGGTCGCCGATCTCCGCGGTCTCGCCGATTACGACTCCGGTGCCGTGGTCGATGAAGAACTCCGACCCGATCCGGGCCGCTGGATGGATCTCGATGCCGGTCGCCATCCGGCTGGCGTAGGAGATCGCGCGCGGCAGAAGCGGGACCGAGGCCGAGTGCAGCGCGTGGGAGATGCGGTGGCCCAGGATCGCGTGGACGCCGGGGTACGTGAGAACGATCTCGGCGGTGCCGATCTTGCGGGCGGCCGGATCGCGATCGCGGGCGGCTGAGACGTCTTCGCGGATCTCGCCGGCCACACGGGCGATCGCGCGGAGGCCTCTCACGTGAGCGCCTCCGCCGTCGAGTGCGACAGCGCATGCAGCGCTTCGGCGGCAAGTGCGCTCCCCGCCCCGGTCGACCGAAGGACCGTCACCCCTAGAGCGTCGAGCGCCTCCGCGGCCGCGCGGTCGTGCGTGCAGTCGAGCACCACGTCGTGGCCCGCGACGATCGCGCTCGCGTTCTCCGGGTCCACGTGGACGGGATAGCTCTCGACCTGCACCTCCGGGTTCAACAGACCCAGCTTGCCCGCCACCGTGTCCGCCTTGCTCTGCCCCACGTCAGGCGTGTAGTAGACCGCCTGGCCGGCGAGATCGTTGAGCGCGACCCTGCCGCCGTCCACGACGGCGACATACCCGACGCCACACGAGGCGAGCTGCGCGGCTGCGGCCGAACCCGCCCCACCGGCGCCGATCACCATCGCCCGCGATTGCTTCAGCCGCAGTTGACCCGCAAGGCCAAGCTCGCCTTCGATCTGGCCCGCGTAGCGCTCCCGCTCCGAGTCCGACAGCTCATTTACCACTCCAACAGGGTACGCGACGCTTCCGCCGCTTCCGGGCCCCTACTGCGGGGCGAAGAAGGGCTGCGAGATGTAGCGCTCGGCAGAGTCCGGGATCATCGTCACGATCCGCTTGCCGCGCCACTCCGGACGCGCCGCGACCTCGAGCGCCGCCCAGGTCGCCGCGCCCGCGGAAATCCCCGCCGACACGCCCTCGCGGCTCGCGAGCAGGCGGGCGGTGTCGATGGCGTCCTCGTCGACGACCGGTATGATCTCGTCGATCACCTCACGGTTGAGGATGTCGGGCACGAATCCGGGGCCGATCCCGTCGATCCGGTGCGGCCCCGCACGGCCTCCCGAGAGCACGGGTGAGCTGGCGGGCTCGACGGCGACTACGTGGACATCGGGCTTTCGCTCTTTCAGAACCTCGCCCACGCCCGTGATCGTGCCGCCGGTGCCGGCGCCGGCGACGAATACGTCCACGTCGCCGTCGAGGTCGGTCCAGATCTCCTCGGCGGTCGTGCGCCGGTGCATCTGAGGATTCGCGGGATTCTTGAACTGCTCGGTGACGAAGGAATCCGGCGTCTCCCGGGCGAGTCGTTCGGCCTCCGCGACCGCCTCGTGCATGCCGCCCATCGACTCCGTGATGATCACCTTCGCGCCGTACAGGCGGAGCAGCGCCGCGCGCTCGCGGCTCATGCCCTGCGGCATCGTGATCACGAGCCGGTAGCCCTTCGCCGCACAGACGAACGCGAGCGCGATGCCGGTGTTCCCCGACGTCGACTCGATCACGGTCGTGCGGCCGGGCTCGATCCGGCCTTCCGCCTCGGCCGCCTCGATCATCGCGACCCCGATCCGGTCCTTGACCGAGCCCCCGGGGTTGTACGCCTCGAGCTTGCCGATCACCTCGGCGTCGAGACCTTCCCGCAGGCGCGTGAACTGCACCATGGGCGTGCCGCCGACCAGGTCGGCAAGGTTCGACGGAATTCCGACCCGCTTTACCGCCATTCGCTAGACGATAGCCGTTGTGTCAGGCGTACGAGCAGCGCCTCCGTCTCCTCGACCAGCTGCCGCCAGGTAGCGCGCAGGACGCTGAAACCGTGCGACTGAAGCTCGGCATCGCGGCGCCGGTCCCGCTCGAAGCCGCGCGCGCGTGGAGTGGTAGGCGAAGCCGTCGACTTCCACGACGAGCCGTGCGTGGTGCCACAGGAAGTCGACTTCGTAACCGGCGATCCGGAGGTTGACCTCGCGCTGGGGCGGCCGCGCGGCCCGCACGAGCGCGAGCAGGCGCTCCTCTGCCTCGGAGCGGGTGAGCGTCGGGCCGTGGGCGCGGTCGAGGATGGCGCGAAGCGCCGGCGTCCCGTGGCGCCCGGGTGAGCGCTCCAGGGCTGCGTGAAGCCATTTGTCGCTCACGAGCTCCAGTCTCAGGGCCTCGTCGAGCGCCCGCTCCAGCGGCCGGGTAGGAAGGACCTCGGCCAGATCGAGGAGTGTGCGGGATGGGCTAGTAAGGGGAAGTCCGTCTCGCCGGGCCACATCCGTGGCGTCCAGGCACGAGTGCGGTGCACCCGAATCTGGGG
>JBKOZI010000025.1:0-9522 GCA_046725795.1 Actinomycetota bacterium
CCCTTACAAGGTGCGCTACGAGCGGTTGCAGGACGACCTCCGGACGGCGCCCACGAAGCGCGTCAAGGCCGCCGCCGAGTTTCTTCAAGCGGCGTACAGTGCTGACCATATCTACGGAGAGCGCATCGAGGATGGTCTTCAGACGTACCGGAGGCTGACCAGCGCCGAGGCGGAAAGCCGCTACTGAAGCGAGCGTCACCGGCGACGATGCACGGCCGGTGATCGCCTTGGTTGGGTGAAATCACCGTAACGAGCGCTGTAGGGGCCTCGAAAAGAGACGGAAAAACCGGCAAAAGAGGTACTGACGCACTAGTCGGGACCCCGCTTGGCGGGCTAGCATGACGCCCGTATTTCGGACTCGTCCCAGCCAGGATGGCGCATTTTGCCAGGACGGGACAGAGACATCCGCAGATCGAGGCGGCGGTTTCTTGTTCAAGTCTCGGCTTAGCTCCTCCTCCGGCTGGGGAACAGGTAGCGCCAAGGGGGGACGAAGATGCCAGCTCTCGACTGCGATACACGAGAGCACGTTGTGGGAAGGATGCGGGTGGAGATCCGTGTCCCTCAGCACATGCAATCGCTCGAGCGCGCGAACGACGTGCGCTGCAGGCGGGCCGCTTTGAAACGCAGTATCGCCGAGGGGCGGACCGACGTCTCAGAGGTCTTGCTTGCGGCCCCCTCGATCGTTGCGAAGATGTCACTGCGTGAGCTTCTCATGAGCCAGAAGGGTTGGGGGCGCGTACGCGCGGGGAGGTTCCTGCGGTCGGCAGGGCTGACCGAAATAGAGACATTCGGCAACCTCACCGAGCGCCAGCGGCACAGCTTGGCGGCGCTCTTGACGAAGGATCGCTCGCTCCTGATCGGCGATCTGCTGGCTGCTCCCCCAAGGGTGCTGGCCGTCAGGGCGTAGAGGCGTAGCTCCCACCGCACGCGTCAAACCTCTGATCGCGAAGATAAGGAGACCCGGGCGGTCGAGCGGCCCCTACCTCGAGCACCCTTCCGCCCGCCCATCGTTCAGCTACAAGCTGCGGCTTGGTCCTCTCGCTCTCGCGCCCGGGCCTGGTCGCCCCGGGAGGGCAGTTGCGCGTCCCGCTGCCCACGATTGGATTCAGTCGAATGGGTTCGGTCCGCACAACGGAGATACGTTTACAGGACGAGGCGGAAATGCACCACCCCTGGGCCGGGCGAACTCTGCGCTCCTTAGGCGGAAAACGCCTCGATCGGCGCTATTTACGCAGAAGAGGATCCGGAATCACTAACGTCCGGCGCACGATGCAGGAGATCGACTTCCCCGAGTTGCTCGACGCCCTCGCTGAACTACAGGGGCGGCTGCTGTCGATCGTCGTCGCGGGTCGGTCGGGAGACCAGCCCGTGGCCGTCCTGATCGGCACCGCAGGGCCGATCGACGTGGCCGGCGAGGACGAGGGCGACGCCTCGCGTGGAGTCGCGTTCCTCCCGGTCGAGGAGGAGTCAGCCGCCGCGATGGGTCGGCAGGGCGTGTACCTGGAGGCTGCGGACTTCGAAAGTGCGAGCCGGATCGCAGATAACCTGATTATCACGATGCGGGAGCTGAGGCTCGAGATCGAGCCCACGTAGGAGCCTCGGCCGCCTCGGGGCGCTGCTCTCCGCAACTGCCCGGAATCGGAGTAGAGTGGTTGTTAGCCGCTCTTTGGGTTCTCGTCGTCTTTCTCTTCCCGGTGCGCGGCCTGCTTTCAGAGGAAGGCGAGATCGGAGGACTGGCATGACCAGTCTTCATGCAGCACCTCACGGAGGCGAGCTCGACGCCGCAATCTCCAACGCCGTAGTCGGGCTGATCAGAGAGCACGTCGGCAGAGGGCCAACAAAGGCGCGGACGATCCACAGCGGCAAGCTCGTGCTCTGCGTGCTGGAGGACACCATGACGAAGGCGGAGCGAACGCTCGCGTCGGCCGGCGAGGACGACTTCGTCCTCCGGATGCGTCATGCACTCCAAAATGCGATGCGCTACGACCTGACCACGGCCGTCGAAGCGTTCACACACCGTAAGGTGGCTGCGTTCTTGAGCGCCAATCACATCGAGCCTGATCTTGCAGCAGAGCTGTTCGTGTTGGATGAGCCGCTCACCGAAACGGCGGGCGCGTCAGTTTCGCTTGACGGAGCGCGCCCAACCGAGCGCAGCGACGCCGGCTCATCGCAAGAAGCGGAGCGCCGGTGAGCGCCCCCCGGCTGTCCCCGCTCGACAGCTCGTTCCTCGCAGTCGAAAGCTCGACTGCTCACATGCATGTTGGCTGGGCGGCTTTCTTTTCGCCGCCGGACAACGGGCCCGCTCCGAGCTTTGCAGCGCTGCGCGCGCACATCGCACGCCGGCTCGACCGTGCCCCGCGCTACCGCCAGAAACTCGCGCAGGTGCCCTTCGCCGTTCACAACCCGGTCTGGGTCGACGACGATCGCTTCGACTTGAGGCGCCACGTTCACCGTGCCGCCTCCCCGGACATCAGCGAGGTGATCGACGAAGCGATGTCGGCTCCGCTCGATCAGGAGATTCCCCTGTGGCAGCTGTGGATCGCGGACAACCTCCCAGACGGGCGGATCGGCGTAGTCGGCAAGGCGCACCACTGCATGGTCGACGGCATCGCCGCCGTCGAACTGGCGGCGCTGCTGCTCGATCCGACCGTGACACCTCCCTCTTCGGAGAAAGACGGCTGGAAGGCTGCGCCGGTTCCGGGCGCGATCAGGCTGCTCACCCAGGGTCTCCGTGATCGGCTACTCGATCCGCTCCGGCTGTTCGGCACAGCGTTCGAGATCGTGCGCTCGCCGAGGCGCATCGTCGGCCTCCCGGAAGACTTGATGCGCGCAGTCCGCGCGCTCGGACACTCGGTTGGCGCCCCAGCTCCGCCGTCGATGCTCAACGGGCCGATCTCGTCCGCGCGGCATCTCGCCCTCTTGCAGCGGCCGCTCGATGACCTCAAGCGGATCGCAAGCCATGATTCCGCTGTCACGATCAACGACGTGGTACTCGCTGTCGCCTGCGGGGGCATGCGCCGCTTTTTGACAAGTCAGGGCGAGCGACCGATCAGGCTGAAGGCGATGGTGCCGGTGAATCTACGCGACCTCGACGAGGTAGGTGAGCTCGGCAACCGCATCTCCTTCCTGTTCGTGGATCTTCCATGCGACGAGCCGGACCCGATCCATCGTCTGCGCACGATCCACGCGGCGATGAGCGATCGAAAGGCGGGTGGTGAGCCGCAGGGCGGGGACTCCGTGCTCGGCGCGGTCGCACACGCCCCCCATCTTCTCCAGCACGTCGTCTCCCGCCTGATGGCGAGTTCGCGCGCGTTCAATCTGGTCGTATCGAACATCCCGGGCCCCAGGGAGCCGCTCTACATGCTGGGGTGTGCGCTCGAGGAGGTCTACCCGGTAGTGCCCCTTGCCGACCGACACGCAATCTCAATCGGTCTGACCACGATCGGGGACGGCGCTTTTTTCGGCATCTACGCCGATCCCGAGTCTCTTCCCGACGTCGAGCCGCTGGCCACGTTCATCGATGAATCGATCGATGAGCTGCTCACCGCGACCTCTGCCTCGGGACAAGCCGGCGACAGCGCGGGCGTGACAGGCCCCGCGCCGTCGCCACATCACTCCGGCATTAGCTAGCCTGGGGCTTCGCTCCACGCAAGGGCACTAAGCATCCCCTGCGCTTCCCGCCTCTGGGCCCACGCGTCCTGCAATGACCATGCGAGCAGCCAAAGAGCTGCTTTCTCGTTCTGGTCCAGCGCCGCCGCTTCGTTGATGAAGGTCTCGACTTTCCCGAACGGCTCACTGGCATCCATCATGCCTTCGACCACGTCCTGGTGATAGCCGAGCGTCGGGCCTGTGTGCATGTGCACCCTGCCCTTCTGGTCCCGCCGCTGCCCTTGATTGGGGGCAAGCCGCAGTCCCGTTTGCTTGACGGAACACGGTACCCCCGAAACCGGAAACTGCAAGCGGGGGTTTCGCATCTTGCGGGGGGAATATGTGCTCCTCGCTGCGGGCGTCGCCCAAGGTAGGACTGCTGCGTCAGCGCCCCGGCTCGCGCCGGGCTCGGCGAAGGCGCTGCTCGGCGAAGTCGGATGCGCGCTCGAGCTCCCGTAGGCGGGTAGGCGAGGTGAGTGAAGTGCCGTAGGCCCGTGCGCGATACAGGGCGAGACGCTCGCGGTGGTAGCGAGCCGCCGCCTTCAGCTCTTCGAGATGGTCTGCCGGGGTGATCGGATGAGGCGTAGCGGCCACGGTTCACCGGCTTCCGCGAAGAGCTTGTATTTCCGCTGTGTGGCGAGCCGGGACAACCCGTGCTGCTCGAGCTGGCACACGCGATTACGAGTGAGATCCAGGGACCGGACGACTTGGTCGACCGTCTGCGACTCAGCGTCTGCAGCGAAGCCGTAGCGAAGCTCGAGCACGGTTCGCTCGTCTTCGGGAAGCTCAACAAGCGCCTCACGGACAGTTTCTCTTTCGATGCTCTGCTCAACCTGTTCCTGTGGCCCGGGTTGTTGGGCCGCCATCAATTCTCCGAGCGTGGCTTGTTCGTCTCCGGTCGGCTTGTCCAGGCTCGTAACGGCACGTGCTGCCTTCTGGGCCTCGACGACTTGCTTGCCGGAGAGGTGGGCTGCGAGGGCGATCTCCTGCGGCGTCGCCTTTCGATGGAGCCTCTTGACGAGCTCTCCCTCGGCGAGACGAATCCTGTTCGTCCGCTCGACGACGTGGACCGGCAGTCGGATCGTCCTCGACGAGTTGTCGTTGCCGCGCTTGATTGCCTGCCGGATCCACCAGCTGGCGTAGGTTGAGAACTTGTGGCCTCGGCGCCAGTCGAATTTCTCCGCTGCTCGCATCAGGCCGAGGACTCCCTCCTGGATCAGATCCAGAAGAGCAAGATCCTGGCGGCGGTACTTCTTCGCGATCGAGACGACGAGGCGAAGATTCGAGTTGATCATCGCCTCCTTCGCCGGCCGGTCGCCCGCTTCCATTTGCTTTGCGAGCGCAAGCTCTTGGGCCGCGCTTAGAAGCGGGTAGGTCCGTACTCGCCGAAGGAAGAGGCCGAGTGTGTCCGGTGCGTCGAGCGCGCCGGTGGCGTATGTGATCGCCGTGGGTTTCATCGTTCCTCCGCCCTCAATCGGGGAACGCAGGAGGAAGAGGGATAGGGATAGACCCTGGCGCGCAGCGTGACCTAACCAGGACTGCAACACCGCACGAGGGCCAATTGGGGAAAACGAAGCCCGGCCGGAGCCGGGCTTCGTCGACCGTCATGGGTTAACCGGGGCCGGCTAGGGATTCGAGCCGGGCGGCGGGCCCCTGCCGAAGCCGTTTTCGACGGCAGTCACCTCGAACTGCTTGTTGACCTTGACCGTCACCTCGCTGCCGTCGGACTTCCGCAAGTGTGCCTCGTAGGGCGACCCTTCGGAGTCCGTCTCGACGCGCAGCACGGTGGCGCCGGAGACCTTGTCGAGCGCCGCCTGCTTCACCTTGTCGGCGGTCCCGTCTGTCAGGACGGTCTCTCCAGGGCCGTGCGAGAGCCGGGCCGGGTCGCCGGGCGGCCGCGCCGTGGTGCCGCTGCTTCCCTGACTCCCGGTCGCTCCGGTCGCACCGCTGTTGGAGGCGGCGCCGGCGATCGCCGAGGCGCCCACCGCGATCGCGCAGAGCACGGCCAACGCGATCACGCCTGATCGAACCTTCTTGTACATCACGTCCTCCTTTGTTGAAGTGGCGGGAACTCGGATTGCGAGAAACGATGTTCATGCGGCTTCCTTTGATGGCCTTAAGCTGGGAGTAGGAGCTGTGTAGGAGGGCCGCCGAAGCGTCAGACGCCGCTGGGCGTGGCGGTCGGGTCTACGCCGAAGGTGATCGTCCCCAGGAACCCCTTGGCCTCGAGGCTTCCGCCGCGCCGCTCGAGCTCGAGGAGCGAGCGGGAGCCGTGTTCCGCGGTGAAGACCCGATCCGCCGAATGGCTCGTGCGCTCGTGGCCGGCGTTGGTGTACGGGGCGAGGCGGTACACGTGGTCGCTGACCGGGTCTGAGAAGAAGATCTGCCCCGTGTGCGAGACGTGGCCGCCCGAGTAGCGCCTGTGCCGCTGCGGTTGCCGCCGACGCACCTTCACGTGTATGTGAGTGGAACGTCCCTGGTAAAAGCCGGGATAGATCGTCCGGAACTCGGCGTAGCCGTTCGCATCGGTGAGCTGGATGCCGCGCAGGTAGCTCTGGCCCGAAGTGCCCTCGGAGGCTTCAAGTACCTTCCGAGCGCGTCGCAGTGCCAGACGTCGACCGCGGCGTTCTGGATCGGCCTGCAGCTCTCGGCGTTGATGACCCTGACGCGGAGCAGCAGCGGGACGCCGTCCTTCCCGCGGGCGATGTTTCGTCGCGCCCGCTCGAGGTCGACGTAGAAGGGTCCCTCTTCCTGCTCGGGCGTCAACACGCACGAGGCCGCCGCCGTTGCGGCCGACGCTTCGTCGAGGCCGGCCCACCGCGAGAGCATGCGCCCATTGGCCAGCAGGCCGCCCGCTCCGGCCACGCCGATCACGGCCAGCGACTGGCGCCTGGTCAGAAGGTGGTGCTTCGGTCTGTCGGTCATGTGCTCACTGCTCCATTGGGTCGGGAGGACACGTTGGAGGCATGGTCGTAAGCCGCCGTGTGTCTCGACTAAGCCGGACCTAAGAGATGCGTAAGCGCGCCCATGTCCTCTTTGGCGGCTCCTACACCGTTCAAACATCGGTCTTAGAGACCGCGCCGATCGTGCACGAAAGCCCGGAGATCGCGAGGCGGTTCCGGGCGCGGAAGCAGTCAACCCAAAGGAGGACCAGATGAAGTACACGCGCCTAATGCGCACAGCAGCGATCGGCGCCGTCTGTGCGGTGGTCGGAACCGGTGCCGGCATTGCCGGCAGCTCGGCCGCGACCAGCAGCAAGTCGTCGAGCAAGCCGGCCGCCGGCCGTCACGCCGATCCGCTCGGCGGTCCCTTCCGGCTGGGCGGCGGTCCGCCGGTGCACTCCGAAGCGGTCGTGCCGAACAGGGCCGGCGACCAATTCATCACGGTGACGACGGACAAGGGCATCGTCAAATCGGTCTCCGGCGACGAGCTGACCATCACGGAGGGAACGAAGACGCTCACGTACAAGGACGTGACGATCACGATCCCGAGCGATGCGACCGTCTACCGCAACGGCGCGGCGGCTGCGCTGAGCGCCGTCCAGGCCGGCGACCACGTGCGCGTCAGCCAGTCCTCGGACGGCACCTTCGTGGACGCGTTCGACAGCCAGCATCGCCCGCAACGGCCCGCGGAGCCACGCCGCCGCGGCTGAGACGAAATGAGCCGTCCGGGCGCTGCGGGCTCCCGGCCGCCCGGCCGGGAGCCCGCAGCTCCTTCCGGCCGGGTCTGGGTCCTACGTTTCCCTTATCCGGTGCGACGATACTTAGCGCCATGCGCGTGCTGGTAATCGACGACGATCGCGCGGTCCGCGACGCGCTGCGGCGCGCGTTCACCCTGGGTGGGTATGACGTGCAGGCAGCCGAAGGCGGTCTCGACGGCCTGCGGCGCCTCGACGAGACCCGGCCGGACGTGGTCGTGCTCGACGTGATGATGCCTGACGTCGACGGCCTCGAGGTGTGCCGGCGGATGCGCTCCGCGGGAGACCGCACTCCGATCCTGATGCTGACCGCCCGCGATGCCGTCTCCGACCGCATCGACGGTCTCGATGCCGGTGCCGACGACTACCTGGTGAAACCCTTCGATGTCGGCGAGCTGACCGCGCGCGTACGGGCGCTCCTGCGGCGCACCAGCGCCGAGCTCGACGGCGACCGCCTGAGCTTCGGCGAGCTCGAGCTCGACGCCGACCGGCATGGAGCGAGGCTTGGCGATCGAGTCGTCGACCTGACGCGCACCGAATATCAGCTGCTCGAGCTGCTGATGCTGAACCCGCGGCGGGTCCTGCCCCACAGCCTCATCTACGAGCGTGTGTGGGGATACGACTTCGGACCTTCGTCCAACGCGCTGCGCGTGTACATCGGGTACCTGCGCCGGAAGCTCGAGGACCTCGGCGCACCGGAGCTGATCCAGAACGTTCGAGGGGTCGGGTACGCGCTTCGGGACGCCGGGTCGTGACGCTGCGAAACCGGATGGGAGCCGCTGCCGGGCTCGCGGTGGCCGGGGTCGTCGTGGCGGTCGCGATCAGCGTCTACGTTGCGGACCGGTCCGAGCTTCGGGGGCAGATAGACCGGTCACTCGAAGATGTCGCTCGCCCGTTCGAGAGTCAGCGCCACGGCCCACCCGGTGGCGGGCGTGGCGACCACGACGGCGCGGGCCGCGGACGGCCGGGGCCGCCCGACGGCGCTCCGCCTGCTCCGTTCGGCGGCGCATCGGGCTACGTGCAGTTCATCCAGCCAGACGGCAGCGTCCGGCGCCCGGCCGATGAGAGCCGCGCGTTGCCGGTCGACCAGCGCGCCCGCGACGTCGCGCGCACGGGCAAAGGACGCTACTTCTCTGACGCGAGCGTAGGTGGCGTCCACCTGCGCCTGCTGACCACGACGGATGCCGACGGCGGGGCCGTCCAGGTGGCCAGGCCGCTGACCGAAGTCGATCATGCTCTCAGCCGGCTGCGGTTCGTGCTGGTCGTGGTGGGCCTTGGCGGCATCGCCCTCGCCGCGTTGCTGGGCGCGTTCGTCGCTCGGGCAGCGCTTGCCCCCGTCGCGCGCTTCACCCGCCGTACGGAGGCGCTCACAAACGATCCGGATCCGTCCCATCGCCTCGAGGCCGAGGGCCGGGACGAGCTTGCCCGGCTGGCGCAGAGCTTCAATGCGACGCTCGACGCGCTCGAGCGCTCGGTTCAGGCCCAGCGGAGCCTCGTCGCCGATGCTTCGCACGAGCTTCGCACTCCGATCGCCAGCCTGCGCGCCAACATCCAGATGCTGGGAGACGCCGATCGACTGCCCGCGGCAGAGCGCGACAGCCTCCGCGGGGACATCATCGAGGAGCTCGATGCGCTCACCGCGCTCGTGGGCGACGTCGTGGAGCTTGCTCGCGGTGGCGAGTTGCGGGCCAACGTCGACGACGTCGCGCTCGACAAGATCGTCGCGAGCGCGATCGAGAAGGCGGGTCGCCGCTCGCGCAGCGTGCGCTTTCACGCTCGGCTCGAGCCCACGCTGGTCTGTGGTTCGCCCGAGCAGATCGACAGAGCCGTCTTGAACGTGCTCGACAACGCGGTGAAGTGGAGCCCGCCCGGTGGAGACATCGAGGTCACGTTGACGGATGCGGTGCTTTCGGTTCGCGACGCGGGTCCAGGCTTCGACTCGAAGGACCTGCCTCACGTCTTCGATCGCTTCTACCGCGCGGAGAACTCTCGAGGCCTGCCAGGGTCCGGGCTCGGCCTCGCGATCGTCCGCCAGACCGCCGAGGCCCATGGCGGCTATGCGCGCGCGGCGAACGCCCCGGAAGGCGGGGCCAGGCTGGAGGTCTTCTTCGGCAGCGCCGTTCCGGTCGCGGACGGCAATGCCGGCCGCGACCCGGACGGACGGGGCCCGCTCGAGC
>JBKOZI010000026.1:0-10993 GCA_046725795.1 Actinomycetota bacterium
CCGGACGAACTCCTCCCAGTTGCCGACGCCCGCGGCCCGGATTTCGATCAGGACCTCGTCGTCCGCGAGGGGGCGCGGATCTGGGAGGTCGATCCGCCCGACAGCACCGCCGAACTCGCTGATACCGGCGGCCCGCATCAAGGGGGCGGGGTCTGAGCATGGGCGGGCTTGGCGATAAAGCGCCGGCGGATGAAATCTTCGAGACTCTCCTGCGGCATCGCTCCCACAGTATCTCGCGGAGACTGCTGCATTCCATGCATTGCAGGAGTCCTGGTCCCCGGGCATCGCGCTTCCCCGTTGCGCGAGAAGCGCAAGCCGCGCTCCCGACTGGCAACTCCTATGCCGCGAGGCGCATTCTCTCGACGATCCGAGGGTCGCTCTGAGGGACGAATCGGGCCCGGGATGCGACATACCCATTTGCAGGTAGTTCCCAAGGGGGGCTTGCAGCCAGAAGCCATCCGAAGCTCTCCGTGATCCTCCGTCGCGCACTTTCCCGACAGCTGTCGCCGCCCATCGCTGTCCCCGAATTCGCCAAGGAGCCGCGGAAAGCCTCGAGGACATATCCGGGGCTCGCGGGTCTCAAGTCGCTGGGCCGGCTGTATTGCGTCCCGGGTAGAGCGCGCGGCTAGCTCGGGAGGGACAAGCGTGCGCTACTGCTCATCCCGCAGAAGGGGAAGACCGCGCTCCTGCCTGCGGATGCCTAACGGTTAGCGGGGCGTGCCCGGCTGGCTTCGCCGAGGCCCCCGTAATGTCTAGTCGTCTTGCGGCGTGGGGCGGAGGCGGATGGTCGCCTTGCCCCCACCCTCGTCCTCGCTGACCACTAGCAGCATGGGGCGATCGCCTACTTTCCCCTCGCCGTACGCGTAGGTGACCTCGCCCAGCCGTCGATGGTGCAACGGGATCTCACCGACGCGAATCGTCGCCTTCCCGCGGAACTCCGCCTGCTCGATCAGATGAAGCTCCGGCGGATCGCTCTCCTCCCAGCGAACGTACAGGTGCTTGGGCTCCCCGCTGGTGTGGACAATCCAAGGCGGGCCGTAACCCATCACGAAGAACCGATCCATGTCCTCGGTGATGTCCGCCAGGCCCACCATCTCGACCACCTTGGGGAAGTTCGCGTGATGGGTTGCCTTGAAGACCTCCTGCAAGGCCCCCACCTCTTGGCCATCCTCGAACAAGATCCACGTGTCAGGCGGCACGTCGCGGACGCGCTGCAGGCTCCCATCCGGCTTGCGCACCACCAAAGTCGCGGACTCAGGCGTCAAGGCGAGCTCTTTGGGCCACAGCGACGGAAGCGCGTTCACCACCACAAACGCGGGGTCGTCCACGTCCAAGTCCTCCTGGGCGAGCGCTACAGCCTTCTCAGCCTCGGCTTGCTTTCGGGCCGCGTCCGTGAACCCCGACTGCGAAACGAGCACGAGCTTCGAAGTGGGCAGGTTACGGTGCTTCTCTATCCGCGCCTCCACCCACGTGGTGTCGGCCTTCCGGCCTGTCGCGGTGGCCTCCACGCTCACGATCACGTCGTGCCCGGCGATCTCCGAGCGGATCACGACGTCGACCTCGCGCTCCTCGCCGGTGACGCGGTGCACCAGCATGCCCGATTCTTCCACGGTCGCGTCCCCGGCCAGATGCTCCTGGATGATCGCGACGACCTCTTGGAAGATATTTGTGCGTTTGGGCACTGTGAAAGGCTAACTTCGCGGCCAGAAACGAGAACCGGCGCCGACGTGCAGCGCCGGCTTTAGGCGAGCAGTCTGCTCCCCGGGTTCTCTAGATCAGGCCCCAGTTCTTGAGGTGACGCCGCCACGCTGCCACCGCGGCTTGGGCCAGCTCCAAGCCGTCCAGGGTCTTTTGGTGATGGGTGATCTTCATCTCCAGCCGCCAGCCGCCTTCCCCAGACCCCGCGCGTGTGCCCTGCACGGAGACGATGTGAGGCACCGCGCCGCTCCGCGGGCTAGCGGTCAGCTTGTGGTGCTTGTCAAGGTTCGCCAGGTCCGCGAGTAGCGCAAGTTCGGGATCGCCAGTGATCGCGGCTTCAATCTCGGAATGAGTCACTCCGTGGGACGTTGCCTCGGCCTTCAGTGCGTCCTTGAGGTGATAAGTCTGGATGTAGAAGGAGCGCAGTTCCCGTGCAGCCGCGTGGATGCCCTCTCCCGACAACTCGTCGTTGCGAGGAGCCACCAGTCGTTCCAACTGCGCTTGTATATCCAGCCAGCGCCGATTCCAGCCGCGCGATTGATCGCGGGGGCTGAGCGAGACATTCATGTTCATCGCGACGTCGACTTCCGTCGCCACGCCCAACTGCAGCGCAATCGAGCTCGCACCACATTCGGGACATGGCGGACGCGGCACTGTGGTCGCCACATCCGGCGGGCGCGACGCTCCACATGCTGAGCATGTCACCCGGCTCTGCGTGTCATCTGGGTTCGTCACAGCGCTGAGCATAGGTCGCGGGCAGCGCCACGCTTGCTGCACCCGAATGATCCTTTGGAACAGTCCGAATCGCACGCGCCGATACTCGTGGGCGGTGATCCCGCTCCTCCTTTGCGCGAAAAGCGACACCACGCAAGAAGCCAGACTCCCGCGCATGTCTTGGCGCAGCCTATTGACCACCCACACACACACGAGGTAGCCAGCTACTTCTAGCCGAAGCGGTTGCCGCGCTGCAGGACATAGCCACGTCTCTACGCCAACTGACCGTCATAACTGCTCCTGTTAGTAACCCTGCCGAGGAGGGAGAGCAGCGTGAACGAGAGGCGTATCCGCTACCGCTTCATCGGATGCCTGTGGGCGTCTCGTCTGTATCTACGAGACTTCGAGCGAGGCAGCACGCCGTGGCTTCGGTGAGCCGTACGGTAGCTACGGCGGATACGTGGAGACCTACAAACCAGACGAGGCACGTGAGCTCCTCAAGGAAGAGCTGTCCGCCGTCGAGCGGCGTCGGGTCGAGCTGGCTGGAGAAGTCACCTAGCCGACGCCACGCTTCTCCGTGCACGCGAAAGCGGAAGTGCCGCAAGTCGGATAGGTTGGCGCCGATGGCGGCCTCCGGAGAACCGGTTCGCGAAGGCACTCTCGAGCTCGACCACGGGCGCACGCTTGGGTATGCCGAGTACGGCCAGCCAGACGGTGTACCGATCGTGTACCTCCATGGGATGCCAGGGTCGCGGCTCGACCCCGCCGCGCTCGATGAGGAGTACCGGCAGCTCGGCGCTCGTGTCGTGGCCCTCGAACGGCCTGGCTATGGCCTGTCGACCAGGCGCCGATCGTGGGGCCTGCTCGATTGGCCAGCCGACGTCGCGGCGGCTGCCGATCGCCTCGAGCTCGAGCGCTTCGCCGTCATCGGCTACTCGAGCGGCGGCAAGTACGCCGCCGCCTGTACGTATTCATTGCCCGATCGCCTGACCGGCACGGCGATCGTGAGCGGTGTTGGTCCGCCTACGACCCCGAACTTCAGAGAGGGCCTCGGCAGGACGGATCGCCTATCGATGACCCTGGCTCGCCGGGCGCGCCCGCTGGCGCACATCTACTGGCGCATCGCCCGCAGCATGGCCGAGCGCCGGCCCGAGAGCTTCCTCGGAGAGTTCGAGAAGGAGCTGTCGGAGCCCGACAAGGCCGTCTTCGCCGAGCCGGAGGTCCAAAAGTTCTTGCTCGCCATCTCACGCGAGGCGCTCCGCGGCGGCGCGACGGGAATCGTCCAGGACTCGGCTATCCAGGCTCGGAACTGGGGCTTCGAGCTCGAGGAGATCCAGGCGCCCGTGCACCTCTGGCATGGAGACAGCGACGAGATCGTCCCCCTCCACCACAGCAAGCACGCAACCGAGAAGATCCCGAACGCGACGCTCACGGTGTTCGAAGGAGTAGGGCACCTCGTTGCGTCTCGCTTCAGCGAAGTAGCCGCGGCGCTGATCCGCTAAAGCGTCCTCTTCAAGCCTGCTGTCAAGGCGCGATTTCCAGGAGCGCCGCCGTTTTCGGATCCACGCGAAAGCAGTAGCGCGCCGCTCTACCTCTAGAGATCTCCAGACCCAAGAGCCGGGCATTGAGGGAGGGCGGCGGTAGGCCGGCCCTTGCGCGTGAAGGCCAGGAACCGCGCCTCGAGCTCGCTGCGGGTGAGGCTGGCCCGGTCTCGAGGATCGCCTTGATGCCCTTGCGGCGGGGGTGGCGGGCGATCAGATCGGCGAGGGACAGGGGATCGGTCAGCTGCTGAACCTCCGCCTCGTTCACCGCGCGCTCTACCTGGTGAGGGCGCAGGACCGCAGCGAGGTCGAGAAGGGTGCGCGAAACGCCGGTGACGGGAATGGCATTTACGGAGGTGACCTCGTCTGGTGGCAGGGGGGATGTGTGCACGGTGATGGCCCGCACGGCGCGGTAGGCGGGGACCGTCACCTCGAGGACGTCCGGCGGTCGCATGCCCCATAGCGCCGCGGCGGAGCGGTGGCTCAGCACTGCGCCTCGACCCGCGGCGAGTACGGCGGCGAGCCACCGCCCTCTCTGGTCAGCACGCGATGCCCCACGGCGTACACGCCTCGGTGGAGCACGTGCAGGCGATGCAGCTTGAGCCTGTAATCGACGACGTCCTCCGCAACGCCGGCACTAAGGAGCTGCCGCCGGGTGACTACGCCTTGCTGGCGGTTCGCGACAGCCGAAATGAACCGATCTACGCCGCCCAACTCGGTTTCACCGGAGATATTCCGGTCAACTCGAGAAGCGTCGGGCATCTCCGCCACTTTGGCGGTCAAAGACGCGCGCGGGGCGCTCAGAGTTGGGCGAAAGTGAGCGCGGCCAGTGCCAGGAAGGCCGCCCCCGCGATTGGCACCGCTCGCCGGCCGCCCGGCGCGGTCTTCTCGTAGACCATCAGCCCGGTGAGGGCCGCCATCCACCAGAGGTTCGCGACGCCCGCCCCGAACATCACCAGCATCAGCGCCCAGCAGCAGCCGAGGCAGTAGACGGCGTGGCCCCGCCCCAGGCGAAAGGCGCCGCGGGCACCCCGTTGATAGTGGCTCAGGATGTATGCGCCCGGGTGACGGCATTCGCGCAGGCAGGCGTCCTTCAACGAGCTGAACTGGAACGCGCCCGCGAGCGCGAGCGCGGTGCCGGCTATGAGCCAATCGTGCCTGGCGAGCCAGGGCATGCTGTCCACGGTCGCGTGGACCGCGATGTCGCCGATGAACGCCACGGCGCCGAATGCCGTCCAGACTGCCGCATAGCCGCCGAGGAACGCCCCCATCGCCAGGCCCGGCCGCGGCTGGCGCGCCGAAGTGCGGGCGAACAGCCGAACCAGCGGCAGCGCCGAAGGCAGCATCATGGCGGCGATCATCGCCTGCCACGCGATCAGGAAGAGCCCCAGCGCCACGATCCGCGGAAGGCTCGAATGGATCAAGGCGTCGTGGTGCAGCCTGGCCGCGTCGCCTGCCATCTGGGCCGCGATCACGAGCGCCCATGCGCCGGCGATCGCGGCCAGCACGGCCGGGGGCACGCCGAAGACGCGCACCGGTGGGCGCGCGAGCGTGGTCATCCTGTGTGGACCATCTTCCAGTCGGACTGGATCGCGTTCTTCTTCTCCCGCTCCCAGCTCATGCCGTACTGCGGCATGTCGATCTTCTGGTGGTCGGCGACTCCCACGTAGGCGGGCGAGCCCGGGACCGTCGAGAAGATCGAGTTCTGAAGCGTGGTCGTGCTCCCGTCGGGGCCGGTGTAGGGATGCATGTCGGCCGAGATGAAGCCGCCGACCCGCAGCGAGCCCTTCCCGTCGGTGATCGTGTGCGAGACCGGCGCCCGCTCGATCGCCAGGCGCTCACCCACGAGCCCGGCCAGGTCGGCCATCGGGCCGCCGAGCTCGCCGGTCATCATCGCGACGATCGCGTCGTGCTGCTGGTCGCTGGCCTGGTCGTCTATGAACAGCACCTGCTTCCAGTTCCCGGCCAGCACGTTTCCCGGGATGTAGACCGCCGACGCGACGGTCAGACCCGAGACATCGACCCCTCGAATCGTCCCACGGTCGAAGTGATAGGCGACGACGCTCTCGCAGTCGCCGTTGTCCGGGTCCTCGCCGATCCAGCACGGACACAGGACGTCGCAGGTGCAGACCTCCAGCAAGGAGCCCTCGAGGTCGTAGCCGACGGCCGTGTCGGTGGCAGCCATTTCTCCTCCTCGTTCGTAAGGCAGTCCGCGGGGAAAGATATTCCTCCCGAACCTGATCGAATAGGGGAGATGAGCGATCCCCGCGCCCTGACCCAGGAGCTCACCGACGTTGGCCTGCTGGAAGGGCTCGACGGCCGCGAGCGCGAGGCGCGGCTCGCACTGTTGCGCGAGCTCGTCGAGCAGGGATTCTCGATCGAGGAGCTGAAGCGGGCGGCCGCGGAGGATCGCCTCGGGCTGCTGCCAGTCGATCGGGTGCTGGCCGGCGAGCCGAAGTACACCGCGAATGAAGTCGCCGAGCTGTCCGGGGCTCCGCTCGACTTCCTGCTGGCGGTACGCCAGGCGATGGGCCTGGCGCTGCCCGATTCGGACGATCGCATCTTCGGCGACGAGGATCTGGAGGCAGCGCGTGTGTTCGCCCGGCTTCGGGACGTCGGTCTCCCCGAGGATGCGCTCCTGGAGGTGACACGCGTGCTCGGAATGGGCCTTGCCCAGGGGGCGGAGGCGATGCGGATGCTGGTGGCCCGGTGGTTGCTCCCGCAGGGGGTGGACGAGTACGAGCTGTCGCTGCGGAGCGTTGAGGCCGCCCGCGAGCTACTTCCGCTCACCGCGCCTTTGCTCCAGTACACGCTGAAGGAGCACATGCGGCACCAGCTCCGCAACCAGCAGTACGGCGGTCTCGAGCTGGCCGAGGGGATGTTGCCGAGCATGAGGCAGGTCTATGTCGGCTTCTCGGACATGGTCGGGTTCACCCGGCTGGGCGAGCTCGTCGAGATGGACGAGCTCGGCGACGTGCTGGAGCGGTTCAACGGCCTGGGGCGCGAGTCGGTCCAGGCCCCGACCCGCCTGGTCAAGACGATCGGCGACGCGATCATGTTCGTCGGCCCCGCTCCTGACGCGCTGGTCGAGACGTCGCTGTCGCTGACCGAGCGGATCGAGGCGGCGGGCCTCCCGCCGATCCGCTCTGGACTCGCCGCCGGCGTTGCGCTCAGCCGCGAGGGCGACTGGTACGGCCCGCCAGTGAACCTCGCTAGCCGCGTGACCGGCGTCGCCCGCCCCGGGAGCGTGCTCGCAACCGAGGAGATGCGCGACGCCGCGCGGGAGAGCTTTTCGTGGTCGCCGGCCGGCGAGTGGAAGCTGAGGGGCGTCAAGCGGCGTGTGCCGCTCTACCGCGTGCGGCGTCCCTCCTAAAATCAATACTCGTGCCTGCCGATGACCGGATTCGCATCTCGGGGGCCCGCGAGCACAACCTCAAGGACGTAACCCTCGAGCTTCCTCGCGACGCCCTGATCGTCATGACCGGACTCTCCGGGTCCGGTAAGTCCAGCCTTGCCTTCGACACGATCTACGCCGAGGGGCAACGGCGCTACGTCGAGTCGCTGTCCGCCTACGCCCGCCAGTTCCTGGGTCAGATGGACAAGCCCGACGTGGATTCGATCGAGGGGCTCTCGCCGGCGATCTCGATCGACCAGAAGACGACCTCCAGGAACCCCCGCTCGACCGTGGGGACCGTCACGGAGATCTACGACTACCTCCGCCTGCTGTGGGCCCGGGTCGGTCGTCCCCACTGCTACAAGTGCGGCGCGCCGATCGCCGGCCAGTCGGTGGAGCAGATCGTGGACAACGTCATGACGCTCTCGGAAGGCACGCGCTTCATGGTGCTGGCGCCGGTCGTCAGGGGCCGCAAGGGGGAATACAAGGACCTCCTCGAGGAACTCCGGGCGGAGGGCTTCACGCGCGCCAAGATCGACGGTGAGCTCCGCCTGCTCGAAGACACGATCGAGCTCGACAAGAAGTACAAGCACGACATCGCCGTGGTGGTGGACCGGCTGGTCATGAAGGCGGATTCCCGGAAGCGCCTCGCGGACTCGGTGGAGACGGCGGTCGCCCTGGCCGAAGGGATCGTCGAAGTAGAGCTCGTGGACCAGGGTGACGAGAAGGCGAAGCCCCATTCCACCGGCGCCCGTGGCGCGCGCGACTCGGGCACGCTCGTCTTCTCCGAAAAGTTCTCGTGTCTCGAGTGCGGCACATCGATGCCCGAGCTCGAGCCGCGCATCTTCTCGTTCAACTCGCCGCACGGCGCCTGCCCGCACTGCACCGGGCTCGGCTCCCAGATGGAGATCGACCCCGACCTCGCGATCGACCCCGGCCTCACGATCAACGAGGGCGCGATCCTGCCCTGGGGCTCCGGGGGCGACTACTACGAGCAGCTCGCGCAGGCGATCGGCGACAAGTACGGGATCGACCTCGACACTCCCTGGGAGGACCTCCCAGAAGACGACCAGGAGCTCTTCCTCTATGGGGACGAGGGTGAGCGCGTGTACGTCTCCTACCGCAACCGCATGGGCCGGCGCCGGTCATACATGGCGCCGCTGGAAGGGATCGTGCCGAGCCTCGAGCGCCGTTATCGCGAGACCGACTCCGAGTACTCGCGCGAGCGGATCGAGGAGTACATGTCGGTGAGGCCGTGTCCCGAATGCCATGGGGCGCGCCTCCGGCCTGAGAGCCTCGCCGTGAAGGTGGGCGGAATCGGGATCGACGAGTTCACGCGCAAGTCCGCACACGAGGCGATGGGCTGGATCGAGCAGCTGGAACTGACCGACTCCGAGCGCCAGATCGCGACGCGGGTGCTCAAGGAGATCGTCGAGCGGCTGCGATTCCTCGACGCGGTGGGCGTCGGCTACCTCACGCTCGAGCGCGCTTCGGCGACGCTCTCGGGCGGCGAGGCCCAGCGAATCCGGCTGGCGACGCAGATCGGATCGATGCTCGTGGGAGTGCTCTACATCCTCGACGAGCCCTCGATCGGGCTTCACCAGCGCGACAACCACAAGCTTCTCGACATGCTCGCCCGGCTGCGTGATCTCGGCAACACCGTGATCGTGGTCGAGCACGACGAGGGCACGATGCGCGCTGCCGACCACATCGTCGACCTCGGCCCAGGGGCGGGCGAGCACGGCGGGTGGGTGGTCGCGGAAGGCTCGCCGGAACAGGTGCAGAAGGTCTCGCAGTCGCTCACCGGGCAGTTCCTGGCCGGCAAGCGCCGGATCGAGGTCCCGGAGAAGCGGCGGAAGCCGAAGGGGACGATCGAGGTGCTGGGCGCCTCCGAGCACAACCTGAAGCGCATCGACGTCGCGTTCCCGCTCGGCGTCTTCTGCTGCGTCACCGGCGTCTCCGGCTCCGGAAAGTCCACGCTCGTGAACGAGACCCTGTTCCGCTCGGTCGCCAACCGCCTCCACCGCGCCAAGCTGCGTCCCGGCGCCCACAAGAAGGTCAAGGGCGCGGACAAGGTCGACAAGATCATCAGCATCGACCAGTCGCCGATCGGGCGGACGCCGAGGTCGAATCCAGCCACTTACACCGGCGTCTTCGATCACATCCGCGAGCTGTACTCGCGCACGCCCGAGTCGCGGGCGCGCGGCTACAAGCCGGGGCGGTTCTCGTTCAACGTCAAGGGCGGGCGCTGCGAGGTGTGCCGTGGCGACGGGCAGATCAAGATCGAGATGCACTTCCTGCCTGACGTGTATGTGCCCTGCGAGCAATGCCACGGCAAGCGCTACAACCGCGAGACGCTCGACATCCGCTTCAAGGGCAAGACGATCTCCGACGTGCTCGAGATGTCGGTCGAGGAGGCACTCGAGTTCTTCAAGAACATCCCGAAGATCAAGCGGCGCCTCCAGACGCTGCACGACGTGGGGCTCGACTACATCCGGCTCGGCCAGCCGGCGACCCAGCTCTCCGGTGGCGAGGCGCAGCGCGTGAAGCTCTCGTCCGAGCTCTCCAAGGTCGCCACGGGCGACACGCTCTACATCCTGGATGAGCCCACCACCGGCCTTCACTTCGCCGACGTCCAGCGGCTGCTGGACGTGCTCGGCCGGCTCGTGGACGTCGGTAACACGGTGGTCGTGATCGAGCACAACCTCGACGTGATCAAGACGGCCGACTGGATCGTGGACCTGGGGCCGGAGGGCGGCGAGGCGGGTGGCGAGCTGGTCGCAACGGGCATGCCCGAGGATGTCGCAGCCGTGGACGAGTCCTACACGGGTCAGTTCCTGCGCCAGACCCTGCCGGCGCCGCCCAGGCGGGCCACCAGGCGCAAGGCCGCTTGATATTCCAGAGGCGGGCCGCCGCCGAGGCGGCGCTGGTCGCGATCGCGGCCGTCTGGGGCCTCACGTTCGTGATGGTCCAGGACGCGATCGAGCGCCTGCCACCGTTCGCGTTCCTCGCCTACCGCTTCATCCCGGCGGCGCTGATCGTGGCGGCGGTGTTCTGGCGCCCGCTGCGGCGGCTGCCGCCGGAGGGATGGCGCGCGGGCCTCGTGATGGGCGTCTTCCTCACGGCCGGGTACGTTGCGCAGACCCTGGGGCTCGAGCACACGACCGCCTCGAACGCCGGCTTCATCACCGGCCTGTTCGTGGTGCTCACTCCGTTGTTCGGCGCGGCGCTGTTCGGGCTTCGCCCGCCGCGGGCGGTGTGGCTGGCGGCAGGAATCTCGGCACTCGGGCTGCTCCTGCTGTCCGGGGCCGGCGGCGACTTCAAGTTGGCGGGCGACGGCGTCGTGTTCCTTTGCGCCTGCGCGTTCGCGCTGCACATCCTCGTGACCGCGCGGGCGGTGGAACGCTTCGACGTGGGGGCGCTGGTCGCGATTCAGCTGGGTGTCTGCGGCCTCTTCTGCTTGACGGTCGCGGCGTTCGCGGGAGACCTCGAGGTCCCCAGGGGAGGAACCGTTTGGAGCGCGCTGATCGTCACCTCCCTGGTTGCGAGCGCGCTCGGCTTCCTGGTACAGAGCTACGCGCAACAGCACGCGTCGCCGACGCGCACGGCGCTGATCCTGGCTGCCGAGCCGGCCTTCGCGGGCCTC
>JBKOZI010000027.1:0-21724 GCA_046725795.1 Actinomycetota bacterium
CCTCGTCGTCGAGCCGGGCCGCGCGTGCGAGCGCGCCGCGACTCGCCGGGCGGCCCCCGGCTACCTGAAGTGCCTCGGCGATCCGTTCCCGCGCTTCAGCGAGGCGATCGGGGCTGAACCAGCGCGGCGGCCGGCTGCCCACCGGCGCCGCGCGGCCGTGCTTCCGAAGCCGTTCCAGAAGCGATCCCTCGGCATTGGTCGCCGGGATTCCCGAGGTCGCCTCGTCGAGCGCGACGGCCAGTCGCTCGAGGGGGTCGCCGCTCGCGAGAGCGGCGAGGCGCTTCACATGTCCTTCGCCCGGCCCGTGCTTGCGCGGTCTTGGATCGACGACCGTGCCGCCTCCGATCGTGTCGGGTGGCGCCACCTGGCGGATCACGAATCGGTCCCCGGCGCTGGGCACTATGGGCCGCTCGAGCCGGAGCTGGGCGAATGCGGCCACGCCGGGCTCGAGCGTCTCGCCTTCCAGCGGCGCGACCCGGGCCGGCGCCTCACGGGTTCCGTGGTGCACGTGCACCCTCGTCCCGCGTCGGAGCGGTGCGGCGCGCACCTCGAGCCGGACGATCGCGTCGAGCAGGTAGGTCGGTGCGAGCGGGGATCCGGAAGTGCCGTGCTCCGCCGTCACGACATCGCCGCGCCGGACCTGGTCACGGTCGAGCCCCGCGAGGTTCAGGGCGACGCGCTGCCCGGCGACCGCTCGCTCGACTGCACGGTCGTGCACCTCGATGGTCCGGATCCGGGCGCTTCTCCCGTCCGGCTCGAGGCGCACCTGCTGACCGTGATGGAGCTCACCGGACCAGAGCGTCCCGGTCACGACCGTGCCGATGCCCTTCAGCGTGAAGCTCCTGTCGACGTGGAGCCGGACGGGATCGTGCTGCGCGCGCCGGACTTCGACCCCGGCCGCCAGACGGTCGAGCGAGGCACGAAGAACCTCCAGGCCTTCTCCGGTCAGCGCGCTGACGGGGACGACTTCTGCTCCCGCAAATCCACTGGACCGAAGCAGGTCGCGGACGCCCGCGACCGCGAGCTCCAGCTCGTCGGCGCCGACCGCATCGGCCTTCGTCACCGCGACCACTCCCTGTGGCACCTCGAGCGCCTCGAGAATCGCGACATGCTCACGGGTCTGGGGCATCACGCCGTCGTCGGCGGCGACGACCAGCAGGAACAGGTCGATGCCGGTCGCGCCCGCAACCATGGTGCGCACGAAGCGCTCGTGGCCGGGCACGTCCACCACGCTGAGCTCGCTGCCGGAGGGCAGCTCCAGCGGCGCGAAGCCCAGCTCGATCGAGATGCCGCGCCGGCGCTCTTCGGGTAGCCGATCTGTCTCCACGCCCGTCAGCGCGCGAACCAGCACGGTCTTGCCGTGGTCGATGTGGCCGGCCGTCCCGATCGTGAGGGGCGGCGCGTTCACTTCACGGTCTAGCCGTTGCCGAGCGCCTTGCCGACGCCCCTCGCCACGAAGTCGACCTCGATCTCCGAGATCGTTCGCGGGTCGAGCAGCACGGCCCCTTCGCGGACGCGCGCGACGATCGGCGGGTCTCCCGCTCTGAGGCGTGCGCTCAGAGCCTCCGCACCTCCCACCCGCGGAGTCAGTGCGACGACCGGGCCCTCCAGCTCGAGCAGGGGAAGTGACCCGCCACCCGCCCGCCCCGTCGCGCGCACGATGCGAATGCCGGCTGCGCCGCCCCCCTGTTCTTCGATCCCCGCGCGCAGGCGATCCGCCCGCGCGGAGAGCTCCTGCTCGCCCGCGGAGAGCATCTGCAGGACGGGCACGTCGCGCATGGCGCGGGCGGGATCACGGTGAAGGCGCAGCGTCGCATCGAGCGCCGCGAGTGCCAGCTTGTCGATCCGAACGGCGCGGGCGAGCGGATGGGTGCGGAGTCGTGCAATCGCGTCATGCCGGCCCACGACCAGCCCGGCCTGCGGGCCGCCGAGCAGCTTGTCGCCCGAGAAACAGACGAGGGCGGCACCGGCCGCGACGCTGTCCCGGGCCGCCGGCTCGTCGGCCAACAGCGCTCCGAACGCGTCTCCGCGGGCGGACAGCACGCCTGAGCCGAGGTCGTCGATGACCGGCATGCCGTGCCGGCGTCCGAGCTCGCAAAGCGCTGCGATCCCGACCTCCTCGGTGAAGCCGACCGCGCGGAAGTTGGAGGTGTGGACTCGCATGAGCGCGGCGGTCTCCGGACCGACCGCTTCCTCGTAATCGCCGAGCCGGGTGCGATTCGTCGTGCCGACCTCCACCAGCCTTGCGCCCGATTGCGCGAGGATGTCGGGGATCCTGAACGACCCGCCGATCTCGATCAGCTGTCCGCGTGAGATCACCACCCCCCGGCCGCGGGCCACGGCCGCCAGCGCGAGCAGCACGCCGGCTGCGTTGTTGTTGACTACGAGCGCCGCCTCGGCGCCGGTCAGCTCGCAGAGCAGGGCCTCGACGTGTGTCTGGCGGCTGCTGCGTGCGCCCTTCCCGAGCTCATATTCGAGATTGGAGTAACCGCTCGCGACCGAGTCGATCGCCTCGAGCGCCTCGAACGCGAGCGGCGCGCGCCCGAGGTTCGTGTGAATCACGACGCCTGTGGCGTTGATCACCGGACCGAGCGTGGGACGCCCCGCTCGCTCGAGCGCCGCGGTCGCGCTGACGGCCAGCGCCGCGGTCTCCGGCGGGCCCGGGGGGCCGCCGTTGCCGCTCAGGATCGCCTCACGACACCGCTCGATCTCACCTCGCGCAACCTGGACCGCGAGCGCGCGGGGCCCACGCTCGGCCGCCGACCGAAGCGGCTCTGTCTGAAGCAGCTGCTCCACCGATGGAAGCGCGCGAAGCTCCGCGCGCTCACGTTCGTTCGCCATCACCTCCAGCGCGGGTTCCGTCGACCCAGCGCTCCTCGCCGCCCTCGACCTCCTTCTTCCAGATCGGAGCCTCCTTCTTGATTCGATCGATGATCTCACGCGCGCCCGCGAACGCCTCCGCTCGGTGCACAGCCGACGCAGCCACCACGACACTCGCCTCGCCCAGCGCAACGGATCCGATCCGGTGCTCGGCCGCGGCTGCCTCGAGGTCGTGGCGCTCGATCGCCTCGCGCACGATCGCAGCGATCCGCTCTTCTGCCATCTCGCGGTAGGCCTCGTATTCGAGCTGGTCGACATCGCGGGTCGTCCCCTGGAAGGTGACGATCGCGCCCGCGGCCGGCCGGGCGACGCGCCGCGCGAGCGACTCGACCGACAGCGGCTCATTCGACACGCCCACGTGGACGACGGAAGTGCCCTCGCCTCCGCTCACAGGAGGAATCAGCGCGAGCTCGTCCCCCGCGCTGAGCGCATCGTCCTCGGCGGCGTACTCGCGATTCACCGCCATCACCACCGACATCGTCTCGATCAGCTCGCCAAGCCCGTGCTCGCCGCCCACCGCCTGGAGTGCGTCCCGGACGGTCGCCCCCTCGGCCACTTCGATCGTGACGCGGTCCGTGCCCGCACGCTCACGCAGCATCGCGAACAGACGCACCTCGACCTCCATGCCGGAAATGCTATCCGTGCGGGACTTCTTGCCCGCGCCCAGCGCGCAACTATCCTTTCCAGGGATGGCGACCAGGCCCATCAAGAAGGAAACCGAAGCCGGCACTTCATATGTAGAGACGCGCGACGGCCGCATCGACTCGAGTCATCCCGGCATCGCGCCCGACGTCGGCCCCGACGATCCGCGCCGCTTCACCGACTCCGGTATCGAGATCAAGCCGGTCTACGACGAGGGTGACGTCGCGGAGCTCGACCTCGAGGAGCGATTGGGCGAGCCCGGCGAGTACCCGTTCACGCGGGGGATCCACCCGGAGATGTACCGGTCGCGGCGGTGGACCATGCGCCAGTACGCGGGCTATGCGACGGCGGAGGAGTCGAACACCCGCTACCGCTACCTGCTCGAGCACGGCTCGACCGGTCTCTCGATGGCGTTCGACCTTCCGACCCAGCTCGGTCGCGACTCCGACGACCCGCTCTGCCTGGGCGAGGTCGGCCGCACCGGCGTCGCGATCGACTCCATCGACGACATGCGGACCGCGTTCGACCAGATCCCGCTCGACAAGGTCTCGACCTCGATGACGATCAACGCGCCGGCCGCAATTCTGATGCTGCTCTACGAGCTCGTGGGCGAGGAGCAGGGTGTGCCTTCGGACGTCCTGCGCGGGACGGTCCAGAACGACATCCTCAAGGAGTACGCGGCCCGCGGGAACTTCATCTACCCGCCTGAGGGCGCGATGCGCCTGACGACCGACATCTTCGCCTACTGCCACGCGCACATACCCAAGTGGAACACGATCTCGATCTCCGGCTACCACATGCGCGAAAAGGGCTGCTCGGCGGTCCAGGAAGTCGCGTTCACGCTCTCCAACGCGATCGCCTACGTGCAGGCCGCGATCGACGCAGGCCTCGAGGTCGACGAGTTCGCGGGCCAGATTGCGTTCTTCTTCAACGGCCACAACAACGTGTTCCAGGAGATCGCGAAGTTCCGCGCCGTACGGCGGATGTGGGCCGAGATCATGCGCGACCGCTTCGGCGCGAAGGAGCCCCGCTCGCAGATGGTCCGCTTCCACACCCAAACGGGCGGCTCCACCCTCACGGCGCAGCAGCCGGAAAACAACATCATCCGCGTCGCGCTGCAGGGCTTCGCCGCGGTCTGCGGCGGCACGCAGTCGCTTCACACCAACGGCTTCGACGAGGCGCTCGGCCTGCCGACGGAGTACTCGGCGCGGATCGCACTTCGCACTCAGCAGGTACTCGCGCACGAGTCCGGCGCCGCGGACACGGTGGATCCGTTCGCGGGCTCCTACTACGTGGAGCGACTTACCGCGGACATCGAGAACGAGGCGCGCGCGCTCATGAACAAGGTCGAGGAGCTTGGGGGGTCGGTCGAGGCGATCGAGGCGGGGTTCATCCAGCGCGAGATCGAGGAGTCGGCGTTCGCCTACCACCGGCGGATCCAGACCGGGCAGGACATCCTCGTGGGCGTCAACGAGTACACCGAGGGCGGGGGCGAGGTCGAGGTCGAGATCCTCAAGATCGACCCGCAGACCGAGCATGACCAGGTCGAGCGACTCCGGCGGTTCAAGGAGAACCGCGATCAGGCGCTGGTGCGCAAGCGGCTCGAGGCCCTGCGCGAGGTCGCCCGCGGCGAGGGCAACCTGCTTTACCCGATCAAGGACGCGCTGCGCGACCGCGCCACGCTCGGCGAGGTCTGCAATGTGATGCGCGAGGAGTTCGGCGAGTACAAGCCGCCCGTGTGAGGACGGCAGACCACGTAAGAGATCGTTAAGCCTCGCCCCGGCCTGAAGGATTCCGGGGCTCGCTGCCAAAGAACCCGGCGTGCCGACGATCGAGCTGGAACGGACCCTCGTCAAGTCCCCACCTGAGCTGTGGGACGAGATCGCCTCGGAAGAGGCTCTCGGCCAGTGGCTCAGCGAGGTGCGCGTGAGCGCGCTGGATCCTCCGAGCCGGATCGAATGGAACGCCCAAGGGGCACGCGGCGTGATCGAGCTGGAGGCATCGGGCTGGGGAACGCGCATCCGGGCTCAGGCCGAGACGGATACAGGCGGCGGGTTCTGGGATCGCTTTAAGGGGCCGACCCAGGACGACCGGCTCGAGCGGGAGCTCGAGGCGCTGCTCGACGGGCTCGGGTCCAGCACGCTGAAGAAGGCTTAGAGCCTTTCAGGCCGAGTGGCAGGGCGACGGCGCCGAGCGCTGCTCGGTCGACCCGTCCCGGTAGGTGAAGACCACTGTCGTGGTCCACACGCCGCTCGCCGGACATGACGGGGGCGTCGTGAAATAGACCCTTCGCTTCTTGCCTCGCTTGCGGACGTGCGGCGGCACGCGGGCCTGGAACCTGACCAGCGAGATCCCCTTCCCGACCTTGAGGTTGATCGTGATCGAGCTGCGCTTGACGTCGTCCCGGAAGTTGGTGAGCAGCCTGCCCTTGGCGTTGTCGAGCGTCACCACCACGATGATCTGGCGCTTCGCGTTGAAGAGCGTTGCGAACGTGTTGAACGGCGCGCCACTGCCTGCGTAGACGCCCTGGCCGCGGACCTCGCCGAGCTTCGTCCTCGCCGGACATGCACGCACGGCGAGGTTCGCGACATCCTCGGCGGATGCCTTGCAGACCGGCAGCGCCCTTGTGTCGAGCTTCGTGCCGGGGGCGAAGATCACCTTGATCCTCTGGACCTCCTTCGGCTTCCCCCCGGGCTCCCCCGCGTCGCTCCAGGTGGAGAGGGCTTCGAGGCCGGAAGACGTGCTCGGCGTCTGTGCGGTGTAGGTCCCGGCGAAGGTCGAGACGAACTGCGGGCTCGCGAGAGCAACGGTCGAGGCGGCAAGCCCGACAGCGCCGGCGAGCAGAATCACCCTGGCGCGGGGCACGCAACCGACCCTACTACTATTTCCTGCCGCCGCCAATGCGCCAGAAGACGCCTGAAACCTATGAGGAAAAGCTCGCGCAGCTGGAGGAGCTGCGCTATCAGGCCGTGCACTCGGCCTCCGACGAGGCGGTCGAGAAGCAGCACGCAAAGGGCAAGCTGACCGCGCGCGAGCGCGTCGAGAAGCTGCTCGACCCCGGCTCCTTCCACGAGCTCGATACGTTCGTGCGCCACCGCACCTACGAGTTCGACATGGACAAGAAGCGTCCCTGGGGCGACGCGGTCGTGACCGGCCACGGCACGATCGACGGCCGGACGGTGTGCGTGTTCAGCCAGGACTTCACCGTCTTCGGTGGGTCGCTCGGCGAGGCGATGGCCGAGAGGATGTGCAAGATCCAGGACCTCGCGGCCAAGATCGGCTGCCCCGTGATCGGCATCAACGACTCCGGCGGCGCCAGGATCCAGGAAGGCGTGGTGTCGCTCGGGGCCTACGGGGACGTGTTCGTCCGCAACGTCCAGTGCTCGGGCGTGATTCCCCAGATCAGCATCATCATGGGCCCGTGCGCCGGCGGCGCCGTCTACTCACCGGCGATGACGGACTTCATCTTCATGGTCAAGAACACGTCGCACATGTTCATCACCGGGCCCGACGTGATCAAGACGGTCACCGGCGAGGAGCCCACGTTCGAGGAGCTCGGCGGCGCGATGACGCACAACACCAAGTCCGGCGTCGCGCATTTCGCCGCCGAGAACGAGGAGGAGTGCCTCGAGGACGTTCGCTACCTGATGAGCTTCCTTCCGCTCAACAACCTCGAGAAGCCACCGCGGTACGAGCCCGGCGACGATCCCGACCGGATGGATATGGAGCTCGACCAGATCGTGCCGGCGGACCCCCAAAAGCCCTACGACATGCGGGACGTCGTCGCGCATGTGGTCGACGACGGCGAGTTCTTCGAGGTTCACAAGCACTACGCGGAGAACATCGTCGTCGGCTTCTCGCGACTGAACGGCCACCCCATCGGCGTCGTCGGCAATCAGCCCCGGGCGCTCGCGGGCGTGCTCGACATCGATTCCTCGGTGAAAGGCGCGCGCTTCGTGCGCTTCTGCGACGCCTTCAACATTCCGCTGCTGACCTTTTGCGACGTGCCGGGCTTCCTTCCGGGCACGAACCAGGAATGGGGCGGGATCATTCGCCACGGCGCGAAGCTGCTCTATGCGTTCACGGAGGCGACGGTCCCGAAGCTCACGGTCGTGACGCGCAAGGCCTACGGCGGCGCATACGACGTCATGAACTCGAAGCACATGCTCGCCGACTTCAATTTCGCCTGGCCGACCGCGGAGGTCGCGGTGATGGGACCCGAGGGCGCGGTCAACATCATCTTCAGGCGCGACCTGGAGAAATCCCCCACGCCCGACGAACGGCGCCAGAAGCTGATCTCCGACTACAAGGCGCGCTTCGCGAACCCCTATACGGCGGCCGAGCGTGGCTACATCGACGACGTGATCGTCCCGCACGAGACGCGGCCGCGGCTGATCAACGCGCTCGAGACGCTTCAGACCAAGCGCGTCGAACGGCCGAAGCGCAAGCACGGGAACATCCCGCTGTAGGAACAACTTGACCTTCGCAGCGGCGGTGACGAGGCAGCCTACCGCCGCCGCTCAGTGAGAGGACCCGCACCAGGCGGGCCCTCTCTTTGAATCTGCTCAGGTGGCGGGGATCAGATCTCCGCGCACTGGCCCTGCTCCGAGGTGAACCCGTTGGGCGTGCCCGTGAAGGGCGACTCGTTGCCGAAGCACTTGAGCGCCGTCCCACCGGTGTTGTCCTGGACGAACTTGTCCGCAGGACCCCCGTTGTCGAACACGCCCAGATTGCCGCCCTCGAACGCGTTGCCGCGGATCACGAACTCGACGTCCGTGAAGTTGTCCACGGCCTTGACCGAATGGGCATTCTTGATCGTGTTGCCGGCGCAGGCGGCCGCCAGCGGGTCGCCGATCAAAATGTCCGTGCCGCTGTTCTCGACGCGGACGTTGCCGTCGATCTGGTTGCCGCAGATCTGCACCTTCTCGGGTGTACTCGATACGTGGACGGGGCCGTTCAGCGTGCTGTCGAACAGGAACACCTTGAGGCTTCCGTGCGACTCGATGTCGTCGCCGACGGTGCTGCCGCTGTGGATGAAGAGGGTCACTGCCCTCCACGCCTCGACGTCGTCGCCGATCGTGCTGGCGTTCGACTCGAAATATGCATTCCTGTCGACCCTCACGTCGTCCCCGACGGTCGAGCCGATGATCGTGCAGGACCCGTTCTCCGGAACCACGAGGTCACCCTCGATCGTCGCTCCCGTCAGGGTCGTGTCGCACTCGGTGGGCGGGATCGCGCACTGTCCCTGCTGCTCGTCCCAGCCCGTGTTGCCGGAGGCCGTGAACGGCTGCTGGTTGCCCTGGCAGACCAGCTCGTCCCCGCCCGTGTTGTCCTGCACGAACTTCTCCGCAGGACCACGGTTGTCGAGAACGTGCATGTCGCCGCCCTGGATCTCGTTGCCGCGGACCACGAGCTCGACGTCCGTGTTGTTCCTCACGATCCTGACGTTGTGCTCGTTGAGCACCGTGTTGCCGGCGCACCCGATCGTCTGCGGGTCGCCGAACAGGATGTCCCTCCCGCTCTCGGCGATGCGGGCATCCCCGTCGATCTGGTTACCGCAGACGTTGACCTGGTCCTCGCTTCGAAACACGTTGACGTCGCCCTCCAGCGTGCTGTCGAAGAGGAACACCTGGAAGGTCTCGTTCGCCTTGACGTCGCCCCCGACCGTGCTTCCGTCGTGGATGAAGATCGTCAAAGAGCTAGAAGCCCTGACCTCGTCGCCGATCTTGCTGTTACTGGATTCGAAGTAGGCGTTCCTACCGACCTTGACGTCGTCGCCGACGGTCGAGCCGATGATCGTGCAGGACCCGTTCTCCGGCACGACCAGGTCGCCCGGGATTATCGCCGCGGTCAGCGTCTCGTTGCACTCGGTGTCCGGGACCGCGCACTGGCCCTCCTGCTCTTCGAAACCCGTGTTGCCCGAGGACGTAAACGGCTCCTCGTTGCCGAAGCAGTCCAGCTCGTCGTCACCGACGTTGTCCTGCACGAACTTCTCCACGGGGCCTCTGTTGTTGAACACTTCCATTCCGCCCTCTTTGACGGTGTTGCCCCGGATCACGAACTCCACGTCCGTGAAGTTGCCGTGGACCTTGACGTCACCGTCGGCGACCGTGTTGCCGGCACAGCCGATTGCCTGCGGGTCGCCGATCAGGATGTCCGTGCCGCTCTTCTGCACCTGGACCCGTCCACCGACCTGGTTGCCGCAGATGTTGACCTTTTCCGTGGTGCGCCAGATCTCGATGCGGCCGTCGATCGTGCTGTTGAAGATGAAGACCTTTGCGGTCCGATTCGCTTCGACCCTACCGCCGACCGTGGTACCGGCGTCGATGAAGATCGTCAAGGAGTTGTTCGCCTCGACGTCATCTCCGATCTGGCTGTTTTTCGACTCGAAGTAGGCGTTCTTCCCCACCAATACGTCGTCGCCCACGGTCGAGTCGATGATCGTGCAGGACCCGTCCTCCGGAACCACGATGTCATCCGTGAACGTCGCCCCGGTGAACGTGCCGTTGCACGTGGTGCTGCTAGCCGCGGCGGGCGACGAAATCGCCAGCAAAGTCAAAGCCGCAGCCGCAAAAACGAACAGCTTCCTCATTGCTCCTCCCACTCCTCATTCGAACAAATGCCCCTGCCGCAGGCACCGGCGTCTTGCATGACATAGCGAAAGCCGTCGGAGCAGAGCGGATCCGACTGGCCGAAAGATAACCGACCGGAGGGCAAAGGGCTATGGGTGTTGACCCCAACGTGGGCCCGCCCGGCTGCAGCCGGGCGGGCCGTCTCGCTCCCGTCGCTCGGGCAGGAGCGCTCCACCGCGGGCGCGATCTTGGGGAGGTGCGCCCGCGGGAGCTAATCCGCGGCGTCGAGCGTGGCTTCGGGTGCGCTCGCCATAATCGAGGTGATCTCTTTCCGTGACCGAGATAAGTAAACGTTCATTCATCACACAGCGCTCGCGATGACGAAGGCACCGCCGGCACGCCGCAGGCTGAAGCCCGAGGCCCGGCGTGAGGGCCTGCTCGAGGCGGCAGCGTCCGTGTTCGCGGAGCGGGGCTACGAGGCGGCGCGGATCGAGCAGATCGCCGAGGCCGCAGGGGTCTCGCCGGGACTTCTCTATCGCCATTTCGCCGGCAAGAAGGAGCTCTACGCAGAGCTCGTGCGGCGCGCCGACAGGGAGCTTTTGCGCCACCTCGCGGAGGCCGCCGCGCCGGGGCCTCCGGGCCACCACCGCCTGGAGCTGGGAGTCGGTGCGGTGCTGGCATTCGTGGAGAGCAATTCCGAGCTCTGGCAGATGCTCACGCGACACGTCGTCGACCCGGAGATCAAGGCCCTCTGCGAGGAGGCGCACACCCACGCCGTGAAGGTGGTGGCGGGGCAGATCGAGCTCGACCCCTTGCTGGAGGGGCAGAACGTGACGAAGCAGGAGATCGAGCGGATGGCGGTGTTGATCGTGGGCTCGACGGGCTCACTCGCGGATTGGTGGACGGAGCACCCCCGCGTCTCGCGGGAGGAGGTCTTGCGGACTCTCATGGGCGTGCTTTGGCTGGGCTTCGACCGCCTCCGCGCGGGCGAGCGCTACACGTTGGGCGTCGATCTCACGCACGGCTGAGCCGTGCCGTTGAATCACCGTGGCGACGCCGCCCTTCCAGGCACTGCTCGATGACCACCGCAACGACGTCTACCGCTTCCTGGTAGCGGCCGTCGGCCCGAACGAGGCCGATGACTGCTTTCAGGAGACCTTCGTCTCGGCCCTGCGGGCCTATCCGCGGCTGCGCGACGCCTCGAACCTGCGGGGATGGCTGCTCACGATCGCGCACAGGAAGGCGATCGACGCTCATCGAGCGCGTCGAAGGCGCGCAATCCCCGTCGAGGCCGTCCCGGAGCGCCCCGGGCCGGCGCCGGCTGACGGCGAGCCCGCACTCTGGGAAGCGGTCAGGGCCCTGCCCGTCAAGCAGCAGGCGTCGATCCTCCACCGCTATGTGAACGACCTGCCCTACGCCGAGATCGGGCGCATCGTCGGCTGCTCGGAGGCGGCCGCCAGACAGAACGTGCGCGCGGGGCTGGCGTCATTGAGAGGAGTATGGGAGCGATGACCGAATTCGAACGCGCACTGAGGCGTGCCGGCCAGTACCAGGAGCGGGCGGCAGCCGCCGCGGAGACATTCGTCGACCGCGCCGGTCGAGAGGGTCTGATCGACGTTGCCTACACGACGCTCGAGTCGCCCGTGGGCACGTTGCTCGTCGCGGGCACGGCGCGGGGCCTCGTGCGAATCGCCTACGGAGAGAAGATGCCCCAGGACAAGGTGCTGCTCGAGCTCTCCGAGGACGTGTCTCCGCGCGTGCTCGAGGCGCCGGCTCGCCTCGACTCCATTCGTCGCCAGCTCGACGAGTACTTCGAGGGCCGGAGGACGGCGTTCGACGTAAGTCTGGATTGGCGGCTGAGCCACGGATTCCAGCGGCGCGTGCTCGGGCACACGGCCCGGATCCCCTACGGCCACGTCTCTACATATAAGACCGTCGCCGCCGCCGCCGGAAGCCCGCGCGCGGCTCGTGCGGCCGGCAACGCGCTGGGAGCGAACCCGATCCCGATCGTGGTCCCGTGCCACCGCGTCCTGCACACGGGCGGCGGTCTGGGGGGCTACGGCGGCGGGCTCGACCGCAAGGAGTTCCTGCTCGGGCTCGAAGGGGCGCGCTAGAGGGTCAGGCTTCGCGCCGCCCACCACGAAGTCTGAGATCCTGCCAGCTACCGCTGGTCGACAAAGGCTCGAGGAGGGTTCATGGCCACGTTGGACGGAAGCTGCCTGTGCGGGAAGATCACCTACAGCTGCGCCGCCGAGCCGGTGGCGACCGCCGCGTGTCACTGCACTGACTGCCAGAAGCAAACCGGCACGTCGTTCTCGATCATCGTCGCGGTGCCTGCAGACGCGCTGCGAATCGAGGGCGACAGCCTTTCTTCTTTCACCACGGTCGGGACCGACACGGGCCAGGAGGTGCACCGCCAGTTCTGCCGAGAGTGTGGGTCCCCGATCGCGAGCGTCGCCGAGGCGATGCCTCAGGTCGTCTTCATCAAGGCGGGCACCTTGAACGACACCTCCTGGCTCGATCCCCAGATGCAGGTGTGGTGCGAGTCGGCGCAGCCATGGATCCCGCTCGAGAGCCACGCGGGCACGAAGCTCCCGCGCGGCGTGCCGGCCTGACCGGCCGCCTACGGCGACCTCTCGTTCTTCGTACATCGAGTCGGCTTCGCCGACCCCTAAAGTCATGAGAGTCCGCCTACGGCGACCTCTCGTTCTCCGTAGTTAGAGACTGATCGTCTGCGGCTTGACTGCGCCGGCCCGGAGCGACTCGAGCGCGCCGAGCGCGATTGCAAGGTCCTGGATCGCGAGGCCGGTCGAGTCGAACAACGTGATCTCTCCGTCTCCGCGCCGGCCCTCCGCGAGCCCGGCGCAAACGGCGCCCAGCTGAGTCACGTCGTCCCGCCCGACGCGGCCGGCCGCGACCGCACCGGTGAGCTCGCCGCCGTGGCTCGCCTGCTCCCACTCGTCGCAGAAGAGGCGTCCCTCGGCAAGTACTCGTTCGATGGCGCCCACCTCCGCCTCGGCCTTGCCGGGGCCATCCGCGCCGAGCAGGTTCAGGTGCCGGCCCGGCGCAAGCGCCCCGGCGTGCACCACCGGCTCGTGCCCCGGGGTGACCGTGCAGACGACGTCGCACCGGAGTGCCTCGTCCAGGTCCCCCACTTCCCAACCGAGCTCGGCCGCCACGAGCCCGGCCGCGTCGGGGTCGGGATCGAAGCAGATGCCGGGCCCGTACTCGCTGTCGGCCATGAAGCGCCCGACCCAGGCGCCGTGCAGCCCGCAGCCTATGAGCCCGACCGTGCGCGCGGTCTCCCGCGCCAGCTCCTGGGCCGCGACCGCGGCGACGGCGCCTGTCCGGAGCGCGGTCACCGCGCGGGCGTCGAGCAGGGCGATCGGCTCTCCGTTGTCGGCATCGGAGACGAGCACGACGCCGGTGACGGTCGGGAGCCCGCGCCGAGGATTGCCGGGAAAGGAGGTGACCCACTTCAGCATCGCGAGCCCTTCGCCACGAACCGGCATCGCGCGGAAGTCGCCGTTCGGGGGGCTGGAGAGATAGAGCTTCGCGGGCATCTGCCACTCGCCGCGGGCGAAGCTGACGAAGCCATCGCGGACCCGCTCGATCGCCTCGCGCGTGGAGACGGCGGCGAGCACAGCGTCGTGGTCGAGCACCGGTATCTTGGTCATATACGGAGAACGAGAGGTCGCCGGTAGGCGGACTCACGAGACTTTAGGTTGTCGGCGAAGCCGACTCGATATTCCAGCGATATGACCACCAACGGAAAGCGACGTCCTGCCCGGCCCTCGATCGAGATGGTCGCGCCCGCGGCCACTCCCGAGGAGGCGGCGGCGATCGCGGCCGCGCTCGAGCGCTTCCTCCACGACACCGCCCCCGTGCTGGTCGCATCGAAGCCCCGGATCAGTCCCTGGGAGCGTGCGGCCCTCGCCGAGGCCGTCGGGCTATGCGCGCCGACGCCTTGGGGAGACACGCCCGGTTGGGAATAGGCTCGCGGGCGCGGGCGCCTCGCCACGATCGAGCGGCTGTAGAAGCTTCCGCAGCAGGCGGTCGAGCTCGTCGCGCTCTCCCCCCTCCAGTGAGCCCAGGAGACGCTTGCTCAAACCGCGGTGCGCGTCGACTGCCGAGTCCACCAGTTCCCGTCCCTCAGCGGTGAGCTCGACGAGAATTCCGCGACGGTCATCCGGGTCGGGGAGTCGCGCCACGAGCCCCGCCTGCTCGAGGCGGTCGAGGCGATTGGTCATGCCGGCGGTCGAGATCAGCGCCTCCTCGGAGAGGCGGGTCGGCGTGAGCCGGTACGGATCGCCCGCTCGCCGAAGCGCCGCCAGCACGTCGAGCCAACCCGGCTTCAGCCCGAGCGCCGAGAAGAACTCGTCCTGGGCTTCTTCGAACCGGTGCGCGACCCGCAAGAACCGAGCGACGACCGCCATGCCCGAGAGGTCGAGCCCTGGACGCTCCCGCCGCCAGGCGGTGATCGTCTCCTCTATGTGGTCGTCGGCCGCCCGCTCCCGGCGTGGCACGCCCGGCTCCTGACTCCTGTGCTGTCGATGTTCGCGGTCAAGTATCTAGACATCTAACAACATCGGGGAGCAGCGTGTGTTCCGATCCGCCCGGCGGGCGCACCCCGGCTTGCGCTCTACGACCGGCCGCTCGGCTTGATGTTCTGATTCCTGCGGAACAGGTTGTCGGGGTCGTACAGGTCCTTGAGGGCCACGAGGCGCGCGTATTTCTCCGGACCGAAGGACGCCTGCACGCGCTCATTCCCCTCGTCCATCACGAAGTTGAGGGCGATGTCCTTGGCGGAGTACGGCTCCATCGCCTCGCCGAGCTCCCGCGCCCAGCGGATGTGGCTCACGCCCTCGTCGGGGTTCTCCCACTGGGAGATCCCGTAGTAGGCAAACGCCGCCGGCCGGCCGATGAGCGCCATCGAGTCCTCCGCTACGCGCCTGATCGCGCCGCCCTTGGCCTCGATCACGATCACGGTGAAGGGGGAGGCGATGCGGTTGCCGTGCTCCACGAGCGTCTCGATCGCCCCGTCGCTCATCTCCCGCAGAGTGTCCGACTTCCAGTACTGCGGCCGCCCCGGCGGGTTTCCGGCATCCAGCAGCTGCTGCACGACCAGATAGGGCATCGGCATCACGAGGTCCATTACAGGCGGTCCGAGCACGTCCCGGAGGCCCTGCACCACCGGCTCGGCTTCCTCGACCGGACCGGCATACAGCACCACTACGCCGCAGACGGGCTGGCCCCGCACCTCCTCGGGCACAAACTCCTCCGGCGGCGCGGTCAGGAAGGCAAACCCTCCTCCCAGCTCGTCGGGGGCGTTCTGGATGTGGTCGCTCCAGGCGCGAAGCAGGTCAGGGGCCTGGTCGCGCGGATAGCCGAGCAAGCCGCCGAGCACGATCGGGCCGAGCGGGTGCAGGCGGTATTCGAAGGACGTCACGATGCCGAAGTTGCCGCCGCCGCCGCGAAGGCCCCAGAAGAGCTCGGGATTCTCGCTCTCGCTCGCCGTGACGACCTCGCCCGCGGCGGTCACCATCTGCGCCGAGATCAGGTTGTCGACCGTGAAGCCGAACTTTCGCTCGAGCCAGCCGCTGCCGCTGCCCAGCGTGAGGCCGGCGATACCTGTGGTCGTGATCCGGCCACCCGTCGTGGCGAGCCCGAATGCCTGGGTCTCCCGGTCGAACTCTCCCCATGTCACGCCCGCCTGAGCCTGCGCGGTGCGAGCCTCTGAGTCCACGAAGACTCCCTTCATCGGCGAGACGTCGATGACGATTCCGTCGTCACAGGTCGCATAGCCGGGGACGCCGTGCCCGCCGCCCTTCACGGCCACCTCGAGGCCGCTCTCCCGGGCGAAGTTGACGGCCGCGATCACATCCGCCACGCCGCTGCAACGAGCGATCAGTGCCGGCCGGCGATCGTACATCCCGTTGAAGACCGCCCTGGCCGCGTCGTAGCCCTCGTCCTCCGGCTGCAGAAGTGCGCCGCCGAAGGCCGCACCCAGCTCCTGGACCGCCGCGTCGTCCATCAGGACCTGCGTCTGCTGCATTACAACCTCCTCGTGGTCGCCTCCCCCGGGGCCGTGACTCTACGCCCGGCCCAGCGTTCCCGCAAGCGCAGCCGCGCTTGTGTAGAACACAGCCGACGATCGGCACGCCGATCGCCGGGTCGCGGATACTTCGACGATTAGGAGGGAGAGGATGGCCGCCGTAAAGATCATCGAGCTGATCGGCACCTCGAGCACGAGCTCCGACGATGCGGTCCAGCAGGCGCTCAACGAGGCGCGCACCTCGCTTCGGAACATCAAGGCGGTCGACGTCGTGTCGACCGGCCTCCGGGGAGACAATCTCGACGAGTGGCGGGCCCACGTCCGTATCGCATTCCTCGTGGAGCGAGTCTCGGAGTAACAGCCGTCCGGCGCCAAGGCGCCGAACGGGTGGCGGGATCACCGCTCTTCAAATTTACGAGGGCCCGCGCACGTGGCGCGGGCCTTCGTTTCCCAAGGCCTCAAGGTCCTCGAGCTGAGCGCCGATGGTCACACAGGGGCTAATCTAGCTAAATCCAGTCGGGATTGTGTTATTTTGTTTGCTCCCGCGGGAAACATCAGCAGGTAGTCGAAAGGATCTACTGAAGATGCCCACAGCCACGAAGACCTGGACCACGGACGAGCTCGACCTCGTCGCCCTGGAGCTCGAGGATCAGGGCCCGGAGGCAACTCTGAAATGGATGGTGGACCAGTTCCACCCGAGTCTCTACGTCGCGTGCTCCTTCCAGCAGGAGGAGTCGGTGCTGCTCGACATGCTTCATCGGATCCAGCCCGATGTCCGGATCTTCTACCTCGATACCGATGTGCTGTTCGCAGAGACCTACAAGACGCGTGACCGTTTCACGGAGCGTTACGGCTTCCAGTTCGAGCGCTTCCACAACATCAGCCTCGAGGAGCAGGCACAGCTGCACGGGGACGAGCTTTGGAAGAGCGCGCCGGACCAGTGCTGCGCGATCCGCAAGGTCGAGCCGCTCCAGCGCGCACTCGGTCAGGTCGATGCGTGGGTCACGGGCGTGCGGCGCGACCAGGCCCCGACGCGTGCGAACGCGAAGAAGGTCGAATGGGATCCCAAGTTCGGGCTCGTGAAGGCGAACCCGCTCGCGGACTGGACGCTCGACGACGTCTGGGCCCACATCCGCGAGCACGAAGTTCCGTACAACCCGCTCCACGACCAGAACTACCCCTCGATCGGCTGCACGCACTGCACCAGGCAGGTGATGCCGGGCGAGGACCCCCGCGCGGGACGCTGGGCGGGCCAGGAGAAGGTCGAGTGCGGCCTGCACCCGGCCGAGGCCAAGTAGGCCACCCAGGTCCACGTTGATAGACCCGCACGGTGGCGAGCTGGTCGACCTGCTGGTGCCGGCAGGCGAGCGCGAGGATCTCTCCGAGCGCGCCGCGAGTCTCGCGACCGCCAGGCTGAGCGCGAAGCAGGCAGCCGACCTCGAGCTGCTCGCGGTCGGCGGCTTCAGTCCGCTGCGCGGCTTCCAGGGATCCGAGGATTGGCGCGCCGTCGTGGACGAGATGCGCCTCGCCGACGGGTTGCCCTGGAGCATCCCGGTGACGCTCGCGAGCGACGTCGACGCGACCGTTGGCGACGAGCTCGCGCTGGAGGCGCCCGACGGCCGGCTGCTGGGGGTGCTGAGCGTCGAGGAGATCTTCGAGCGCGACTCGGAGCGCGAGGCCGAGAAGGTCTATCGCACTACTGACGCCGAGCACCCGGGGGTCGCAGCGCTTCGCGCCGAGGGCGACCGGTGCCTCGCCGGGCCCGTGCGGGTCGTGGCGCTGCCGGTGCATCCCGCGCAGTTCGAGCCTTACATCCTTCCGCCCTCGGCGTCGCGGGCGGCGTTCGAGGAGCACGGCTGGAAGACCGTCGTCGGGTTCCAGACCCGGAACCCGATCCACCGGGCGCACGAGTACATCACCAAGGCGGCCCTGGAATGTGTCGACGGCCTCTTCATCCATCCGCTGGTCGGAGAGACCAAGTCCGACGACATCCCACCGGACGTGCGGATGCGCTGTTACGAGGCTCTGATCGACAACTACTACCAGCGCGACCACGTGATGCTCGCGATCAACCCGGCAGCGATGCGTTACGCCGGCCCCCGCGAGGCGATCTTCCATGCGCTGATCCGAAAGAACTACGGCTGCACTCATTTCATCGTGGGCCGCGACCATGCCGGCGTCGGCAATTACTACGGGACCTACGACGCCCAGGAGATCTTCGATCAGCTAGATCCCGAGAAACTAGGCATCGAACCACTCATGTTCGACCACGCCTTCTACTGCAAGATCACCAAGGGCATGGCGACGAGCAAGACCAGTCCCGCAGGGCCGGAGGACCGCGTCTTCCTGTCGGGGACGAAGGTCCGCGAGATGCTTCGGGCCGGCGAGCGACCGCCGGAGGAGTTCACGCGACCCGAGGTCGCGGACATCCTCATCGAGGCGGAACGCGACGAAGCGGAAGCCGACTCCGGGAGGAAGGGCGGGAGGCCTTCCGTCCGCGCCTAGAGCGCGATGGACCCACTGCTCATCGTCGCGGGCCTCGGCATCGGCCTGCTCGTGGGCATGACCGGCATGGGCGGCGGCTCGCTCATGACGCCGATCCTGATCCTGCTCTTCGGCACTGCGCCGACCACCGCGATCGGTTCCGACATCGCCTACGCGGCCGTCACGAAGACGGTTGGCGGTTGGCGGCACCTTCGCCTGCGGACGGTGAACCGGCCGCTCGCGTTCTGGCTCGCGGCGGGGAGTGTCCCGGCCGCTGTCGCGGGGGTCTGGGTGATCTCGCTCCTCCACGACGCCTATGGCGACTCACTCGACGACATCGTGCTCACGATGCTCGCGATCGCGCTGATCTCAGTCGGGCTGCTGGTGCTGATCAGATCATTAGTTCCACGCCTAGTAAACGGAGAGCGCGAGCGTCTCGAGTTGACCCCCGGCCACAAAGTTGCCGCGGTCGCGATCGGAGCCGGGACCGGCTTCGTGATCGGGATCACCTCTGCAGGCAGCGGCACGCTGATCGCCGTCTTCCTGATCGCGTTCTACCGGCTCGCGCCACGAAACGTGGTCGGAACCGACGTCTTCCACGCCGCGATCCTGCTCTGGGCTGCGGGGGTCGCACACGTGATCGGAGGCAACGTGGACTTCGGCCTCGTGGGAACGATCCTCCTGGGCTCGATCCCGGGAATCTGGGCCGGTAGCCACCTGACCGTGCGCCTGCCGACAGGGTTGCTTCGCAACGCGCTGGGCATCGTGATGGTGCTGTCGGCGCTCGCGCTCTTCGACAAGGCGGGCATCGATCTGCCGCTCACGCTCGTGGTTGCGGTTCCGGTCGGGCTCGCGGCTGCGCTCGTCGCCCAGCTGCTCGCCCGCCGCGCGCGCAGTATGCCTGCGGCCTAGTCGCAACCAAACGGCTGCAAGTCAAGCCGTGCCCAGGATGAAGTCGACGGCACGGGCCGAACTCCTCCGAACCGAATTTTTTGCAAATTGCATTGCATTTTGAAAAGCGGGGGTTTACATCCGGGCGAAGCGGCGGCTACGTTCCCGCTTGCGAGGGTTCTGGGTCCCTCGGGCAAGGATGTCCCCGCGCAACCGCAACGAAGCTGGAGGTCCTCAGCAGGTGTCGTCGGTTCAAGGCCCAGAGCCCACACGGGTGGGACCTGCCGCATCCTCGAAAAGTTTGGTCCGCGTGCTTGTAATCGCCGCGATGCTGCTCTTGGCAGCGCTCGCAGCGGCACCGGCGTACGCGCAGGATGCAGGCGGCGGTGTGACCACCCCACCGTCGGACCCGGGGCCGCCTTCTCCGCCGGTGTCGGATTCAACTCCGCCACCGCCTCCGCCGGCGACGACGCTTGACCCGCTGGCCAACACGCCGCCGACGGATTCCGGTCCGCCGCTATCCGAGCAACCGCCCGCGACGGATCCGGGAGCTGGCCAGTCGACACCGGCCACGAACGATTCCCTGACTCAGGACACGATGCACAGACAGCCGGCTCGCCCGAACGACGAGTTCACCACTTCGACGTCCGCGCCGAGCCCCTCGACAACGAGCCCCTCGAGCTCGACCGCGGGGCCGTCCGAGGACTTCAGCCCGTCGAGGGGCGGCCACTCGGACACCTGGCTCGGTGAAGACACGTTCGTCATCGACAAGACGACCACAAAGGATCACGTGGGCCTCGAGACGGTACGGCGCCGTTTCGCCGGTCTCTTCCTGCTCGGCGCGTCTACCAAGGCCACCCGCAGCGAGGCGAAGGCTCGGCGGGCGCAGGAGACCGCGAAGGTCTCGGGGCTTGGCTCAGGGCCCCCCGGGCCGGGTAACCCGCTGCCGAACCAGAACCCCTTCTTCAACTTGACGAGCGGTCCCAGCGGGATTGCGGCCGGCCTCATGCTGGCTAGCATGCTCGCCGTGCTAGGCACGGCGTTGGTGCTGCCGCGCGACCGCCTGACAGCCTTCCGCACGCCCACGGTTATGTGGCGGCCGTTGGCGTACGTACCTCCAATCGAGTTGCCCGGCTAGCCGAAACCTGGCTGGTAACGGGTCGCGCCGGGGGCCTTTCTTTCGCCCGGCGAGTAGCAACAACTCGAAACAGGAGAAAAACTCACTATGAAACGCAAGTTAAGGCTAGGTGGCCTTGCTTGGGGAATCGCCGCAGTGATGGCACTCCCCGCGGGCGCGTCGGCGGACGAAAGCAGCTCCGCCGTATGCACCCAGCAGGCGACCGCTAACACGCAAGCCGCTGATCAGTGCCACCAGGACAACACCGCCACCAACAACCAGACCACGAGCACGACCGCCGGCAACGGCGGCTCGGCGACCGGTGGGAACAGCGGACCCTCGATGGCCGTGGGCGAGGACGCGCAGGCGAGCTCGGAGGGCGGCGACGCCTCCGCGAACGGCGGCGACGCAGAGTCGCACAGCGAGCTCGGGAACGAGCAGTCGAACGCGGTCTCCGGCCGTGACAGCAGCGGGGACTCGGGGTCCTACGGGTCCGACGAGTCCAACGGCGGCAACAACGCCGCCGTCTGCAAGCAGCAGGCGGGCGGCAACACCGCCGGCAACGACCAGTGCCACGAAAGCAACACAGCCACCAACACGCAGGACACGAGCACGACCGCCGGCAACGGCGGCTCGGCGACCGGCGGAACCAGCGGGCCCTCCCAGGCTGAAGGCGAGGACGCGCAGGCCGGCTCGGAAGGCGGCAGCGCCTCCGCGAACGGCGGCGACGCCGAGTCGCACAGCGAGCTCGAGAGCGAGCAGTCGAACGCGATCTCCGGCCGCGACAGCGGCGGGGGCTCGGGCACCAACGGGATCAGCGGCGGCAACAACGGCGCCGTCTGCATCCAGCAGGCGACCGGCAACACCAACGGCGCGAACCAGTGCCGTCAGGACAACACCGCCACCAACACGCAGAACACGACCACGACCGCCGGCAACGGTGGCTCGGCGACCGGCGGGAACAGTGGACCCTCGCTGGCCGTCGGCGACGGCGCTGAGGCGAGCTCGGATGGCGGCCACGCCTCCGCGAACGGCGGCGACGCCGAGTCGCACAGCTCGCTCGAGATCGAGCAGTCGAACCCG
>JBKOZI010000028.1:0-13087 GCA_046725795.1 Actinomycetota bacterium
GGGGTCGAGCTCGTCCTGATCCAGGTGAGCCTGATGGCACCGGCCGTGCCGGAGGCGCTCGAGTGGGTCGCCGCCGAGATCCTGCCGCAGATGCCGTAAGGGGGGTGGTGGCAGGTAGACTGCGCGCCCGCGCATGGCCGTTTACTTCGTTCTGGGGACCATCCTCGTCGTCTGGGGGCTGGGGCTAGCCGTCCTGGGGCTCCTGCGCGAGGATTTCCCGCCGGGCGGCTCGGCCGGGCGGGCACTCGTGGGCACGACCGTCGTGATCGTCGCCGGCACGCTCGCGGCGCTCTTGATCACGACCGACAAGGAGCACCCGCGCGAGGAGGCGGCGGCAAAGGCCGCGGAGCAGAAGGAGGCGGGCGGCTCGCCGGCACCCGCCGCAGGCGGGGGAAAGACGGTCAAGGTCAGCGAGAAGGAGTTCTCGATCGCGCTTGCCGGCGGCAAGAAGCTGAAGCCGGGCAGCTACACGTTCGCCGTGGACAACACGGGCAAGATCCAGCACGACCTCGCAATCGAGGGTAACGGCATCAAGGAGACCAAGACCCCGCTGATCGATGCGGGCCAGAGCAAAAGCCTCGAGGTCGACCTCAAGCCCGGGAAATACACGTTCTTCTGCACGGTGCCGGGGCACGAGCAGTTGGGCATGAAGGAGGAGGTGACGGTCTCGGGCGGCGCCCCGCCCGCGCCGGCAGCCAAGAAACAGGCCGCCCCGGCGAAGAAGAAAGCCGCCGCCGAGACGGTCATGGTCACCGAGAAGGAGTTTTCGATCGCGCTCGCCGGCGGCGATTCGCTGAAGGCCGGCAGCTACACGTTCGACGTCGAGAACCAGGGCAAGATCCAGCACGACCTGACGATCAGCGGCGATGCGTTGAAGAACGCGAAGACCGATTTGATCGACGGCGGAAAGAGCGGCAAGCTCGACGTGAAGCTGAAGCCCGGTAAATACAAGTTCTACTGCAGCGTGCCGGGGCACGAGCAGGCCGGCATGAAGGTCAACGTCACAGTCGTGAGGTAGCCGGAAAGGATCGAGTACGTGCGTAGTATCGTCAGCCCGATGCGCACGGGGGAAAGGGGAAACCGCTAGTGCGAACCCTTCGCAATCCGTTCGTGCAGGTCGCGATCTGGGCGCTCGGGATCGGCTCCGTGCTGGCCGCGATCGTGCTGACGGTGCCCTGGCTGCCCGAGGAATCCTCGACGGCCGCCAATTCGGTCGACACGCTCTACGACGTGCTCGCGGTGATCTCGTCGTACATCTTCGGGCTGGTGGTCAGCATCCTGATGGTCAGCGTCGTGCACTTCCGCCGCCGTCACCACGACCTATCCGACGGCGAGCCGATCCACGGCGACACGACCCTCGAGGCGATCTGGACCGCGATCCCCGCCCTGTTGATGGTCGGTGCCGCTGTTTACAGCGGACTCGTACTTGCCAACATCGAGGAGACGAAGGCGAACACGCAGGAGGTCCGTATCACGGGCCAACAGTTCGCCTGGACGTTCGACTACCGGGGTCAGGGCTTCAAGGCGGCCGAGCTCCACCTCGTCAAGGGCACGCCCTACCACTTCCAGCTCCAGGCCAAGGACGTGATCCACTCCTTCTGGGTGCCGCAGTTCCGGATCAAGAAGGACGCCGTGCCGGGCATCACCACAGACATTCGGGTGACGCCCACGCGCAACGGGAAATACACCCTGGCCTGCACCGAGCTCTGTGGGCTCGGTCACGCGACCATGCGTGCGGCGGTCGTCGTGGAGGACCAGGCCGCGTGGGACAAGTGGGCGGCCGCGGCGAAGAAGAACCAGAACGAGGTAGGAGGCACCTTGTGAACCGCCGCCTCGACCGCCGACAGCCGACAATAGAATCCCGCCGATGACGACGGTCGCCGCCCCCGAGCGTCAGGTCACGCAACGGCCGCCGCGCAGCCGCGCGCGCCAGCTGCTGCTCGGACCCAACCTGCTGCGAGGCATCTGGGTGGCCCTGCTCGGGGCCGCGTTCGCGTTTGGCCTCGTCGTGTTCCTGCGCGCGATCCAGGACTTTCCGATCTTCAAGGGCTCGCCGATCGTGACGGTGATCCTGCTCGCGGCGCCGCTCTTCTTCCTGGTCGGGATCGGCGGCTTCGACTACTGGTGGAAGTGGATGATCGGCTCGCCGACCGAGCCGGAGGACCACTCCAGTCACGGCGCCAGGAGCTGGAAGGACTACTTCCGCGTCAACACCGACCACAAGGTGATCGGGATCCAATACACGGTCACCGCGCTCTTCTTCATGCTCGTCGGCGGCGCGCTTGCGGAGGTGATGCGCGCGGAGCTCGCGCAGCCGGGCCAGCAGATCGTGGACGCGAACACCTTCAACGGCCTCTTCTCGGTCCACGCGTCGCTGATGATCTTCCTGGTGATCATCCCGATCTTCGCGGGACTCGCCAACTACGTCCTGCCGCTGATGATCGGGGCGCCGGACATGGCGTTCCCCCGCCTGAACGCGCTCAGCTACTGGTTGCTGCCGGTCGGGGGGATCATGATGGTGGCGAGCTTCCTGGTGCCGGACAGCGGCGCGTTCAACACCGGGTGGACGGCGTACGCGCCACTCTCGACTCACGCCCCGCTGGGCCAGCAGTTCTTCACGATCGGCGTGCAGTTCGCCGGCACCTCGTCGATCATGACCGCGCTCAACTTCCTGGTCACGATCATCACTATGCGCGCGCCTGGGATGACCTTCTGGCGCATGCCGCTCCTGGTCTGGGCGAACTTCACGACGTCGCTGCTGGTTGTGATCGCGACGCCGTTCGTCGCGGGGTCGCAGTTCCTCGTGCTGCTCGACCGCTCGCTGCACTCGGACTTCTTCCAGGCGAACGCGGGTGGCGACGTGATCTCCTACCAGCACATCTTCTGGTTCTACTCCCACCCGGCCGTCTACATCATGATGCTGCCGGGGTTCGGGATCATCTCCGAGGTGATCTCGACCAAGGCGCGGAAGCCGATCTTCGGCTACCGCCTGATGGCGCTCTCGCTACTGGCGATCCTGGTGCTCGGCTTCACCGTCTGGGCGCACCACATGTTCGTTTCCGGCATGTTCAGCTGGCTGCGCGTCCCGATGATGATCACCACCATGCTGATCGCGGTTCCCACCGGCATCAAGATCTTCTCGTGGCTGGCGACGCTGTGGAAAGGGGTGCTCGAGCTCTCGACGCCGATGCTGTTCGCGCTCGGCTTCATCACGATGTTCACCCTCGGCGGCATCAGCGGCATCATGCTCGCGGCGATTCCCGTCGACATCCACACGTCCGACACGTACTTCGTCGTCGCGCACATTCACTATGTGCTCTTCGGCGGAAGCATGTTCACGATCTTCGCCGGCATCTATTACTGGTTCCCGAAGATGACGGGCCGGATGTACGATGAGAAACTCGGTCAGCTTCACTTCTGGCTCACCTTCATCTCCTTCAACATCACCTTCGGCCCGATGCACTGGGTCGGGCTCGAGGGCATGCCGCGGCGGGTTTCCGACTACGCGGACAAGTTCGCCGCCTGGAATTTGGTCGAGTCGATCGGCGCCTTCCTGCTCGGAGCCGCGACGCTGGTGTTCGTCTACAACTTCATCGTGAGCTGGGCCGCTGGGCCGCGTGCGCCCGGCAACCCGTGGCGCGCGCGCACGCTCGAGTGGCAGGTCTCCTCGCCGCCGCCGATCTTCAACTTCGACGAGATCCCGCAGGTCGTCGGAGGGCCCTATGAGTACGGAACGCCGGGTGCGGTGCACGCCGTGATGAACGGCGAGCGGACCAAGGTCGCGGTGCCGGCCGGCGGCGACGGGCACTCTGCCGGCGCGGCAGGCAACGGCAACGGACACGACGCCCCAACGCGCGAGTGATGGAAGCGTCGGGGACCACACGCCGCGAAGCGCCGGCCAATGTGCTCGTAGTGGCGAACGAGACCGTCGGCGGTGAGAAGCTGTTTCAGGCGGTGGAGGCGCGCGCGAAGCGGGGGCCGATCCGCTGCACGGTGATCTGCCCGCAGAACCGGCCGACGCGCGGCTTCGTCATCTACGACCAGAGCGCGCGCTCGGCCGCGCAGATCCGCCTCGACCTGACGCTCGAGCGCCTTCACAAGCTCGGCATCGAGGCTCAGGGCGAGCTCATGGACCCGGACCCGTACATGGCGGTGAAGGACGCGATTAGCGAGTACGGCGCCGACGAGATCATCATCTCGACGCTGCCGTACGCGCGCTCCGGCTGGCTGCGCCGCGACCTCGTCAGCCGCATCCGGTCATATGCCCAAATCCCCGTGGATCATGTGATCGTCGATCTCAACGAGGAGCCGACGCGCCACGCGCTCGTCGTCGCGAACCAGACCGTGGGCGGCGCCAAGCTGATCGAGACGCTCGAGCGCCGCGCGAGCGGGTCCCCCTATCGCTTCACGGTGATCTCCCCACAGGACGGCGCCGGGGACGGCGCCACCGAGGCCGCCGAGGAGCGCCTCGGGCGGACCATCCGCATCCTGGAAAAGGCCGGGCTCGACGTGACCGGGTACGTGACCCACCCCGACCCTCTGACCAGCGTCATGAACGCGGTCGAGCACGACCCGCCGAACGAGATCATCATCTCCACGCTCCCGAGCTACAAGTCCCGCTGGCTTCGGGGGGACCTGATCGGGCGTGTGCGGCGCGGAACGGGACTGCCGGTCGAGCACGTGATTGGCGATCCGGAGAGCGACGAGCCTCCCACCGCGACAGGCGGTACCTCGATCGCTCACACGGGAGGCGTGTGATGGAATCCGCCGCGATCGCCCACGGTCACGCGCACGCCGAGCATCACGGGCCCCCTGAAGCGCACAAGAGCTCGCGAATCGACGCCCAGCTGCTGGGCGTCCTCCTTTTCATCATCAGCGAGGCGATGCTCTTCGGGTCGTTCTTCACGGCCTACTTCTTCATCCGGGTCGTTTCCGATTTCTACAAGGAATGGCCGCCAGCACCGTTCGACTTCCCCGTCAACATTGCGTTGATGAACACGTTCATCCTCGTGTTCTCGAGCGTCGTCGTGCACTGGGCGCTGGTGTCGATCAAGCGGGGCAACCGCGCGGGGCTCCAGGCCGGGCTCGCGATCACGTTTCTGATGGGCACGACCTTCCTGGCGACGCAGATCAACGAATACTTCAAGGCCGGGTTCTCGATCCACGACGGCGCCTTCGCGTCGGTCTTCTACGGGCTCACTGGGCTCCACGGCCTGCACGTCTTCGTCGGCCTGACGCTGCTCGCGATCATGAACATCCGCACGCTGCGGGGTCACTTCTCCCCCAGCGCCCACATGGGCGTGGAGATGGCCGGTATCTACTGGCACTTCGTCGACGTGATGTGGATAATCGTGTTCCTTACCGTCTACATCCTGTAAGTCGGGAGGAGTCGAGGGCGGGGCATGATCAACCCTCTCCGTTCCGAGGAAGACGCATTCCGATTCACCGTCGTCGTGGCGGTGCTGGTCGCGCCGATCGCGCTGGCCGCGATTCTGTTCGGCTCCGGGGTCGGCCTCGCGGTGGCGGGGGGGCTTGCCTTCGGGATCGTGTTCAGCCTCCTGGTGGTGAGACGCGACTCCGAACCCGAGCGCGCGTCACTGCGACGACGACCGCGCGACGACACGAAGCGGATCCTCGTGGTCGCGAACGAGACGCTGAGCGGGGCTGCGCTCCGCGACGAGATCGAGCACCGTGCGGGCGGGGAGGCCGCCCGCGTGTTCGTGGTGTGCCCGGCCCTCAATACGAAGCTCAAGACCTGGACCTCCGACGACGACGACGCCCGTGCGCAGGCGCACGCGCGCCTTCAGGCAATGCTCGATGCCCTCGACCGGGACGGTTTCTCGGCCACGGGCGACATCGGCGACGGCGATCCCGTGCAGGCGATGGAAGACGGGTTGCGCGTGTTCGGCGCGGACGAGGTGATCGTCTCCACGCACCCCCCGGGCCGCTCCAACTGGCTCGAGCGCGACGTCGTGCGGCGCGCGCGCGAACGGCTGGACGTGCCGATCACGCACGTGGTCGTCGACCTCGAGCGCGACCGCGGGCTGTCGCCGCCGCCGACCGCGGCTACCTAGGGCTGATCAGCCCTTGACGGTCAGCGTCCCCTTCATGCCCGCCTGCTCGTGGCCGGGCACCGAGCAGTAGAACTCGTAGCTGCCCGCCTTCAGGTTCGTGGTGATCTTCGAGATCTTGCCGCCCTGCACGACGGGCCCCGCAGGGCCGCCCTTCAGCGCGATGTTGTGCGGCACCGAAGCGTCGTTCTTCGACTCGACCGTCACCTTGCCCGACTTCGCGGTGGCCTCCTTGAACTTGTAGGCCAACTGCCCGCTCGGGTCGGTTGGGATGTCGACCACGTTCTGAGCATTCGCCTTCGCGGTGCCGGACGGACCGCCGCCGGTGCCGGTGCCCTTCTTCCCGACGGCGTCCGCGACGTAGGCGGCGACCGCCTCGGCGTCGTCGCCCTTGACCAGGTTCGCCGGCATCTGTCGGCCCTGCGGTAGCGCGATCTGGTCCCGTACGACGTTCTTGATCGTGCTGCGCCCGAGCCCGTCCTCGATCGACTTCTTGAAGGCGAAGTCCAGGTTGGGGCCCTGAATGCCCTTCGTGCCCGCATTCTCGAGCACGTGGCAGGCACCGCACTTCTGGGTGAAGAGCTGCTTGCCCTTCGCCTCGTCGGCCTTACCGCCGTTGCCGCAAGCGCCGACCACGGTCGCGCCGGGGACGAGTGCAATCGCGAACAGCAGCTTCAGCTTGTCAGCGCGGGGCCTGGGCACGGCGGGTCGGCATTATGCCAACTGGGACGCCTGCCATTCCGCTCTCAGCGTTGGCGGTGGCGTGCCCGCCTCATCAGCAGCCGGTCGATCGCGGCTCCAAGCGCGAGGCAGCCGACGATCACGATGATCAGCGGGATCTTCGGCGAAGTGACGATCAGAGCGACCTTCACCTTGTCGAGATTCAGCAGCGCGAACAGGACGGCCAGCGCGATCAGCGCGCCAAGCAGGAGCTGTCGGGTCTGCTCGCTGCGAGCGGGGGCGTCGGAAGGGCGGTCAGCCATCTTGCCGAAGCCGATCCTATTCCACGGTGGTCGCCTCGCCGGGGGCGAGGATCCGGACGTCCACGCCGGGGGCCCGTTGAGCGGCCTCGCGCGCGAACGCCTGTGCCGGCTCGTTCAGCGCGGGCCGGATCCGGCGGAGTCCCTTCACATAGAAGGTTCCCCAGTGGATCGGGATCGCGACGCGCGGCCTGAGCAGCTCGAGCGCCTCGGCTGCCCGCCGTGGGTCCAGGTGGCCGGTGCCGAGCCGCCTTCCCCAGGCCCAGATCGGCAGGAGGGCCGCGTCCAGCCCGCCGTGGCCGAGATCCCGCATGCCGGGAAAGAGGTCGGTGTCGCCGGCGAAATAGACGCGCCTGGTCGCGCTGATCTTGTATCCGACCGGTGCCGGCCCGCGGTGCAGCACGCGGCCGGGCCGGTGGTCCGCGTGGGTCACTTCGATGTCGAGTCTGCCGAGCGAAAGGCGGTCTCCCTCGGTGACCTCCCGGACCTGGCCGTTCCGCAGCCGGGGCAGGAAGCGGCGTGCCCCGCGTGGCACGAGCACGGTCGGGCCCCCGCTGAGCTTCCTGAGCGACGGCCGGTCGAGGTGGTCGTGGTGGGCATGGGAGATGAGCACGACGTCGACGTCGGCGACCTGTGCGAGGTCGACCGGCGGCACACGGCGCTCGACGTGAATGAACCGACCGCGCAGGAGCGGGTCGGTCAAAATCCGAACGCCGTCGAGCTCGATCAGGACGGTCGAGTGTCCGGCGTAGGTGACCCGCATCGTCGGCCGGGCTCAGCCGAGCAGCGCGGCCTTCTGCGACTCGAATTCTTCCTGGCTGAGGACGCCGCGATCGCGGAGCGCGGCGAGACGCTCGAGCCGTTCGAGGCCGGTGTCATCCGACGGCGCAGCCGCACTCGACCGCGACCGGGACCGGTTGGACCACCACCTGGCGATCGACTCGCGCATCCCGGCTCCCGCCAGTGTCGCGTCGGGAAACTCCTCCGCGGTCTGCCGCCGGAGCGCCTCGGTTCCGAGCACCATCAGCCCGGCGATCAGCAGCAGCGACAGGGGTTTGGTGAAGATCCGCGCCGGCGCCCAGACCACCAGCAACAGGAAGATCAGCGCCACGAACCCGTACGTGAGGTCCGGGCGCTCCCGCATGTACGGCGCGGCGGCCCGGCGGATGGCGACCGCCGGCCGTGTCGCGCCGGCCACCCAGGCGACGATCAGGAGGAGCAGGCCGACCACGATCGTCGACTGCGCGATGTCCTTCAGCAGCGACGTGCCCACGGTCCAGGTGTCGTCGACCGCGGGCCTCACCGCCGCGGTCTTCGCAAGCGCGTTCGTGACGGCGTTTCCCGCTGCCCCCCGCGCCAGGAGCACGGCGATGCCCACGGCAACGGCGCTGAGGGCAATCGCGCGGATTGTCTGCCGCCTGCGGCCGTGAGAGAGGTAGACGGCGAGCGCAACGAGGGCGAGCCATATAAGCGGCAGCACGATCGCGAGCCCCCTGATGCCCTTCGTGACCTTCTGCGCGGCGTCGAGTTGGTCGGAGCGCATGACGACGAGCTGCCCCGCATCCGGCGGCAGCTTCTGCGCCAGATTACCGAGGCCCACACGGCCCGCGAGCTGCTCGACGAGCGGCCGGAGGTCGAGCACCACCTTTCCGCCCGCCGTCGTTACAGCGGCATTGCCCTTGTCCTCGACGACGGCCACGAACCGCTCGTGGGCAATGCGGTTCGCGTTCTCCCACGCCTGCTGCACCCGCGGACTTGCGAGCGCTCGGTTGGCGGCACGCTGTGCGAACTCGCGGAGGCCGCCCGCGACCGGCCCTGCGAGCCTCTGGGCGTCTGGCGGCAGAACCTTCCGAAGCTCGGCCGCGACATCGACATTGGCGTAGAGCTCGTCGACGAGGTAGGTGGCGACGGCGCTCCGGATCGCCTGCTTCTCGAGCAGCTCGCTGCTCGTATTGGTCCACTCCTTGGTCTCGAGCGCCTGCCGGTTGACCCATACGGCGAAGATCCCGAAGAACAAGACCGCCGACGCGGCGACGAACAGCGCCGTTACGACTGGGCGGCGAGGCGGAGCCCCGGTCGACGACATCCGAGCCGAACCTACCAGTAGACGCGCATCATGATTGAGCCGCCGCGAGGGCAAGGCGCTTCGACATGGAACTCAACTCTGGCGGCGGCGGCGATGCAAAGCAATCGTGCACGCACCACAGTTGCGGCGGTGAATATCCCCCTAATCACCCCCTGATCTACCCAAGGACGCCGTGGCGGCCCGTATTGCAGTGGGGGGATCGCTGACCCGCGACGAGCCATTCGTGGTCAAGGGAACGACACCGGAAATGCTCGTGCCCGCGCCGGGCGCAGCCTGAATCGTCAGGAGCCCTCCCACGGCTGCAAGCCGGTCGCGCATGCTGGTCAGCCCCGCGCCAGAAGCGACCTCCTCCTCCGCGAACCCGGCCCCGACGTCGCGGACCTCGAAGCGGAGATCGCCTTCGACTCCGAGCGAGACAGCGATCGTCTCGACTCCGGCTGCATGCTTCATCGAGTTCTGCATGGCCTCGAGGCAGCAGAAGTAGACCGCAGCCTCGATTTCCGGGGCATAGCGCCCGATGCCGTCGGTGTCGACCGTGGTCCGGACCGGGTTGCGCAACGCAACAGCTCGGAGCGCCTCGCGCAACCCGAGGTCGGTCAGTAGCGAGGGGTAGACCCCCCGCGCCAGCGACCTCACCTGCTCGAGCGCCCGGTCGACCTCGACAACGAGCTCGGTCAACAGCTCCTTGGCGTGGGCGGGGCTTTGCTTCAAGAGCTCGCCGGCCAGCTCGAGCCTGATCCGCAGCGCGACCAGGGACTGTTGTGCGCCGTCATGGAGGTCGCGCTCGATGCGATGGCGCTCCCGGTCGGCGCTCGACATGATGCGTGCCCGGGAGTCCCTGAGCTCTCGCAACGAACTACGCAACTCGGTGAAAAGACGCTCGTTCTCGAGCGCCTTCAGCACGGAGGAACTCGCCACGTCGAGCAACATCGGAGCGTCGCTGAGGGCCAGGTCGTGCACGATCGCGACGACCCGCCCGTCGGCGGCCGAAACCTCGGTCACGCATCGAACGCCATCGTTTGCGATCAGCCTGGATGGCCTGTCCCGGATGTCGAGCCAGGCCTCCGGCTCATCCCGTGACCTGTGAAGGACCTCCAGAGACGGATCCATGGCACCGGACAGGAGCTCCGACGTCTCGCGCAGGGTGAGTGCCGGTCGGTGCGTCGCGAACGCGGCCGCCAGCCGCCGGAGAGCCTTGCTCTCGAACAACCGCCAGCCCGAGAGCCCTGCCAGGAAGCCGAGGGCGACACCTCCGGAGGATAGAGCGACGACGGAGGCCAGCGCTTCCGCTGAGGACCCGCCCGGAGAGATACGCCGTGCCACGATGCCTCCGATCAATGCGAGCGCGTGGACGATCGCGACAGTCAGGACCGGCACGAGCGTGATGCGCTTCAGGTGACTTCCCCGCCGGATCCGCATGGCCAGGACCACGATCATCCCCGCTAACAGGATCATGGCGGCCGTCTCACGGAAGGGCACGATCACGTCGCCGATGAAGCCGGGCTCCGAGCCGCTCAGCATGAAGGCGTTCCCGGGGCATTCGGCCTGGCAGCTGCTCCACGGAGATGGAATCGGGTAGGAATCGACCAGCAGCGCCGTGGGCAGGTAGAAAAGGACGACAAGCAACACGCTCGCGGCTACCAGACGTCGAGCCGGCCGCGTCGTCAAACGTCCCGAGGGAAACGCGAGCACCAGGTAGATGAGCAACGGCTCGACGAGCCAGCCGAAGACGCGGCCCGCGCTATAGAGAAGCTCGTTGCTGGACTGAGCGAGCGTCGTCAGCGACCACGCGAAACCGGCGGCGACGAGCAGCTTGCCGAACCTCCTCCACGGATCGCGGTACCACACGCATAGTCCGACGGCGATCGGAGCGGCAATGATCGCGGCCCGGATCTGAGCCTCGAGCGCCGGATTGCTCGACTGGCTCCCCGAAAGCGTGACCGCGACCGCGGCGCCGCACACCGCCACGCCCGCGGCGGAGAATCCGGCAAGAATCTTGAAACGCCGCTTGGGAGAGTCCCTGCCCGTCCTGAGTTTCAACGACACCCCGTGCTCGGCATATTTGAGGACCGCGACCCGTTCGGGACGAGGACCCTTGTGATCGAAAGCATCGCGCAGCGGGGCCTCGGATGCAACGGACGAACGACGGGTTGCAGACGAGACATTCGTACATGAGCCTTAAGTCATTTGGCTCAGGCGACGACCAGCGGTAACGTGATGACCGCGGGCCATGGCTTCTGTCCGCCGAGGCGTCGATGACCATTGAAGCGCAGCGCTTTCCGGTTCAACCGGCATTCCGTCGAGCGGCGGTCTTCCTGCGATCGCGATCGATCAGAGCCGTCATCGGCGTGCTCACCCTCGCGGCCGCTTATTACGGCGCGGCCAAGCTCGGTCAGACCCTGCGGTACACGGCCTCGGTGTCTGCCATCTGGCCCCCGGCCGGGCTGGGCATTGCGGCGCTCTACCTGTGGGGAATCCGCTGGTGGCCCGGCATCTTCATCGGAGAGCTGCTCGTCAATGGAGAGTTGCTCCTCGACAACTCCGGGTTGCCGCTCGGGAGCCTGGTCGGGCAGCAGACCGGCAACATGGCCGAGATCATCGTCGGGGCCATGCTGCTTCGCCGCTTGATCGGTCCTCGCGCGGCCCTCGATCGAGTCGAGCAGGTGGGCGGCATGATCCTGGCACTCACAATCGCAACGGCGATCAGTGCGACGGTGGGGACGGCGTCGATGCTGGCCGGCGACGTCATCCAGCAGTCGGAGGCCATCACGTTCTGGCGGACGTGGTGGCTCGGCGACACCTCCGGGGGGCTTGTCGTTCTCCCCTTGCTGCTGGCGTGGGCTCCCGATCCCGTCGCGGCTTGGCGGCGCATGCGGACCTGGGAAGGCGCCCTCCTGATCACCGCGGTCGCTGTGCTGGGCGTGTTCGCGGTCTCGACGGACGAGCCGATCACCTACCTGATCTTTCCGGCGCTGATCTGGGCGGCCTTCCGGTTCGGGCCTCAAGGCGCCACGCTGGCGACCGCGATCGCGGCCGGAGTGGCAATCGGCGTCACGGCCAATGACGTCGGGCCGTTCTTCAAGCAGCCGATCGACCACCGAACCCTGAGCACGCAGGCTTACATCGCCGTGGCGGCGCTCACGACGCTCTTCCTGAGCGCGATGGTCAGCGAGCGCGAGCGGTCCTCCAGGCAGCTGGCCGAGGCGAAGCGGCGCGAGGGCGAGCGAACGGTTCAGGAGCGGCACCGGATCGCACGCGATCTGCACGACTCCGTCTCGCAGGCGTTGTTCTCGACGCTTTTGCAGACCCGCACAGCCCAGAAGGCGGTGGAACAGGACGGTGTGAGCCTGTCCGGCTCTCTCGGTCGGGCACTGAGGGAGATCGGAGAGCTGACGAGAACCGCGCAGAGCGAGATGCGCAATCTCATTTTCGAGCTTGGCCGTGACCCTGCCGAGCAGGGGCTCGTCACCGCTCTCACCGAGCACGCGTCGAGGCTTCAAGGCCAGGACGGGCTCACGATCGACGTGCGGGCGCCCGACGGCCGCCTCGCCGTCTCCCCCCGTACAGAGAGCCAGCTGTTCGGGATCGTCCGGGAGGCGCTCGCCAACGTGGTGAAACACGCGGGCGCGAGCACGGCGTCGGTTACAGTCGAAGCTCAATCGGAGCGCGTGCTCGTCGAGATAAGCGACGACGGTCGCGGCTTCGACCCGGCTATGGGCCGCGCCGGTCACTTCGGGCTCGAGTCGATGCGCAGCCGTGCGGCCGAGGTCGGCGCGGTCCTGACAATTGCGAGCACGCTTGGGGTAGGCACCGTGGTCCGGGTGGAGCTCCCGGCTGGAGCGGAAGTAGTCTCGGATGGCGCTTGAGGCGGACGAGACGATCAGCGTGGTTGTCGTCGACGATCATGCCGTCGTTCGGCGCGGACTATTGGCGTTCCTCGACAGCGAACC
>JBKOZI010000029.1:0-12420 GCA_046725795.1 Actinomycetota bacterium
TCTCGATTCCGAGCTGCTTCGCCGCCTGGTACTCGTCGAGCGGCTTGCGCGACGCAAACCGGAATCCCATCCCCCTGCGCAGCTCCGGGACGATGTAGTGGTAGTTCGTGTCGAACCACTTCGTCATCTCCATCGCGGTGACGTCCACGCCGCCTGCCTGCCGGCCGCGCGCCATCGCGAAGTAAGTGTCGAGGTCGACCCCGGCCGAGCCGTCCCAGCCGTAGCGCTCGGGCACCGCGCCCACGAGCGCGATCGTGTCAAGCACCTGGTCGTAGAACGAGAAGTCATTGGACGGGATCAGGTCGATGCCGGCGTCACGCTGGAGCTTCCAGTTCGCCGCGCGAAGTGAGCGGGCGGTGTCGACGAGCTCGTCCTTGGTGCGTTGTCCGCCCCAGAAACCCTCGGTTGCCTGCTTCAGCTCGCGCTTCGCGCCGATGCGCGGATAACCCGAGACGTTCGAGAGAGCCTTCGCCAAGAGATCCTCCTGGGGAGTTTTTTATCCGTACTGGCAGCGCGCAGCGGCACGCCGAGGAGTCAATGAGTATAGGGAGTCGATCGCAGGGATGGACGTTGAGTCCACTCCAGGGCGGTCCCGTTAAACATTCCGGCGCGATGCTCGATTAAAGGCAGATGAGCCGTAAACCGGACACTCGACGCAGCGTTCTCGGGACGATTGCAGCGGCCGTCATTGGCCTCGCGAAGCGAGCCGGCTCGCTTCACCACCACCCGATGCCGGAGCTGCGCGAAGTCGGCCGCGAGTGGCGGCGACCCGTCTAGTCGCGAGCGGCGCTCAGATAGGGGTGTGGGGCAGTCCCGCCCGGCAGCGGCGCCGAGCGCGGTGACAGCTCGACCGGCGCGGCGGCGAGCGCGCGCATCCGGACGTCCCGCCACGAGACACCTTCGCGGATCAGCGCCGGCAGCCCGAAGACGACAGCGGTCACGACCTCGACCGCCTGCAGGATGATCCCGTAGCCGAGCGCGGTCGCGGCCGGAACCCCGTAGCCGCCCGCCAGCACGGTCAGGACCGCGAGCTGGAAGACGCCGACGTTGGACGGCGTGGCCGGCAGCACGGCGGTCACGTTCACGGCGAACAGGACGGCCGCGGCCGCTCCCAAGCCACCGTGACCCTCCAGGTCGAGCGCGAGCATGAGCGCGAACGCGCCGAGCAGCTGCAGCGCCCATGCGGCGAGCTGCGCAGAGGTGGCCCAGACAGCGCTCCGGGGACTGCGGAACACGCTCAGTCCGGTGCGCAGCCGGAGCAGCGCGGCGGCGATCTCGCGAATGAGGCGGCCGAAGATGCCTCCGCGCGCGCCCACGCGGCGGTCGCTCGACTCGAGCAGCGACGGCACGATCAGGACGGCGGCAGCAAGTCCAACCGGAATCAGGCTGAACAGCACGAGCGCCTCCTCGCGGCCGTGAAGGACGTCGCTCGTGCCGAGCACCACCGCGCCCAGCAGGAGCAGTGCGAGCAGGTTCAGCAGCGTCTGAGAGACGAGGGTGCCCACGAGCACCGGGAGCGTCTCGCGCATGCGTCCGAGCCGCCTTGCGACGATCAGCGCTCGCGAAGGCTCACCGAGGCGTGCCGGCAGCGTTGCCGACATCAAGACGCCGATCACGGTGCCGCTGAGGATCGACCGGCGCTTCACGGGACGCTCGGGTAGCGCCGCGCGCACGATCTCGTACCACGAGAAGGCTCGTAAGACCATCGAGGTCGAGAAGAGCGCCAGCGCGATCAGGACCCAGCTTGGGCTCGACTCGAGCAACGTCGTGGCGACGTTCTCGAAGCCGACGCGCCGGAGAGCCAGGAAGGCGAGCAAGAGGCCGATCACCGCCGAGATCCCAAGCGCGGCGCGACGCAAACCCGAGAAGATGCGTGCGCGGCGGGAGCGCGGGTCCGGAAGGGGCGGCGGCTCGAGCGACTCGAGGCGGCGTGCTCGGCGGCGCGGCGACATGTCTGCGGGGCGAAGCCCCAACGTCACGGCCGAGCGCTCGGAGCGAGTAGTTGGCTCGGGGGCCGCGATCGCCTGGCGGTAGACGTCCGCGACGCGTTCCGCCACTCGTGGCCAGGCGAAATCCTGTGCGCTGCGTCGTGCACTCTCGCCCATCGCCTCGCGGCGCGGCGAGTCGAGCCAGAGCGCCCGCAGCGCCTCGGCCAGCTCGAGCGGCTGGCCGTGCGGCACGAGCAGCCCGTCCCGGCCGTGGGTCACCACCTGCCGGTAACCGGCGATATCAGAGGCGACGACGGGGGTGCCGGCGGCGAAAGCCTCCGTCAGCACCATGCCGAAGCTCTCGCCGCCGAGCGAAGGTGCGCAGAGGACGTCCGCCCTGTGCAGGCGTCGCCAAAGCTCCCCGTCGGAGACGTGGCCGTGCGCCTCGACGTGGTCCATCCCACCGTCGACCTCCGCGAGCAGCGGCTCGACGGCCTCCGGGCCGGCACCCACGATGTCGAGCGTCGTCGGGATGTGCCGGCGAAGGCCGGCGAAAGCAGACAGAAGCACGGGCAGGCCCTTGCGCTCCTCCTCACGCCCCACGAACAGAATCCTCAGCGCGCCGTTCGGGACGCTCGGACGGGACGGCGCGGCGGCGAGGTCGACCCCGTTGGGGATTACCTCGTACGTGCCTCCGAAGTAGCGCTCGCCCGTCCACTTCGCGGCCTCGGACACCGCGATCCGGGCGTGCAGCCGGTTGAAGAGGCGGCTCGCGCCGAGCGCGCGCGCGGCCGCATTCGGGATCCACTTCGAGGAATAGACATGGAACGTCCCCACGACCGGCGCACTGGTGGACACGCAGGCGTCCCAACCCAGCATGGGGGCGATCGGCTCGTGCACGTGGATCACGTCGTAGCCGCCACTCGCAAGCTCACGTCGCATCCGCACGACGCTTTGAGTGCTGACGGAAAGTCGCGACATCGCCCCGTTCATCGGCAGGGCGACGGTGCGGCCGAGCGGCATGACGAAGTCGGGCAGCGGGTCGGACGACGGTCGCCGGCGGTGGAGCGCGCGCGTGATCCGGTCGTCGGGGTCGACCGGCGAAAGCACTCGGACGTGGTGGCCCGCCGAGAGCAGTTCGCGCGCCAACGCATCGATGTGCCGAGTGACGCCGCCCGGGAACGTCCAGGAATAGGGCGATACGAGGGCGATTCGCATCGGAGCGATGCTATCAGCGGTCATAGCGGCCACGGAATAAGTACCGCGCCTTGCGGCGCGCGTTTCACTCGGGTTTCGGCGCAGATTGGGCATACCCTACGGCGAGCGCGAGATATGTCGTCCCAATCAGGAATATCACGGGCCCGGAGTCGTTCGTGAGCGCGCCCCCGACGACCGCCACAAGAGCGCCGTAGAGCCCCGCCCGCATCGTCGGCACTCCCTCGAGGCCGGCCACGAGCCGCTTTCTGTTGCGGATCCCGAACACGACCGCGATCGCGGCGATCACCACCAGCGGGCCGACGAGGCCGTGGCCAAGCGACCTGTAGCTGAGCTCGAAGCGCCGCTGCGCCACCTGGGCAAGCTCGTCGAGCCCGCCCGCGCGCAGCACCGAGCGCGTGAAGTGCGCATTGCCTCCCGTTGCCAGGTCCAGCGCCGCCAGAGCGCCGAGAGCAAGTGCGGGGGCGCCGAGCACGATTGCGAGGCGCGAACGCCACGAGCCGCGGCCCGCCACGTACACGGCGGCGGCGGCGACTCCGAACCCCAAGGTGAGCGCCGCGCCCACGTCCGCTCCGAGCCGGCCCCAGCTCAACAGGAAAGTCACGCCCGCGCCGCCGAGCGCAAATCCCCAGGTCGCCGTGCGCGTGCTCGCCCCCACGAGCGCCGCGCCGAGCCCCACCAGGGTGGCGATTGCGAGCGTTATCTCGAGCTCGTTCCCGATGCCGTAGAAGCGCGCGCCATGCAGGGGGTTCGGCCCGAGCAGCGACCGCTCGATCAGCTTCGAGCCGAACGCCAGGTCCAGCAGGTGCGCGCCGACCGTGACCCCCGCGGGCAGCACGATCGCGCGCGGCCACGCCAGCACGCGGTCGGCCAGGGCGGCAAGCGCTGCCGAAGCGACGCCGATGATTCCAAGCTCTCCGAGCGCCGGCGGATTGATCGCGCCGGTCACGAGCAGGACGCTGGGAAGCCACAGCGCCGCCAGCAGCCCGCGGCGGCCGAGCCGCCGCCACCGTCCCGCCGCAGCGACCGTGAGCAGCACGAGACCGAATGCGAGACCCCCGACGACCACCTTCCAGCGCCGCGGCCCCACGACCGAGAGCCGCTTCCGGAAGCTCACCAGGTCGTTCGCGCTGAGGTTTCCGCGGGCGACAATCGGCTCGCCCCCGATCGCTTTCGGGGCCGGGATGCCGAGGCGCTTCAGCACCGTCGGCGCGAAGTCCGTGGTGAGCACCAGGCCGTCGGTGCGGGTGGACTCTGAGCGCAGCGCCTTACCGCCTTCCAGACCGGCTGAGCCCGCCGCGAGGAGCCGCCTCGGCGCCGCGTTGGGGTCCTGCAAGACCAGGACCAGATCCTGTGGGCGGCGCGCGCCCACCACCGCCCGCAGCGCTCTTCGCCCGGCAGCGCGAGAAGGCAGCTTCACGACCAGGAGGCTTCGGTCGCGCCAGAGTCCGAGCGCGCGCCGGGCGACGCTCGCGTCGCTGCCGAGCGACACCCGCTCGACGCGACCGGAGCGATCCGCGGCGACGATTGCCTCGCGGTTCACACTGCCGCGGATTCCGGCGTAGGCGAGCTTGCCCCCCGCGGCCTCTACCGCCTGCGCGAGCGTCCCGGGTTTCACGTCGGCGGGAGCGGTGCGCGCCCGGGCGGCGATGCGTGGCCAGCCGGTGATGCGGCCGCCGGCGCCGTCCGGCACGAGCGCGACCCGTTTCGGAGGGTCATCGTCGTAGAGGTTGGTGTCGGTCCGCGAGCCCGCACTCAGGTCGAGCAGCACGTCCACGGGGTTGTAAGGGCCCTGGATCGCGGAAACGAAGGCGAGCGCGCTCAGCTCCGGAGCGGCGGCGATGCGCTCGATGAAGGGTGTGCCCTTGATCGCCGTGCGCGGGCTCGGAACCAGCACGATGGCCGCTCTGGGAGCCGGCTCTCCGACGTCACCCGCCTGAACCGGTGTGGGCGTGGCAAGCGATGCGGCCGCGCAGGCACAGATCAGCGCAAGACACCAGGGCCGGGGCACGCGGCGCCACTATAACCTTGGATACGAGATGCACCGGAACTTCGTCAAGTTCACATTCCTGAAGGTCGACCCCGCCTGGCGGCGGCTCGATCAGGCCGAACGGGGGCGGCACAAGCGCGAGTTCGAGGCCGCCTGCGAGAACTTCGGCGCGGACCGTTTCCTGCGCGTCTTCTCGCTCGTCGGCACACGGGGAGACGCCGACCTGTTGCTCTGGTGTTCGAGCCCCGGCCTGGCCGATATCCACGAGTTCCACGTCGTGCTCGGGCAGAGCGGCCTCATGGGCTGGGCCGAGACCCCCTACTCGTACCTCGCGATGACCAAGGAGTCGGAGTACTCCGAGGAGGAGCGGCTCGAGCTGCGTGCGTCGGAGCGGAAGTACCTCTTCGTCTATCCGTTCTGGAAGCGCCGCGATTGGTACCGGTTACCAGGCCCTGAGCGGATGCGGATCATGAAGGAGCACATCGAGATCGGCCGCAAGTACCCGACGATCTCGATCAACACGACGTACTCGTTCGGTCTGGACGACCAGGAGTTCGTGGTCGCATTCGAGACCGATGAGCCCGGCGACTTCCTCGACCTCGTACATGAACTGCGCGGCAGCGAGTCGAGCTCCTACACGCTGCGCGACACGCCGATCTTCACGTGCATCTCCAGCAGCGTCCGGCACGCGCTCGACGCGCTCGATGGGGACGCTCCGGTGCTCGCCGCGAGCACCGAGGGGAACGGGCTCAGCGGCGTCGTGGATCGTCGCTAGCTTCTGTCGGCTCCGGTAGCGAGATCAGATGACCTCGAAGTCCGATCAAAAACTGCGCGTCGCCATTGTCGGCGCAGGACCGGCCGGCTTCTACGCCGCCGGCTCTCTGCTCGACGGCGAGCGGCCGGTCAGCTTGGACCTGTTCGATCGCCTGCCCACGCCATTCGGGCTCGTGCGCGCCGGCGTCGCGCCGGACCATCCCAAGATCAAGTCCGTGGTGCGCGTCTACGAGAAGACCGCGGCGAAGGAGGGATTCCGCTTCTTTGGAGGCGTCGAGCTCGGGCGCGACCTGCACCGGCCCGATCTCCTGGAGCGCTACCACGCTGTGATCTATGCGATCGGCGCGGCGACCGACAGGCGGCTCGGAATCCCAGGAGAGGATCTGCAGGGATCTGAGGCCGCCACGACCTTCGTCGGCTGGTACAACGGCCATCCGGATCATCCGGACCGTCAGTTCGACCTCGATTGCGAGCGGGTGGTCGTCGTCGGCAACGGCAACGTGGCGCTCGACTGCGCGCGGATGCTTGCCCTGAGCGCCGAGGAGCTGCGGCGGACCGACACGGCAGACCACGCCATCGACCTGCTTGCGTCCGACGCCGTCAAGGAGATCGTCATCCTCGGCCGCCGGGGGCCGGCGCAGGCGGCGTTCACGAACCCCGAGCTGCTGGAGCTCGGCGAGCTCGAGCTGGCGGACGTGATCGTGGACCCCGCGGACGTCGAGCTGGACGCGGCATCGCAGGCGTGGCTCGACTCAGACCAGGCCAACAAGACGTCGCGCGAGAATGTCCGGATCCTGCGCGAGTACGCGCAGCGAGAGCCCGCCGGCAAGCCGAAACGGATAGTGCTGCGGTTCCTTACCTCCCCGGTCGAGCTGCAGGGAGACGGACGGGTCGAGCGTATCGTGGTCGAGCGCAACCGCCTCGAGCCGCGTGACGACGGGTCGCTGGCCGCGCGATCGACGGGCGAGCGCGACACGCTCGAATGCGGTCTCGTGCTGCGCTCCATCGGCTACAAGGGCATCGCGATCCCGGAGGTGCCCTTCGACGAGCGCCGCGGCACGATCCCGAACGTCGCCGGGCGGGTCGTGGACGGGGAGCACCACGTGACGGGCGAGTATGTGACGGGGTGGATCCGCCGCGGGCCCAGCGGCGTGATCGGCACGAACAAGAAGGACGGGCAAGAGGCGGCGAGCAGCCTGCTCGAGGACGCCGAGGCGGGGCTTCTGAATGAGCCGGTGAACAGCGGCGACATCGCGCAACTCCTTGGCGAGCGCGGCGTCGAGCCGATCAGCTGGGAAGGATGGAAGCGGATCGACGCGCACGAGCAAGACCTTGGCGCCGGAATCCGGCCGCGCGTGAAGCTGACGCGATACGAGGCGCTGCACGGCGCCGCGCGCGGCGAGAAATAGCGCTTTTCGATGTGGCGCGATACCAGCCTGGACCGGCCGCTACCCGCGGAGGAGTCCGCCGACACGCTCTACCACGTCAGCCCCGTCGGAAATCGCGCGTCGATCATGGAGCACGGATTGGACTGGAGGCGCATGGGTCCCGCGCCCGGGCTCGCAAGCGGACGGCAAGTGGCCGAGGAGCCGGCGAACTACCTTGCGCGCGACCTCGACGAGGCGGGCTGGTTCGTCAGCTTGTGCAACCACACCGAGCCGGTGGACATTTGGGAGATCGAGGCCAGAGGACTTGACCTCGTGCTGACGGGCGACGGCTGGGTCCTGAGCCGTGAGCTCATGTCCCCCGAGCGCCTCACGCTTCTGGAGAAGGATCTCGACCCTGGCGAGAAAGAGCCGCCGCCGAGCTCGGAATCGCCCGGCTCGGGCGGATTCTTCGAGTACTAGGACGCGGTGCGGAAGCTTTGGCCGCAGCCGCAGGCCGCCACGACGTTCGGGTTGTTCACCGCGAAGCCGGCGCCCTGAAGACCCTCGACGTAGTCGACTTCGGAGCCGTCCACGAACGGGAGGCTCTCCGAGTCGATCAGGAGGCGGATCTCGGAGTACTCGTAGACCTGGTCGCCTTCACGCTGCTCGTCGAACGCGAGCGCGTACTGGAAACCGGAGCAGCCGCCGCCACGAACGGCGACCCGCAGGCCTGTATCGGCCTGGGCCTGACCGTTCATGAGCTCTTTGACCTTTGTGGCGGCGTTGTCGGTGAGGGTGACCATCAAGAACCTCCGTCGCTTCCAATTGTCGGCGCCGCCGGCTGCTTGCCTTAGGGGCGCCTATTGCTGCCTCACCGATTGTAGCGGTGCATCCACCCGTCGTCTGCTCGCATCGTGTCAGGGGAACGTGATAGAAGCGCCCCGTGCCCGTAGCGATCGTCTCCGACTCGACGGCCTACCTTCCTCGCGAGCTCGTCGAGCAATACCAGATCCAGCTCGTGAGCCTCTACGTCAACTGGGAGGACCGCTCCGAGCGTGAGCTCGACATGCCGAACTTCGACGATTTCTACGACCGGCTCCGGGGCGCCGAGCGCCTCCCTACCACTTCACAGCCCTCCATCGGAGACTTTCTGGACGTCTATGGGCCCCTGGTCGATCAGGGATACGACGTCGTCTCCATCCATATCTCGGGCGCGATCTCTGGCACGGTCGAGGCCGCGCGCCAGGCGAAGGAGCGACTCGCCGAGCAGAAAGGTTCCGACAGGGTCACGGTGATCGACTCGGAACGGGCCGCCGGCGGCCTCGGCCTGCTGACGCTGGCGGGCGCAACGGTCGCGAGGTCCGGCGGGGACCGCGAGGCGGTGGTCGATCGGATCAAATTGGCGCGAGCCGACCTCAAGATGTGGTTCGCGGTCGACACGCTCGAGTACCTCCGCCGGGGTGGGCGGATCGGCGCGGCTTCCGCCTGGCTCGGCTCCGCACTGAAGATCAAGCCGATCCTCACGCTCGACAAGGAGATCACGCCGATCGAGCGGGTTCGCACCGGCGCCAAGGCGATTCGCCGCCTCACCGAGTACGCCGAGCAGCGGCACAGAGACGGTGCCGACGCCTGGGTCGTGCAGCACATCCAGGCACCCGATGAGGCCGCGCAACTGGCGGAGGCGACCGAGCGCATCATGGGTCGCGGTCCCGCCTTCATATCCGAGATCGGCCCTGTGCTCGGGACGCACACTGGGCCGGGGCTGCTCGGCGTGGGCGGCGTCCCGCCGGCGGACCTGGAGTAGTGGGATACGGCGCCGTACCGCCTACTGAGTCTAAGCGAGACATGGGCAAAAAGACCGGCACTGACAGGGTCATGCTTAGCCGTTCGATTCACAAGACGGGCGTCATGCCGGTCCCGGGATGAACGGAGAGGTCAAGTAATCGCTATTGGCGCAATCCCGTTGGCCGTCCACCTCGCGTTTAGGCGTCCATGGCCCCCAAAATGTTCGGTGACCGATGGACCCGCAATCAGTGGTGCTTTCGCGGTGCCATTCCGCCCGAGTCATACACGGATTGATCAAACGGCTCAGCCTGACCCCTGTCAGCGCCGGTGTAAGAGGCACCGACATCCTCGCGGCCGGTGGGATCGGTCATCTAGTGGCGGTCAGCTCTCGGGGATCGCGACGCTCTCCAGGTCCTCAAGCTGCCTCTGGTCCTCGCGGTACCTCCACCACTCCCTGACGAGGATTTCGATCGAGGCCGCGACCGGGATCGCGACCAGCGCCCCCAGCACGCCGAGCAGCGAGGCGCCGCAGAGCACCGACACGAGCACGACGAGGGGATGAACCTGGACCGTGCGCCGCTGCACCATCGGCTGGATCACGTTGTTCTCGAACTGCTGGTAGACGATCGCATAGATCGTCCAGATGATGACGTCGCTCGGGAAGTCGCCGCTGAAGGCCGTGACGATACCCACGATCACGGCGCCGATCGTCGCGCCGATCAGCGGTATCAACGACATCACGCCCATGACGATCGCGAGTGGCGCCGCGAACGGGACCCCCAGGATCGTCAAGACGATGAAGGCGGCCACCCCGTCGATGAGGGAGACGGTGAAGGCGCCGATCACATACGAGCTGACCGCATTCGCCATCCGGTCGAGGATGCGTTCAAACCTGTCACGGCGATCGGGAGGTTGGAGCTGTAGGAAGGCTCTTCGCCACTGCGGTCCGCTGCCGAGCATGAAGGCTGCCAGGACGAGGATCGTGACAAGGGCGAAGAGGCTGTTGACGATTCCGAAGCCGATGTCCTTCAGGACCCCGGCGGCGCCGCCCAGCTTGGAGGGCAGCTTCTCCGCTTCCGTCTTCAGCTTGTCCGTGATCTTGTAGTCCTTCTCCAGCTTGCGTAATTGCTTGTTCTTGTTGACGTAGTCCTGTACGTCCTGGGCGTACTCCGGTGCGTGGTCGGCCAGCTTGTTCACCTGGGTCACGATCGGCGGGATCAACAGCAGCCCTAGCCCGACGACCGAGGCCAGCAGCCCCAGATAGACGATCGCGATCGCAAACCCGCGTCGCATGTAGCGGTTCAGGGAGTTGACCGCGGGGGAGAGCGCCACCGCCAGGAAGAGCGCGATCATGATCCAGGTGATCGGCTTTCGCAGCAGGTAGAGCAGGTACAGGAGGAGAACGACCCCCACGATGATCAGGACAATTCGCAGGATCGCCCGCGCCGGGAGGGTCGCCGCGCCCATCTGAGGAAAGCTAGACCGCCCGCAAGACGGCCCGGCTCGGCCGGGCTGCTCGGATCAGCCCCGGCGGCGACCCAGGCGTGCGGCGATCACGCCGCCGACCGCGAACCCGACCACGGTCACACCGATGATGACCCCCGTCCTGTGCTCCCGGACCTGCCGCCTCCAGTCGGTGAGGGACTGCACCTTGGCGCGCAGATCCTCGACCGAGACGGCGAGATCCCGGCGACTCCGCTCGATCGAAGTCCTGATCTCCTCGGGGCTGCGCGTCGCCATCGAGCTAGTGCCCAACCAAGTAAACGAGGCCCGCTTCTGGCCGCGAAAACCGAGCCGGCCAAGGACGCAGGGAGCCCCTGTGCTGGTGGCACAGGGGCGACTGAGGAGACCGGCAGGCGAAGGTTTGCAGCGAGCCAGAGCGGGTGTCGTTTGCTGGGTGGGGCACTAGGTGTTCGGGGTGCCGTCCGCCGCCGCCCTCCCGGCCTCGATCTCCGGATGCTCCAGGGTCTCACGGATCAGCTTGGCCTCCTCGATCGCCTGTTGCGGTGTGGGCGGCGTGCCGGCCTTGAAGGCGCGCCACGCGAGGAAGCCGGCGATCGCCGCGAGGCCTATGAGGATCGCGGCCGTGATCAGGAATCCGGGCCAGATCGAGGAGGAGAAGAACGCGTCGGCAAGTCCCCAGGCGAGCGCGTCCAAAGCGAAGATGAGCGCAAGCAACAGGAAGAATCCTGCGGCGGCGCCGACAGCGGCGCCCTGCGCAAGCCGCTTCATCTTCAGCTCGATCTCGGCCCTGGCGAGCTCGATCTCCTCGCGGATCAGCGTCGAGGCGTTCTCGGAGACGCGGTTTACGAGATCGCCGAGCGACTTGTCGGAGACGCTGCCGTTTCCGAAGTCGCCGTGCTCGCCGTCAGCCACGAAATCGCCTCAGAAGTGTCGCGAGCAGTAACCCTCCCACCAGCGCCGCCCCCACGACGATCGCTGGGCTGGGCATCGCCGACCGCGCGGACGAGGCGCCAAAGCCGTTCGGGGACGTCGAATGCTTGTCGGCGCCGGCAATGATCTCTGCGGTTGCCTGGCTCTCTCCGTCTTGCTCCATCTGCACCTCAGGGCGTAGGAGGGGGACAGTAAAGCAGGGGGCGCTAGTCGGGCGGGTCTTCGTCGTAGAGCCGGCGCCAGACCGCGGTCGCGACCCGGTTGGCGGCGATCGTGGCGATCGCGCCGATCGCCGCGATCAGGCCGCTCCACAGGAGCCTTTTCATCATTTCGTTCTGCGGCACGGGCTGGAAGTAAAGCATGGGGGCTCTGAGAGCCTCTAGGACATCGGTCCGGCCCCCGAGAGCCGAAGAGACTCTCGGGAATACATCCGTTGGGATGAGGAGGATCGTGCTCCTCACCGTCTTGGCCCTGCAGCTTGCTGCGCCGATGCGCGCGCTCGCGGCGCCGGCGATCACGGTGACCGACTTCACGCTCTCCCCCGCCTCCACCGAGGGCGGCGCGAGCGTCAACGCGTCGAGCTCCACGAGCCTCGCCTACTCGGACACGACCGAAGACGTGAAGAAGACGATCGGACACTTCGCACCCGGCCTGATCGCGAACCCGGAGGCCGTTCCGCATTGCCCGCAGGCCCAATACCTCGCCGACGCATGTCCGGCGGACACGCTCATCGGCAGCGCATCGGGTCAGATCGACATCGCCCCAACACCGGAACGACGACTTCGGTCTCAGGGCGGATCTACAACCAGGAGCTGCTCGCCGACGAGGCGGGGCGGCTGGGCATCATCCTCGACACGCCCGTGACGAAGACGTTCCTGACGGCGCCCTTCTACGTCCGCTCGGACGGCGACTACGGGCTGGACGGGATGCTCGACGACCTGCCTCCCGCGCTCACCCAGTTCGGCGT
>JBKOZI010000030.1:0-8828 GCA_046725795.1 Actinomycetota bacterium
CGCCTCGACGTTGACGATTACTTCGTCGCCCACGCCCACCCGGCCGGTCAGCCCCGGGTACGCAATTGCGGGCCGGGTCTCTCCGTCGAGGTCGACCACAAGGCGGATCACCCGTGAGTCCGCTTCTTCAACCGAAGCGACGCGGCCTCGCCGCAACTTCAGCACCTAGACCTCCGCGGCGCGAACCAGCAGACGTTTCACCACGTCGAGCATCGTGTCGAGCGCCGCAGCGCTCACGCGCTCGTCCGGCGTGTGGTTCGCCTCGGTGCCGTTGGCGATGTTGAGACAGCGAAACCCCTTGGCCGCGAACGCGTTCGCGTCGCTTCCGCCGCCCGTGACTCTGTGGACGGGCGTGACACCGCAGTCGCGAAGCGCAGCCTCCGCCGCGAGCACGACCGGTTCGGCCGGCGGTATCCGGTACGCGCGGAACTGCTCCTGGACCGCGACGTCGACGTCTGTCTCGGTCGCGCTCGCCGCCCAGGTGAGAGTGTCGACCATCTCGCGCATGCCCGCGCTCGCCTTCGCGTCGTCCAGGCTGCGGACCTCCGCCTCGACGCGACAGCGCTCGGCCACCACGTTCGTGGCGGTCCCGCCCTCGATCAGCCCGACGTTCGCGGTCGTCTCCTCGTCGATACGGCCGAGCTTCATCGCGGCGATCGCCTGTGCCGCCGCCGCGATTGCGTTTCGGCCGTCCTCGGGTCGCAGGCCCGAGTGTGACGCGCGGCCGACGAACTCGCCCGTCACGTGGTAGTAGGTGGGCGCGGCGAGGATCAGCTCGCCGATCGGTGAGGCATGGTCGAAGGCGAAGCCGAACTCGGCTTCGAGGCGCGTGACGTCGAACGCCTGCGCGCCCCGCAGACCAATCTCCTCGCAGGTCGTGAAGACCAGTTCCACCCCGACACCTTGCGGCGCCGAGACACAGTGCCGCGCCAGCTCGAGCAACACGGCGACGGCCGCCTTGTTGTCCGCGCCGAGGATCGCCTCACGTCGGTTGCGGAACACGCCGTCGACGAGCTCCACGTCGATGTGGTCGGCGAGCGGAACCGTGTCGAGGTGCGCGCAGAGCATCACGGTCCGAGCGCCCTCTGGGCCGGCGATGCGGGTGTAGAGGTTCCCGCAGGCCGCGCCGGTCTCGCTGGCGGTCGAGTCCTCCTCGACCGTGAGCCCCAGCGCTTCGAGCTCGGCCCGCACGAACTGTGCCGCCGCGGCCTCCCGGCCGCTCGGGCTCTCGATCTCGCAGAGCGCGACGAACGTGTCCTCGAGGCGAGACCGCTCCCCCGGGCCGGCCTGGCCGGCGAGCGTCACTAGACGGTGTGTGCCGGATCCGAGCCCTGAAACCTGCCTGCTGCGCGCTCCGCCTCGACGGCGGCCTCGGGCGTGCCCTCGGACTCGCCGCGCTCGCGTGCCCGCGCGAGTGCCGCGCCGACGAACTCCCGGAAGAGCGGCTCGGGCCGGTTGGGCCGCGACTTGAACTCGGGGTGATACTGCGAGGCGACGAAGAATGGATGCTCCGGCAACTCGATCACTTCGACCAGGCGGTCGTCCGGCGAGGTCCCGCTGCACACCAGTCCCGCGTCCTGGAGCCGCCGCCGCAGAAGATTGTTGACCTCGTAGCGATGGCGGTGGCGCTGGTAGATCACGGGCTCGTCGTACACCTCACGCGCGCGGGTGCCTGCGTGGAGCTTCACCGGATCGGCGCCGAGGCGCATCGTGCCGCCCATGTCGTCGACTTCCTTCTGCTCAGGTAGCAGGTCCACGACCGGGTAGGGCGTCTCGCGGTCGAACTCGGCCGAGTTGGCGCCGGCCATGCCGACCACGTGGCGGGCGAAGTCCACCACCGCCAGCTGCATGCCGAGACAGATGCCGAGGAACGGAATGCCCCGCTCGCGCGCGATCCGCGCGGCATTGATCTTGCCTTCGATGCCGCGGACGCCGAAGCCGCCGGGAATCAGGATGCCGTCCGCCTCGGCGAGGAGTTCGGCGCCTTCGGATTCGTCGAGCGTCTCGGAGTCGGCCCAGAAGACTTCGATCTTCGTGCCTTGGTGAAAGCCCGCGTGGCGGAGCGCCTCGACCACCGACATATATGCGTCCGCCAGCTTCACGTACTTCCCGACGAGCGCGATCCGGACCGTCTCGCGCGCGGCGCCGGCACGACGCACGATGTCCTCCCAGTCACCGAGGTCCGGCGCCGGCGCCTCGAGCCCGAAGTGGTCGAGAATCAGGTCGTCGACGCCCTCAGCACGGAACATCAGCGGCACCTTGTAGATGTCGTCGACGTCACGGGCCGAGATCACAGCGTCCACCGGCAGGCTCGCGAAGAGCGCGATCTTCTCGCGGATGTCGCGCGAGAGCACCTCCTCCGAGCGGCAAACGACCATGTCGGGCTGGATGCCGATTCGCCGAAGCTCGTTCACAGAATGTTGGGTGGGCTTTGTTTTGAGCTCGCCCGCGTGCCCGATGAACGGCACGAGCGTCAGATGCACGAAGATGCACCGGTCGCGCCCGAGCTCAACCTGGAGCTGGCGGATCGCCTCGAGGAACGGCAGCGACTCGATGTCGCCGACGGTTCCACCGATCTCGGTGATCACGAAATCGAGATCCTGGGATTCGGCGACCAGCTTCACGCGCTGCTTGATCTCGTCCGTGACGTGGGGGATCACCTGGACCGTTCCGCCCAGGAAGTCACCGCGGCGCTCCTTCCGGATCACCGAGTAGTAGACCCCGCCGGCCGTCACGTTGGACGTACGCGACGTGTTCTCGTCGGTGAAGCGCTCGTAGTGGCCGAGGTCGAGGTCCGTCTCGGCGCCGTCCTCGGTGACGAACACCTCGCCGTGCTGGAACGGGCTCATCGTGCCGGGGTCGACATTGATGTACGGGTCGAACTTCTGGATCTGGACCCGCATGCCACGGCTGACCAGCAGCCGGCCGATCGAGGCGGCCGAGATGCCCTTGCCCAGTGAGGAGACGACGCCGCCGGTGACAAAGATGTAGCGCGGGGATCGGGCGTTGGAGCGGTCGGCCATCAGCTTGATCGCACGGTACCGGCGTGTTCGGATGGCTGGCTCAAGTGGCGGCTGGAGGCCGCAGGAGGCCTCCCGAGTGAGTCTAGACGACGCAGCAACGCGTTCTTTTCGACCAGCGCGCTGATCGAGCGAAACTCTCCGTAAAGAGTGAGAAGCGCGAGCACGCCGAGCGCCACGGCCTCCCCGGTCGGGCCGAGCGCGACGATCAACCAGAACCCCGCGACCGCACCGAGCACGTTCGAACCCGTGTCCCCCAGCATCGCCCGCTCCCGGAGGTCGTAGGGCAGCAGGACGAGCGCGGGGCCGATGAAGAGGCCGAGCGCGCGGAGCGCGTAGGTGTTCCACGACCCCAGCGTGAGGATCGCCCCGAAGGCGACGAACACCTTGCCCGCGCGGCCGGGTCGGAGGTCGAGCAGATTGAAGAGGTTCGTGCTCAAGACCAGGACCCCGACGCCGACCAGATAGGCGCTCGCCGAGCGGCCCTCGCCCGAGAGCACGAAGAGCGCAAGCCCGAGCGTGCCCGCCGCCTTCAGCACCCCGGTGCTGAAGTTCCCCGTCGCCGCGGCACGCGCGTGGCCGCGGAGCCCGCGCGGCGCCTCGAGGTCGGCGGTGGCACCCGCGGGCCGGAGGCCGCCCAGCAGATCGTCCAGCAGCCCGAGGACCGCCACGCCGATCACGAACAGCAGCGCACCGCCGATCTCGGGGGCGAGCGTGCTTGTGTCAGCCAGCTCGTCGAGGGCCGCGAGCGGTCCGAGCGCCAGCAGCGCCGCCAGCACGATCAGCGTTCCGGAGGCCGCCGGCACGACCAGGCCGCGGTAGTTCTGGCGCACGACGCCGGCGCGGTCGAGGCGGGCCAGCAGGGTCGGCGCGAGCAGGGCCGCGAGGCCGAGCGACAGGGCAAGCGGGAGCCAGCGCATCTAGTGGCCCTTCTCGAAACGTTTCACCGAAAACGGCGGTCTCCGGAACCGCATGGGGGCTGCACCCCCTCGGCGCCTGACGGCGCCTCCCCCGGCGTCCTCGGTCGCCCACGTACTCACCGAGTACGCGGGCTCCCTGCGTCCTTGCCATGCGGCCCCGGAGCCGCGCCGTTTTCTGGCGAACGTTCCGAGAATGGCCACTACGGCCGCCGGGCGGTGCCCTGGTCGGGCGCCTTCGGCAGGAGGTGCTCCGCCGTCTTCTTGACGCCGTACTTGCCGGTCGCGTTGTCGACCAGCACCCACACGACTGCCGTCTTTCCGGCCGTGAGGTCGAGGTCGTCGACGCTGGCGAGGCCATGATCAGACATGAACCCGACCTGGGACGGGTCGGTGCCGGTCGTCTCGATCCCCACGATCGGCGCCTTCGCGTCATTGATTCCGGAGAGCAGCCCGCTCTCGAAGCGGTCCTGGGCCTGCTTTTCGTCGCCCTCCAGGCTGTCGCCGTCTCGCACGTACAGGATTCCGTCGAGCCCGCGGTACTCGCCGCGGGAGCTCGAGAAGAGGTCGTGGCGAAGACGGCTGACGAGATCGCCCCCGTTCACGAGCTGCCTTCCGATCCGCCTGCCGAAACGCTCGAGCTGGTCGCCCGAGCGATCGAGCCGCGACAGCTTCGTGCCGTCCATATCGGATGCAAGCCGGCCGACCTGCAGCGGCGCTTTGACGACGCTCACGGAGTCGAGCCCGGCCCCGGCAGGATCGATCGCGTCCGTCACCTCGGACGAGTAGCCGCCCGACAGCCCTCCCATCGCGACGATCCCGACTCGCCACCCCGAGAGCAGATCCTTGACGAGCGGCTCGTACGTCTGGCCCTCGTACTCGTCCCGGATCGCGAGCTCGCGCCGCAGGTCCGCGTTCCGGGATCGTGCACTGTTGAGGTCGCCGCGCAGCGAGTTCTGGAGGTCCTTGCTAGCCCCCGAGACCACGCCGTTCTCGCCGAGCGCGACGCCGAGCAGGACGCCGATCCCGAGCGCGAGGAAGACGGCGCCGAGCGACATCGCGTGGTACCGGTAGCTGAACAACTCGGGGCCAGAGGCTACTGGCCGCAGGTGAAGCTAAGGCGACTTAAGGGCCCTGGAAGAGCACCTCGAGCTTCAGCCAGAGCAGCTCGATCAGCCGCTCCATCGCGGGCGAGCTCAACACCACGATGACGAACGTCACGAGCGCGGCGAGCACGATCACCATCATCAGGCGGCGGCTCGGGCCCTGGGGGTAGAGCCGGCTGACGCCCTTCGTGTCGACGAGGATCTCGCCCACCCGCAGGCGCGTGAGGAATGTCGACGACATGCCGGCGCGGTCCTTGTCGAGGAACTCGATCAGGTTGAAGTGCGACCCGACCGTCACGATCAGCCGCGCCCCCCGCTCGTATGCGAGCAGCATCGCGACGTCCTGGCTCGTGCCGGCGGCGGGCAGCACTTTGTGCTCGAGCTCCAGCCGCTCCAGCCGCTCCCGACCGGGTGCGGCCCCGTCCCGGTAGGCGTGCACGACCAGCTCTGCCCCGCACCCCAGGACCTTGTCCGAGGCGGAGTCCATGTCCCCGATGATCAGGTCCGGCTTCAACCCGCTTTCGAGCAGCGCGTCGCCCCCTCCGTCGACACCGACGAGCACCGGCCGCAGATCGCGGATGTACGGGCGGATCGCGCGCAGGTCCCGGCGGTAGTCCGTGCCGCGAACGACGATCAGGACATGGCGGTCGCGGAAATCCGTGCGAAGGTCGGGGATCTTCAGCTTCCCGACCAGGACCTCGCGCTCGTCGCGAATGCGCGTGAGCGTGTTCTCGGCGAAATCCTGAATCGCCTCGCCGATCTGCTCCTGCTGGTCGCGCTGGACCGAGGAGAGCTCCTCGAGCGTGCGCACCTGTCCCTCGGCGACAAACCCCTTCGGGCCGAGCACCGTGCCGCCCCGAACGATCACCATGTCGCCGTCGCCCAGCTCTTCGAACAACGGCGAACCGACGGCGTCGACGAGATGCACGCCTGCGCGGACGAGGATCAGCGGGCCCGGATTCGGATACCTGCTGCTAGTCGATGGAGCGACGTTGACGACACCCCTGACGCCGCACTCAACGAGGTCCTCGGCTGCCATCCGGTCGAGGTCGCGGTGATCGATGATCGCCACGTCGTCGGGTCCGAGCCGCTTGACGAGGTCCTTGGTTCGCTTCCCGAGCCGCGCCTTGCCGCGCACCTCGAGTGGCGAGCGGGCGGGTACCTGGCGCCTGGTTGGGACCTCGGGCCCGCGCGTTTTCGTGTTCGTGGCCAGTTGCTCCCCAATACCCGGCCCGCCTTCGTCCAGCGGCCGGTGACTCGATTCTACGCGGCCTCGAGCAGGCTTTCTGCGTGACGGCGCGCCGCCAGATCGTCTGAATCCGCGCCAAGCATGCGGCAGAGCTCTCCGACGACCTCGCGTCGCTCGAGGCGCTCGACCTGCGCGTGGGTGGCATCGGCGGCCGATTCCTTCACGACGCGGAAGTGCCGCGCCCCCTGGGAGGCGACCTGGGGCAGGTGGGTGATGCAGAGCGCCTGACGCTCCTCGGCGAGCGCTTGCAGCTTCTCGCCCACGATGCGCGCGGTCGCGCCTCCGAGCCCGGCGTCGACCTCGTCGAACACCACCGTGCCGGCCCCGCCCGTGCCGGTCGCGACCGTCATGAGGGCGAGCATCACACGCGAGAGCTCTCCGCCGGAGGCGATCTCGCGCAGGGGCCCCGGGGGAACACCAGGATTCGGGGCGATCAGGAACTCCACCGAGTCGGCGCCCGTGGCCGCGTAGCGCGCGAGCGGCGGGTCGCCCTCGGAGCCGACCCTCGGCGTGATGCTGACCTCGAACCGCGCGTCCTCCATCGCGACCTCTTCGAGCTCGGCTGCCACCCCCTGCGCAAGTCCTGCCGCACCCCGGAGCCGCCCCGCGCTGAGCTCGGCTGCGAGCCGTTCGACCTCAGCGATCGTCTGCTCGAGCTCCTGCTCCAGGCGCGTCGTCTCGGCGCCCGCGTTGACGAGACGCTCACGCTCGGCGCGGCAGCACTCGGCGTGCTCGAGCACCGCGGCGACCGAGCCGCCGTGCTTTCGCTCGAGGCGCGCATAGAGCTCGAGGCGCTCCTCCACCTGCATGAGGCGCCCCGGGTCAGCCTCCAGCCCGCCGAGATAGCCGTGCAGCTCGCGAGCCAGATCCTGCAGCTCGTAGAGCAGCGAGGCCGCGCGCTCCGCGGCGGGGGCGAGCGCGTCGTCGTCACCGCGCGCACGACCGAGCTCTGCCTCGGCGCGGGCGAGCTGCGGTGCCGCACCCTCGGATCCATAGTCTCCGTCCTGCTGGATCGCGGCCGCGGCGGTCCCGGCCGCGGTGCGCAACGACTCCACCGACGCGAGGCGCGAGCGTTCACGCTCGAGCACCGCCTTCTCCTCCTCGCTGGGCCCGACCGCGTCGATCTCCTCGATCTCGAACTCGAGCAGATCGAGATCCCGGTCGCGCATGCCGATTCGCTCCTTCAGGTCCTCGAGTCCGCGCGCGATCGCACGCCCCCGGCGCAGGGCCTGCTCGAAGCGCCGCCGGGAGCCCAGGTGCCGCTCCCCGCAGTAGGCGTCGAGGATCTCGAGCTGCGCCGAGGCCAGCACGAGCCGGCGGTGCTCGTGCTGGCCGAAGAACGTCAGCAGGCGAGTGCCGACCGCCGCCAGTTCCGCCGCGGTGATCGAGCGGCCCTGGAGGTAGGCGCGCGTGCGTCCTGCCGCTGTGACCCGGCGCGCAAGCACGAGCTCGTCCGAATCGAGCGGCAGCCGCTCTGCCAGCTCCGAGAGCTCGGGGTCTTCGACGATCGCGTTGGTGGCCGTGAAGACCCCCTCGACGTACGCCTCTTCGGCTCCCGGCCGGACGATGTTGCGCTTGGGCTTGCCGCCCAGCAACAGGTCGAGCGCATGGGCGAGCATCGTCTTGCCCGCTCCGGTCTCACCGGTGATCACGTTGAGACCCGAGTCGAGCACCAGTTCGGCGGACTCGATCAGCAGCAGGTTCTGGACACGCAGCTCGGCGAGCATGGTCGACCAGCTAACCAGCCCGTCCCGACGGAGCGACGAGGAGGCGCGGAACCGGCGACGGGGGTGTCGCCGGCTCCGGACGCCCGTTACTCACCTCTTGACGACGATCTTGCCTCTCATGCCCGCCTGCTTGTGGCCGTCCACGGGGCAATAGAAGTCGTACCTACCGGCTTTGAGCCTGACGCTCACACTGGTTTTCTTGCCGGGTCCCACGACCTTGCTCCTCTTCTCGATGCCTTTGCCCTCGACCTCGACGGCGTGCTGCAACCCCGAGCCCGACGGATTCGTCATCACGATCGTGGCCCTGCCCGGCTTCGCGTTCAGCGTCTTCTTGTTGAACTTGAGCGCGCCGCTCGCACTCGCCTTCAAGCTGAGCTTCTGACCGCCTTTCGCGCTGCCCGTCGCCACGATCGCCAGCGCCGTGACAAGCACGACAGCGGCGAGCGCCATGCCGGCAAGCGCCTTCCGGCGTCCTTCGAGCATCAGAACCTCCTTGGAGTGGCCATTCCGCGGTGAGCATCGCCGAGCAACCCCCCACCCGCAAGAGGACTTTGGTCCTAGGACCCGTTAGAGGCTCTTATGCACGCGGATGCCCAACGCCGTGGCGCTCGGCCCACAGGGCGGCCTGCGTGCGGTCGGTGACGCCGATCCGCTGGAAGATGCTGGTGAGGTGGGACTTGACCGTCTTCTCGCTGATCTCCAGCCGGCGCGCGATCAATTTGTTCGAGAGCCCGCCCCGCACGAGGCCCAGCACATCGAGCTCCCGCTCGGTCAACCCCCGGCTCCGGCTCTCGCTCCGGGCCATCAGC
>JBKOZI010000031.1:0-8158 GCA_046725795.1 Actinomycetota bacterium
CCCCCCCCCCGCCCCCCGCGCCCGGGCCCGGGCGCCCCCCCCCCCCGGGGCCGGGGCGCCCCCCCCCGGGGGGGGGGGGGGGGGGCCCAACGACCAGCGCGGCCGCCTCAACCAGCCCTGCCTCAACAAGGTAGAGCGGCATGTGCGGGGTGGTCTCGCCGAGCGCAGGACCGACGAGCAGGGCGACGGTGCCGCGAATCAGGAGGAAGTAGGCAGCCGCGCCAAGCGCGGCACCGCGGCCTGCGTACGTGCGTGCCGCGACGAGCGCGATACCCGCCGCCGCGGCGATCAGGACCGGCTGGAACAGAAGCCGGAACTGAGGTATGCCGAAGTCGAACTCGGCCTGGAAGGTGGAAAGGCCGACCAGCAGCCCGCCGGCGACCGCTGCATAGCGCGTGCGCACGAGCAGCCCCAGCAGGCCGCCTCCGTGCCCATTCGACGGCGCGGTCGTGCGGCCTTCGACCATCAGCATCGTGTGACCGATGAGCGCGAGCGCGGCGCCGCCGATCAGCATCATGTGGGTCGGACCCCACAGCGTCACGTCCTGCCCGAAGAGCCGGTGCCAGACGTCGTCGAGCGGGAAGCCGAAGAGCGAGAAGGCGCCGCAGGCGACCAGTGCGACGCCGCCGATCGGCGCATACCAGTCGCCGCTGATGCGCACGGCCGCACGGCTGGGCCTGCCCTCCGGCAAGACGATCGCGAGGAACCCGGACGTGAAGAGTCCGAAGAGCCCGGCGAGGATGAAGTAGTGCGCCGGGTTAGCGAGCGGCCCGGGGTCACGTCCGACGTCGACGTGGAGGGAGATGTCCCAGTACATGCCGAACAACGCGATCAGCAGCGAGAGCGAGGCGAGCTGCGTCGGCAGCGCCGCCCACACAGGTAGGCCGGTCGCCCGCGCAGCTGCCTCGGCGGGGCGGCGCAGCAGGCTGGTCCGGCCCGCGCGGTGGGCCCATCCGAGCCAGAAGAGGAGGGCGGTGATCGCGGTCGCGGCGGTCGTCGCGAGCGCGATCTCGCCGAGCGCAGCCCCGCCGGCGGGCTTCGTGTCGGCGGCGAGGGCGGCGTCGGGGCCGGCGAGCAGGAGCAGTCCTGGGGCGAGAGCGCTGATCGTTCGCTTCATCTGGGCCTCGGTTCTGGTCGGCGGAGCAATGCAGAAGGGTTATGCACGGAGAATAGTGACATCAAACGATGTAACGTGTCAAGGTGTAAGATTCCTTATGTGACCGAAGACACGCAGCTGCCGATCGACGAGCTCGCCCGCCGCGTCGGCATGACGGTTCGCAACGTGCGCGCTCACCAGTCCCGCGGCCTCCTGCCGCCGCCCGAGATCCGGGGACGCACGGGGTTTTACGGCGCCGAGCACGTAGATCGCCTCGAGCTCATAAAGGACCTGCAGGCGGAGGGCTACAGCCTCGAGGTGATCAAGCGCATCCTCGAACGGGCGCCGGGCACGACCGCCGCCGACGTCCTGAACTTCACCCGGGCCGTCACGGAGCCCTTCGGCGACGAGCAACCCGAGCTGATGGCACAGGAAGAGCTGGCGGCGCGGTGGGGCGAGCAGCTCACGCCCAAGCTCGCCGATCGGATTCAGAAGCTCGGCTTCGTGCGGCCCGTGGGGGACGGTCGCTACGAGATCCTGAGCCCGCGCCTGCAGGCCGCTTCGGAGGAGCTCGCGGAGCTGGGAATCTCGCTCGAGACGGCTGTCGACACGACCGCGAGCGTCAAGCGCCATGCGCAGGCGGTCGCCAACGACTACGTGAAGCTTTTCCTCGAAAACGTGTGGCGGCCCTTCGTGGACGCCGGCGAGCCCGAGCAGCGCTGGCCCGAGGTGCGCGAGGCGCTCGACCGGCTCCGGCCGTTGGCGGTGGAGTCGCTCGTCGCCGTCTTCCAGCTGGTCATGACCGAGACGGTCGAAAAAGCGCTCGAGCGCGAGCTTTCCCGCATCGGGCGGGGCTAGTCGCTCGAGGCGGCGCTGAGCGCGTCCTCGCGAGAGGCGAACGCCTCGAAGCGGATCGCCTTGCCGTCGCGGAGGGTCCAGAGGTGTGCAAGGCGCCCTTGGACCTCGATGCCGCTCAGACGCCCGCGCGCCGCGGACCGGATCACGACGACGATCTTGTCATCGCTTGCCTCGATGATGTCCTCCGGCTCGTTGCGGTACAGGTCGAACATCTCCCCGTTCTCGGCGATCATCTTCCTGAACCCGTCGTGACCGTGGAAGCTCTGCGACATCGGGCTGTCCGGGAGCAGGACGAATTCCACGTCGGGCGCGCAGAGCGCGAGCACGGCGTCCAGGTCGCCGCGGTTGAAGGCGCCGTATCCACGCTGGACGAGCTGAGCATTGGCGCTCGGCGCAGCCGCCATTCCCTCAGTATGCCGCGCTGTCCAGGAGCCAGCGCCTAGTCTTTGCCCCATGAGCAGCCCGATCGAGACCGTACGAGCAACGAGAAACGCGGCTGCCCCGCCGGCGAGTCTGGGGAAGCTCGTCGACCGCTTCGACCACGAGGCGTTCGATCTGCCGGGCGATCGCGCTGTGATCCGCCTGGCGACGACCGGCGAGAGCGATTGGGACGTGGCCGTCGACCGCACGCAGGCTCGGCTCCACGAACGGCGTGGAGACCCCGACGCGCTGCTGACGGCTGACGCTGAGACCTGGGACGCGATTGTCGCGGACGTGGCCGGTGGCATGGACGCGTTTCGTCGCGGCCGCCTGCGCATTCGCAAGAACCTTCATCTCGGCGTGGGCTTCCTCGCCGCCACTTCCGGCAGGAAGGGTCCCGGCCGCCTCCGTTTCGTGCGTGTTCGCACCGAGGCCGGCAGCTACTCGACGCTCGAGGCGGGAACCGGGCCGCCGATCCTGATGCTGCACGGCCTCGGTGGAAACAAGGCGTCGTTTCTGCCGACGGTCGCGGCGCTCGCTCCCTCCTTCCGGACGATCGCGGTCGACCTCCTCGGCTTTGGCGACTCCGACAAGCCGCTCGGCGCCTCCTACGGACCCGAGTTCCAGGCGCGCGGCATCGCGCGGCTGATGGACGCGCTCGAGCTGCCGCAGGCGCACTTCGTGGGCCACAGCATGGGCGGGCGGGTCGCGCTGGAGCTCGGATTCCGCCAGCCGGAGCGCACGCGCGGCCTGGTCTTGATGACGCCGGCGATGGCATGGCTTCGCGAGCGACGCTGGGCGCCTTATCTGCGCTGGGTGCGGCCGGAGCTCGGTCTCCTCCAGATCGCTCCACGACCGCTCGTCGAGGCGTTCGTGAAGTGGGCGTTGCCGGGCGGAGACACGCCGTGGGGAGCATCCGCGATCGACGAGTTCGTCCGCGTCTATACCACTGCTCGTGGTCGCGCTGCCCTGTATGCGGCTGCACGCCACGTATACCTCGATGAGCCGCACGGCGAAGAAGGCTTCTGGACGAGGCTGCGTGATCTCGCACCAGAGTCGCTTTTCATCTGGGGCAGGCACGACGGCGTCGTGCCGATCGCATATGCGAAGCACGTGGAGCGCGCTCTGCCGGCAGCGAGCCACCTCGAGCTCGAATGCGGTCACCTGCCGCAGTTCGAGCGGCCGCGCGAGACGCATGCCGCGATCGCGCGATTCCTCGAGGGTGTGAGGTTCTGAGTCACACGGCCTGAGCAGGCGGTTTTGGGGGCTGGCCTTGCAATTTTCCGTGCAAAGCGCATAGAGTCTGCAGTCACGCGCACCGTGCTCGATGGGCCGGGAATGCGCAGGGGAACGGAAACTCCGGGCTCTGGATGCCCAGTTCGCAGCAAAAGTCAACACCGGGGTCGCCTGGCGGCTCCAGGTTCGGTGGCGCGCCTCGCGTGGCCCTGAAGCGGCTGCTCTTTACCATGGCGCTCTCACTGGTCGCGGCCGCCCCCGCAGAGGCGGTCGTGCCGCTGCGCACGATCGTCCAGGACGTTCCCGGGGCGGCGGCCTACCGCTACGGCGTCCGGGACAGCGCCGGGAACACGATGGACGCGCTGAAGATCGTCAAGAGCCCCTCCGGCGGCTATCTCGGTGTCTACCACACGCTCGTGTTGGGACGGTACACCGTGAAATTGGCGACCAGCACCGATCTGCTCAATTGGCGCTTCAGGGCGACCCTGGCCACTTACAGCTCACAGCCGACGATTTTCAGACTGCTGAAGGGAGCTGCGCTGGTCGCGTATGAGAGCCACGTGAACTGTGGAGGCGCGGGCCACTGCCTTGCGCTTCGCTACTACGACTCGGAGGTGGCGCTGCTCTCCGGCGCGACGACCCGCGCGGTGATCCTGCCGCGCAAGCTTTCGACCTGCGCCGAAGGCGCGCCGAACATCTTCCAGGCGGCCGACGACCTCTCGACCATCGAGATCGGCTTCCATTACCTCAGCGACTGCAACCTCGAACGCCAGGCGCGCGGAACGCTTCGGAACTTCGATCGGACCACGTGGGCCCCATGGAGGACGCCTGGCATCGACGCCGCCATGTTCGCCGCCGGCGCATCGGTCACCGGCCACGTCGGCGACCGTGACGCCAACATGTATGACGGCGAATACGAGCGCCTCTACGAGGCGCAGCTCCTCAACTCCGCGTCGTGGCGCCCATTCATCATGACGGGCATGCTGGCGACCCGGCTTACGGTTCGCACGCACGGGGGCTCGCGCGGATTCGCAAACCCGACGTTCACGCCTCTGACCCTGCCGGACGGGACTCCCGGCGTGGTCGTCACCCAGTACGTCACGGGCGCAGGCGCGGCCCTCGGCGAAGCCGGAGAGCTCGTCTACTACCGCGGTAGGGAGCCGGAACCCACGATCGCGGCCGCCGGCGACATCTCGTGCGCGACGCAGGTGTGCCACGACGACGAGGTCTCGAACCTGCTGGTGGCGGACACGCCGACCAAGGTGCTGGCGCTCGGGGACAACCAGTACGAGGGCGGAGAGCTCGCCAACTACGACGCCTTCTACACACCAGATTGGGGTCGCGTGAAGTCGATCACGATGCCGACCCCCGGAAATCACGACCCTCCCTCGTCCGGCTACAGCGCGTATTGGGGCGTACCGCCCAACTACTCGTTCGACGTCGGCAAGTGGCACCTCATCTCACTCGACTCGACCACGACGGGCAGAGCGGCCGCGACGGCGTTCCTGGAGGCCGATTTGGCGGAACACTCGAATCTCTGCACCCTCGCCTACTGGCACCACCCGCGCTTTTCCTCGGGATCGCACGGCGACAACGCCGCGCTGGCGCCGTTCTGGGACCGCCTCTATGCGGCGGGTGCGGATGTGGTCCTCACCGGTCACGATCACACGTACGAGCGGTTCGCCCCCCAGACGCCCGCGGCGGAGCCCAGCCCGACCGGCATCCGGGCGTTCGTGGTCGGCACCGGCGGCCGGTCGCTCTACGGGTTCGGAACGATCCGAGCCAACAGCGAGGTGCGCATCGGCCACTACGGCGTCCTGCGCATGACCCTCGATCCGGACTCATACGACTGGCGCTTCCAGGGAGACGACGGCGTCACGTACGACTCCGGCTCGGGCGTCTGCCACTGACAGCGGGCGGCGCCGGGCGTCGGAGTAGGTGGCTGATCGAAAAACCGGCACTGACAGGGAGTCAGGATGAGCCGTTTGATGCTTCCGCGCGTGACTCGCGCGGAATGACACCGCGAAAGAGCCACTGATTGCGGATCCATCGGTCACCGAACATTTGGGGGCAGTGGTTATAGCCACCAAAACGTTCCGTTGGCCCCTACGGATTCGTGCCAAGGGCGATTTCTTGACCGCTCCGTGCATCGCGCTATCGGCATGACGCCACTCCCGTGAATCGGACCGGCCCCCCCATACTGACCCCGTCAATGCTGGTTTCGGGAGAAAAGTGCGCGCCCCGCGCTTACTCCGACGGCGAGCGCGTCGGCGTCTCCTCCGAACCGGTCTCGACCCTGCGCGGCTTTGCCGGCCGGCGCGCGCGGCTCTTCCGTGGGGCAGCTGGGGGCGGTGCCGACAGTTTCACCAGCTCGGCCATGCCCCTCTCGATCCCGTCGCACAGAACCGTGAGATCGGCGGCGGTGTCGTAGTCGCCCGTCACGCCGAAGTTGAGCGCGCCGTCATAGGAGAAGATCGCCACCCCGACCCGAACCCGGCCACCGAGAGGCACGTACGGGAAGGCCTCCAGGAGACGGCGCCCGGCCGCGTAGAGCGGGAACTGTGGCCCCGGCACGTTCGTCGTGACCGTGTTGACGTTGCGCTGCGGAACACGCGTCGCGACCCGCTCGCCGAGCGCAAGCAGCAACGGTGGCGCGAAGCCGGAGAGCGATGTCAGCACCTCACCGGCGACGGCCTGCCGCGACTCCTTGAGACCCTCCATCTGCGTGCGAATCGAGTCGAGCCGCTCGCGCGGGTCGTCGATCCCGACGGGTAGCTCCGCGAACATCGCGGAGACCCGGTTGTTGTAGGTGCCACGCTCGCCCGGCGAGCGTACCGACACGGGAACCATCGTCCGCACCACGCGATCGATCGATTCGTCGCGTCCGAGCAGCAGCTGCCGGAAGCCGTTCGTGATGCAGGCGAGCACGACGTCGTTGACCGTGCCGCCGAATGCGGAGCGAATCGTCTTCACGTCGGAGAGCTGGGAGCGAGCCCAGCTCCATCGCCGGTGGGGCCCGATCGGACCGTTGAGCGACGAGGGCGGCGTGCGCCGGACCAGTCCCCGCATCCCGATCAGCCCGCGCGCTGTGTCCTCGAGCTGGCTCGCGAACTGGCGCGGTGCGCGCAGCGCCGCACGGCCGGCGCGGAAGATCTCGTAGGGGCTGACCGTGCGCTCGAGGAGCGCCTCGCCCAGCAGGCGGATGTCGCCCGGAGCGGATTCGGCGTGCCACGCCTGCGCCCGCGGCCGTTTCGGGTCGCGCGCCGAGTCGAGGATCACCGTCAAGAGATCCGTGCCCGAGACGCCGTCGACCATGCAGTGGTGGACCTTGGAGACGAGCGCCCAGCGGCCCGCGCCGAGGCCTTCGGCGATCCACATCTCCCACAGCGGCTTAGCGCGGTCGAGGTGCTGGGACATGACTCTCCCGACCAGGTTGCGCAGCTCCTGCTCGCCGCCGGGTGCCGGCAGCGCGGTGCGACGCACGTGGTATTCGAGGTTGAAGTGGGGGTCGTCGACCCAGACGGGACGGCCCATTCCAAACGGCACGAAGCGCACCAGCTGCCGGTAGCGCGGGACCAGCGGGAGCTTTCCCTCGACCATGGCGAGCATCTCGTCGACCGGCGGAGGCGGACCCTCGAAGATCGCCACCGAACCGATGTGCAACTGGGTCACATCGTTCTCGAGGTGTAGGAAAGAGGCATCCAGAGGGCTCATTCGTTGGTACATCGCTTCTCCTCTCGCTCAGGCCGACTTGCCGTACATCGACTCGAAGACGTCCGCGTACCTTTCGTTGATGATGTTGCGCTTGACCTTGAGCGTCGGCGTCAGCTCGCCCCGCTCCTGAGACAGGTCGTGGTCCAGGACCTTGAACTTCTTGATCTGCTCGACCTGCGCGTACTTGGCGTTGGCGCGGTCGAGCGCCTCCTGGATCAGCGCGCGAACGCTCGGATCGTCGGCGAGCACGGCGACGTTTTCGGGCAGGCCGTGCTCACGGGCCCACGGCAGGATCTCCTCCTCGTCCAGCGTGACCAGTGCGACCGGGTACGGGCGGCGGTCGCCGTGCATCACCGCCTGGGAGATCCAGCGCGACTGCTTCAGGTCGTTCTCGATGTTCGCCGGCGCGAGGTTCTTGCCGCCCGCCGTGATGATGATGTCCTTCTTCCGGCCGGTGATCTTGAGGAACCCCTCGTCGTCGAGCTCGCCGACGTCCCCGGTGTGCAGCCATCCGTCGACCAACGTCTCGGCCGTCGCCTCGGGGTTTCTCCAGTACCCCCTGAAGACGTTGGGTCCGCGCATGAGGATCTCGCCGTCCTCGTCCGCGATCCGGATTTCCACACCCGGAACCGGACGGCCCACGGTCCCGAACTTGAAGTGGTCGAGCGTCGCGACCGTTCCGACGCCGGTGGTCTCCGTCATTCCCCAGCCTTCGAGCACCGGCACGCCCGCCGCGTAGAAGAACTCGAGGATCTCCGGGGCGATCGGCGCGGCGCCGGTCACCGCCTGGCGCACGCGACCGCCGAACAGCTCGCGCACCGGCCTGAAGATCTG
>JBKOZI010000032.1:0-9753 GCA_046725795.1 Actinomycetota bacterium
GGGTGGGGTTTGAGCGTATCACCCTTCCGCGCGCGACTCGCGCGGAACAGCACCGCGAAAGAGCTAGTGATCGTGGACCGAATCGAATCACCATACGTTTTGGGGCCTGAGCCCCCAAAACGTAGGAAAAGCCTCCTACGGCTTCGTGTCGATGCCGATCTCTTGACCGCTCCGTGCGCCGGCGGACCGACACGACGCCATGGCGTACGCCGAGGCCGACTCTGTTATTGCCATTGGCGTCTGCCGGCCGCCACGCGCAGCACGGCGCGTACCACGGCCCAGTAAGCGCGAAGACCAGCGTTCAGAAGCTTGCTTCCGGCAAGCGGCCCCAGATAGGCCGATGAGAGCGCCGGCGTGAGGAAGTCCGCGAACTCGGAGGTGCTCACGGATCGCCGTGCCTGGATCGCCCGGCGCTCTCGCATCAGGCGGGGCAGCGAGCGCGCCACGTCGGCGGTCGCGAGCAGCTTCTGGCGCGCCCAGCCCCCGGCGAGCGCCACGGCCCAGAGCGCGAGCTCGGTGGCGGCGAGCGCAGGGGCGATCAGCAGCAGCAGCGGCACCGGGTAGGTCCGCAACACCAGCGCCCAGCGGTTTCGCTCGAGCAGCCTCCACTTCGTCGCGCCCTTCGCGAACTCGTAGTCGTGGTCGACGCGGGCGTCCGGCTCGATTCCGATCCGCCCGCCCCCGAGGCGCAGCCGCAGCGAGAAATCCGCGTCCTCGCAGTACATGAAGAACTCGGGCGAGAAGCCGCCCTGCTCTCGCCATCGATCGCGCGGGACGGCGAGGCAGGCGCCGGAGGCGAACGGGACCTCGGACGCCGCTGCCGGCGCGACCGACACCGGCCGGCCCGCCTCTCCCGCCCACGAAACGCCCGTGAAGTGAACGACGCCGCCGCTCGTGTTCACCTTCATCCCGCCGTCCATGGTCACGAGGCCTTGCCAGGCCGCCCAATCGCGCCCGTCCGAGAGGGGACGGAGGATCGCTTCGCGAAAGCCGGGCTGCACGATCGCGTCCGGGTTCAGCAGCAGAAGCACGTCACCGGTGGCCGCCTCGGCGCCGCGGTTGGCGGCCGCCGCGAAGCCGGTGTTCGCGTCGTTGCGAATCACGGTCGCGACCGGCGCGAGCGCGGCAACCGCATCCGCGGTGCCGTCTGCGGAGGCGTTGTCGACCACGATCACCTCGTCTCCCGGCGCCAGCTCGCCGAGCAGCGCGGGCAGCGACCGTCCGATCGCCTCGGCGCTGTTGAACGTGACGACGATCGCGGAGAGGCGTGTCACCGGCGCTTCCGGAAGGCGGGAGCGACCGCCGCGACGGTGGCCCGGACGCGTTCGCGCAGGCTGCCCTTCGCCCACGGCTCGGGGGTCACGACCTCGTCGAGCTGCGCGAGCCCGGCGCGCCTCGCCCGCTGAACGTCGCGCCGCTTGCGCAGCATCGTGGGCAGTCCCCTGAGCGCCGCCCACCAGCCACGCAGCGTGCCGCCGAGACCGCCCTGCCGGGCGTCCTGAAGCGCGAGCCCGGCGTTCAGCAGCAGGATGCCCGGCGCCCGCCGCAGCATCGCACCGAGGGGGTAGTTCTTGACCACGAGCCAGATCTGGTTGCGCCGCTGCATGACCCGGTAGCGGTTCAGCGAGCCACTCGTGGTCGCGCCCCGCATGTGGTAGGCGACCGCCCCCGGCACGTATCGGGACGCATAGCCCCGGAGCTGGGCACGCAGGCTCCAGTCCACGTCCTCCAGATAGGCGAAGAAGTCCTCGTCGAAGAGGCCGACGTCGTCGAATGCGGAGCGCCGGTAGAGCGCGGCGCCCGCGCAAGCGCTGAAGACGGGCTCCGGACGGTCGAACTGGCCGCGATCGACTTCGCCGGAACCGCGGTTGAAGGCGGCGCTCGACCAGCGCATGCCGTCGCCGGCGGCGTCGATGACGTCGCGACTGTTGAATCTGAGCAGCTTGCCCGAGGCGGACGCCGCCTCGGGGTGCGTCTCGAGGTGTGCGACGAGCTCCTCCAGCCACCCCGGGTCGAGCTCGATGTCGTTGTTGAGGAGCGCGACGAGCTCGGTCTGGACTGTCTCGAGCCCCCGGTTGAGGGCCGCCGCGACGCCGACGTTGTGGGGCAGGGCGATGACGCGCACGTCCGGCCACCGCTCGCGCACCAGCTCGGGCGAGCCGTCGCTCGAGCCGTTGTCGAGCACGGTGACGGCGAGATTCGGATACGTCTGTGCGGCGAGCGACGGCAGGATCACGTCGAGAAGCTCCCGACCGTTGTAGTTCAGGACGATCGCCGTGACCGCGGGGTCGGCCATCAGCTCGGCGGTCGTCCGGCTTCGAGCCATCGCGCAAAACCGGCGATGTCATCGATCCCGGGGGCGCGCTGCATGCCCGGCATGAACTCCTCGGCGGGCCGTTCGCGGTTCACGCGCAGGCGGTCGCGTACGAGTCGCGGGCTGAGGCGCCGGGCAAGCGCGGCTGTCATCCCGGCCCAGTCGCGGGGCCCAAGGAGACGGAGCATGCGGCGGAACTCGCGGCCGGACAGCCAGCCGAGCCTCCACCGCATGAACCAGTTGTAGACCTGGTGCGAGACGTAGTCCCCGCGGCTGATGCGGATCCCGTCGAGCTCCGGTCCGTAGTCGCGCTCCAGCTCGCGCAGGGACAGATAGGTGCCGTTCACCATCTCGTTGCCGGGCAGCTGTCCCTCGAAGTCCGTCGAGATGCCGAGGTAGCTCATCCCCTGGGCCCGGATGCCGGCGTCCTGCCCGCCGCGGTGCAGCGTGCGCCCGAACGACTTCGGCGAGACGCCCACGATCACCAGTCGCTCCGGGGAATAGGCCCAGCGATCGACCAGGAGCATGAGCGCGATGAGCGCGTAGAAGTCGGGGAAGGGCGGCCTGAACAGGCCGTTTCGCATTCGATCCATCGCGCGCCTCGAGACGAGGGTCGTCTGCATGTTCAGGCAGAACCTGTAGTGGAACCTGAACACCGCGGCGGCGAACTCCCGCCGCAGCGACGCGGGGATCAGGCCACCCGGCGCCAGCGCCGGGTCCGGCGGAAAGAGCGGGTCCGCATAATGCCCCTCGCTGCTTCCCGGAAGGGCCTCGGGGAAGGCAAACGCGTACGCCTCATAGCTCAGGCACTCCGGATCGCCGTGCTCGCGCAGGAGCGCGTCCGCCCGCTCGAAGTAGTGCGGCAGCAGGTAGTCGTCGTCGCCGATCAGCAGCACGTAGTCGCCTGTGCTCGCCTCCAGCGCGACGTTCCAATTGTCGGTCACCGGCACCGGCTCGTCGAGGCGGATCACGCGCAGCCGCGGATCCACCAACCGCTCCAGCACCTCGCGCGTCTGGTCGGTGCTCGCGTTGTCCGACACGATCAGCTCCATGTCCTCGTAGGGCTGATCGAGCACGGACTTCACGCAGTCGCCGAGCAACGCCCCGCCGTTGCGGGTGGGAAGGACGACGGAGATCCTCACGGGCCGGTTCGGTCGGGTTTTCGGAAGACGGCTGTGTAGGTGCTTCCGCGCAGGTCGGTGAGCTCGATCGGGGCCATCAGCGCCGCTACGCCGATCCCGAAGGCGAGGGCCAGGGCCGTGCGCGCCTTCGATTGCCGCGGCCGCATCAGAAGGTGCTGCCAGCCGAAGCGGTTCCAGTATATGCCGCCCCGATCCCTCGCCGTCAGCGACACCAGCTCGAGCCCGGCCGCGCGTGCACGCTCGTCCAGAAGGCCCGCCGGGATCAGGAAGAGATGGCGGGGGGCGTCGACGTGCGGCCAGCGACCGCGCATCAAGCGGAACTGAACCGCCTGCGGGTTCGGGACCGCGATCGCAAGCACGCCGCCGGGCTCGAGGTTGCGCGCGGCCGCCTCGAGGGCCGCCCAGGGCTCGGCGAGGTGCTCGAGCACGTGCCACATCGCGACCACGCGGCTGGGCGGCAGTTCCTCCAGCGCCCGTGCGGGCGCATCGCTCTCGACGGCCTCGACGCCTACGCCTGCGCGCAGATGCTCGCAGGAGCGTTGGTCCATCTCGATCCCGGTCACGTCGTATCCCGCCTGCCGTGCCGCGAGGGCGAAGGTCCCGGGGCCGGGGCCGATCTCGACGAGCCGCCCGCCACCCTTGGCAAAGGCAGTTATGAATTTCAGCTTGTACCGCTCGGCGTGTGCCGCGCGCTCGAGCGCGCCGTCGGTGGGAAGTACGTAGTACTCGTCCGGGTAGAAGCGCCCGAGGTCCTCGGGCGGGTCGGCGAGGAAGATCGCGCCGCAGCGTTCGCAGAGGCGGTAGTTGAAGGTCTCCTCCGAGAGGCCGCGGTTGCGGTCCCGGGTCTCGAACAGGAAGGAGGAGGGACCCTCGCACAGCCGGCAAGCGATCCTCACGCAGCGACCTCGTTGACGCGCTTCCGGGCCGCGAGCGCGTCGCGCAGCTCGGACGGGATCAGCCCCAGCGGATACAGCACGCCGAAATACACGAGCGTGGCGACGATCGCGACGATCAGCTCGTGCACGTGGGGAAGAAGCAGCACGGCGATCAGTGTCGCGAGACCGGCCGCGAGCGCGACCTGGGGGAAGGCCCGAAGCGAAAGCGGCACGCGGCCTGAAGCCTTTCCCGCGGCGAGTCCCAGCATCGCAGCGGCGAGCCCCGCCTCGCCGACCACGGTGGCGACCGCGGCGCCGTTGGCCCCGTGGTCGGGAGCGAGGATCAGGGTGAGGGTCACGCCGACCGCAAGCGGCACGAGGTTGCCGATCAGGATCGCCTTGTGGCGCCGGAGGGACAGCAGGATGAATCCGCACGTGACCGATATGAAGGTGCAGCAGACTGTCACTGCCTGGATGCGCAGCGTCTCCGCGGCTGGATCGAAGTCGTGTCCCGCGATCACGGTGATGATGAAGGGGGCGGCCACCGCGACCGTCAGGCTCACCCACACGCCGAGCACGAGCATCAGGTCGACGGTTCGCTGGGAGGCATAGAGCAGCCGGGCGGAGTCGTCGCGTGCGGCGCGCGCGAGCACCGGAAAGACCGCGGCCACCACGAGCAAAGGAATGCCGATCAGCACCTCGATGATCCGGTAGGAGGTGGCGAAGTAACCGGTCGCAGCATCGGTCGAGACGAGCGACAGGATCACGATCGTGATGCGGAAGTAGAGCGCGCTCACGGCGATCGCGACGGCGTACGGCAGTGTGTCCCTGAGCAGGGTCCACCACGCGCCCGGGTCGAACGTCGGCACGAGCGGGGTCATCCGGCGCACCAGCACGAGCGTCATCCCGACCGCGAGCAGGCCTGCAGGGATCTGGACCGCGAGCAGCGGCACGATCCCGGCGCCCGCGATCACCAGCGCGATGATCAGCAAGGTCGCGAGACCCTGACGCGCCAGGTCGGCGGCCGTCATCCATCCGAAGCGGAGGTTCGCCGCGAGCGGCACCGACAGCAGGTTGAAGAGCACGAGCAGGAGCAGGCCGACGCCGGCGACCAGCGTTCCCAGCACGATCGTCGAGTCGTAGCCCGCGATCAGGCAGAAGACGATCGCGAGGCCGATGCCGGTGAGCGTCGCCAGCACGCGGAGGGCGAGCAGGCGCCGCATCATCTGGTTGCGCTCGCCCGCGGAGAGCACCGAGTACTCGCGCACCCCGATCGCCTGCAGACCGCCCTCGGTGAGCCCCTGCACCATCGCGACGATCGAGACCACGAGCGTGTAGCGGCCGAAGTCGACGACGCCGAGGTGGCGCACCAGCAGGGGGATCGAGGCTAGTGCGAACGCCACGCCGCCGCCGTAGCCGGCCAGGCGCACCGCCCCGCCCCGGATCGCGGCCGCGCCCGCTGCCGGCGTGTCGAGCAGGTCGGTCTCGGACCCGATGTCGCCAGGGTTTGGTTGTTCTCTCAGGCGTTCGCCTTCCACCACTCCACCGTTTCGCGAATGCCTTCCTCGAGCGACACCGCCGGTCTCCAGCCGACCTCGTCCCGCAGCCGCGCGACGTCGGCCTCGATCAGGGGTGGGTCGCCCGGGCGTTGCGGGATCTCGCCGAAGCGCACCAGGTCAGGGCGGCCGGCGGCGCCGGCGATCAGCGAGACCACCTGGCGGACGGGAACGGCATTGCCGCTCCCGATGTTGACCGGCCCCTCGACGTCCGAGTCGAGCAGCGCAACGAACGCCGCCGCCACGTCGCGGGCGTGGAGGAAGTCGCGTCGCTGCGTGCCGTCGGACGTCGGCGCGGCCTCGCCCTTCACGAGCGCCTCCGCGATCTGCGATACCAGCCGGCCCCGCTGCTCGTCGGGACCGTAGACCAAGAAGATGCGACCCCACGCGAAGCCGAAGCCGCGCTCCGCGGCGAGCCCCCCGCCGACCGTGGCCAGCGCGTGCTTGCAAGCTCCGTAGTACGTCGCCGGCCGAAGCGGCGTCTTCCGTTCCGACAGAACGCCGTTCTCCCCCCACTCGTACTCGGCACAACTTCCGCTCATGGTCGCGCGCTCCCCGCCGGCGTCCGCGAACGCGCGCAGCAGGCGGATGCTCGCCTCCACCCAGGCGGCGTTCTCTGGCGCGGTCCAGAACTTCCCCGGCACGGCATACCACGCAAAGTGAAGGAGATGCGACGGCCGGATTTCATCGACGAGCGCATCCACCGCTGCCGGATCGAGCAGATCGGCGTCGGCGCTGCCGACGGCGTGCACCTCGTAGCCTCGCTCGGCGAGCAACGGCAGCGCATGCCGGCCGATGAACCCGGTCGCGCCGGTGACCAGCACCCGCTTCACGGCCGGAAGTCCGGGTATCCGCTGTCGCGCTCGGACACGATCGGGTCGGGCACGGGCCACTCGATGCCGAACGCCGGGTCGTCGAACCGCACGCCGCGAGCCTGATCGGGGACGTAGTGATGTGACATCTGGTAATGCACCTCGGAGCCGTCTTCGAGCGTCTGGAAGCCGTGCGCCATCCCGACCGGGATGTACAGCATGCGTGCGTTCCCGGCGGTCAACTCCGCGCCGAACCACCGGCAGTAGGTCCGGGAGCCGGGCCGCAGGTCCACCGCCACGTCGTAGATCGCGCCGCGGGTGCAGCGCACGAGCTTCGCCTCGCCGTCGGGCTCCGCCTGGTAGTGCATCCCACGCAGCGTGCCGCGGTGCGTGTTGAAGGACGTGTTGCATTGCACCACCGCCGGGTCCAGCCCGTGGTCCGCAAACTCGGACACGTCGAAGGTGCGCGCGAAGTGCCCACGCTCGTCGTTGAGGAGGTCGAGCTCGATCACGAACGCGCCCTCGAGCGGCGTCTCGGTGAATCTCACGCGTACAGCTCGAGCGCGGGAGCACGCACGAGGAACCGGCCGCCCCAGTCGGAGACGAACCGAAGCTGCTCCATGATCTCCTCGCGGAGGTTCCAGGGCAGGATGAAGACGACGTCCGGGCGGGTCCGCTCGATCTCCTCGGGCGCACGGATGGGAATGTGGCTGCCCGGCAGGAACAGGCCCTGCTTGTGCGGGCTGCGGTCGGCGGTGAACTCGATGAAGTCGGTTCCGATCCCGCAGAAGTTCAGCAGCGTGTTGCCCTTGGCGGGAGCGCCGTAGCCGGCGATCGTCTTGCCCTCGTTCTTCAGCCCGATCAGCGACTCGAGGATGTCGCGCTTTTCCTGCTGCACCAGCTGGCCGAACGACAGGTAGGTGTCGATGTCGGTCAAGCCGGACCGCTCCTCGCGCGCCTCGAGCGCGCGCACCGCGTCGCTGACCGGTTGCGTTGGGTCGTCCGCGTGACCGGCGTAGATCCGCAGCGACCCGCCGTGGGTCGGAAGCTCGTCGACATCGAAGATGTGCAACTCGTGGGCGGCGAACACCCGGCGCACGGTGAGCAGCGAGAAGTACGAGAAATGCTCGTGGTAGATCGTGTCGAACTGCCGCTCCTCGATCAAACGCTCGAGGTGCGGGAACTCCATCGTGATGACGCCCCCCGGGGCGAGCAGCTCCTTCATGCCGGCGACGAAGTCGTTCAGGTCGGGCACGTGAGCGAGCACGTTGTTGCCGATCAACAGGTCGGCTTGACGCCTTGCGGCGGCCAGCTTTCGGGCAACGTCGTGCCCGAAGAACTCCACCTCTGTCGGCACGCCGCGCTCGCGCGCGACCTCGGCCACATTGGCGGCGGGCTCGACCCCGAGCACGGGGATTCCGCGCTCGGCGAAGTATCGGAGCAGGTAGCCGTCGTTGCTGGCGAGCTCCACGACCTGCGATCCCTCGCCGAGCCCGAACCGCTCGGTCGCCATCTCGGCATACCGGCGGCAGTGGTCGAGCCAGCTCGTCGAGTACGAAGAGAAGTATGCGTAGTCGGAGAAGATCGCCTCCGGCGTCTCGAACTCCTCGAGCTGGACGAGGAAGCAACGGTCGCAGACGAGCGCGTGCAGCGGATAGAACGGCTCCATCCGGCTGATCTGGTCCTCGCTCAGGTAGTTGTTCGCGATCGGGGACATGCCGAGGTTTGCGAAGGTGAGTGCGAGCTCGGCTCCGCAGAAGCGGCAGCGGCCTCGCGCTCGAGTCATCCGGGCTGAGCGGTCGTCATGCCGGGGAGAGGCGCCTCGGTGAACTCCTCGATCTGGCGGAGCGATTGCTCCCGCAGGTCCTCCCCCGCCTGGTAGGCCTTGTACCAGGAGACGATGCTCGTGAGCGCCTGGTCGAGGTCCCAGCGCGGGACCCAGCCGAGGCGCACGCGCGCCTTCGAGGAGTCGAGGCGCAGGTACATCGCCTCGTGTGGATGCGAGCCGCCGTCGTGCCGCCACGGGATCGGCTCGCCCCAGAGCTCGCTCAGGCGCTTCAGGATCCAGCGTACGGGTCGCGCATCGCGCTCGTCCGGCCCGAAGTTCCAGCCATCTGCGAGCTCGCTTGACTCCCAGAGCGACTCGGCCAGCTTCAGGTAGCCGCTCAGCGGGTTCAGCGCGTGCTGCCACGGTCTGATCGCGGCCGGGTTGCGGATCAGCAGCTCCTTGCGGTCGAGCGCCGCGCGCATGATGTCCGGGATCAGCCGGTCCTGACCCCAGTCGCCGCCGCCGATCACGTTGCCGGCCCGCACAGTCGCGACCGCCACGCGCCTGTCGTCGCCGAAGAACGAGTCGCGGTAGGCGGACGTGACGAGCTCGGAGCATGCTTTGCTGTTGCTGTAGGGGTCGCGGCCGCCCTTGGGCTCGCCCTCCCGATAGCCCCATTCCCACTCGCGGTTCTCGTAGACCTTGTCCGTGGTGACGTTGATCGCCACCCGGACCTCGTCGACCCGCCGCACTGCGTCGAGCACGTTCACGGTGCCCATCACGTTGATCGCGTACGTGCCCACCGGGTCGACGTAGGAGCGCCGCACGAGCGGTTGGGCCGCCATGTGGATGACGAGCTCCGGACGCTGGGCCGCGATCACCTCGTGGACCTTGTCCGAATCCCGGATGTCTCCCTCGATGCTCGTCATCGCATCGCCCACCCCGGCGAGGTCGAACAGACAGGGGTCGCTCGGCGATCCGGCCGAGTAGCCCACCACGTCGGCGCCCATGCTCTGCAGCCAGAGGCAGAGCCAGCTGCCCTTGAAGCCGGTATGCCCGGTGACGAGCACCTTTCGCGAGCGCCAGAAAGAAGGGTTCGCTACCACGTCATCCACGGCGCCTCCCCGGTGGCCCAGAGCTCCTCGAGGTGGTTCTTGTCCCGGAGCGTGTCCATCGCGTACCAAAATCCCTCATAGACGTAGGGGGCGAGCTGGCCCTCGCGGGCGAGGCGCTCCATCGGCTCGCGCTCCCAGACCGTCTGGTCGTTGTCAATGTACTCGACCACC
>JBKOZI010000033.1:0-10241 GCA_046725795.1 Actinomycetota bacterium
GCCCGTGGCCGTGCTGGCGTCGCTGCCGGGAACCCGGCTCAGCTCACCGGTCAAGCTCTTCATCGCATGGTTCGGCCCCAAGGGCGTGGCCTCGATGCTGTTTGCACTGCTGGTGCTGCGGTCGATGGCACCCGACGCGGAGCTCGTGTTCGAGATCGCCTCGTTTACGATCCTGTCCTCGATCGTGGCGCACGGGCTCACCGACACGGTCGGCTCGCGCTGGATCGAGAGGCGAGCGTAGCCGGAGGCTGCGCGCTCGGGGCCCACAGGCGATTAACAAAACCGGCAATGAGGGGGTCAGGCTGGGCCGATCCGTTACGCGAGTGGCTCATTGCGGCGCGGCCATACACGGGCGGTCAAGAAAGTCCCATTGACACAGAAGCGTAAGGGGCGACCGTGCAGTTAGGCGGCTATAGGGCGGTCAACTGCACATTGGTCGATTGCGGCGCGATCAACGGCGCTTTCGCGGTGTCAATCCGCTCGGGTCACACCCGAACTGATCAAGCGTCCCAGCCTGATCCGTTGATGCCGATTTTCTAGTCCGCCCCCCGACCCACCGACGCCGACGGACGCGGGCGCAGCGCCTCCAGTACGGGATCAGGCGCCGGCCGGCTGAACGAACAGGAACGGCTCGGTCCGGCGCTCCTGGCGGAAGACGAACGAGAGCTGTTGAGGCGGCTTCAGCCCGTCAGGATGGGCGGGCCGGAAGGTCGGGCAGGGCTTCTTGTCGGGCAGCGCGCACAGCATCTGCTGATGAAAGAAGCAGTCCTCGCACCGGGGCTTCCGGGCCGGGCGGCGCGCCGCCGATGCCGCGACCGAAGCCGGTGTCTCGAGGAGGGAAATGACCACGGGCGGCATGGTGCGCTATCCGCCCGCCGATGTCCAGACCCCTCGAGGAGCGCTTTTCCCAAATCGCAAGATCTTTTGTTCATGGTTTTTCGCTGACCTTCGAGATGGGCCGCAGAAGCCGCGCAGTTAGCGGAGAACCGGGGTGACCGGGGGGTCTCCCGCAATCACCGCGATCACGTTCTGAGCGACCAGTCGAGCCATCGCATCCCTGGCCGCCCAGGTAGCCGAGCCGATATGCGGAAGCAACACGACGCTCTCGAGCGCGAGCAGCTCGGGCTCCACCGCGGGCTCGTGCTCGAAGACGTCGAGCCCGGCCGCGCCGAGCCGCCCGCTCCGCAGCGCCGCCGCGAGGGCCTTCGCGTCCACGAGCGCTCCCCGGGCAGTGTTGACGAGCACCGCACCCGGCTTGAAGCGATCGAGCAACGTCCGATCGACCAGGTGGCGCGTCTCGGCGGTGAGCGGCACGTGCAACGAGACGAAATCCGACTGCGCGACCAGCTCGCCAAGATCGACCTGTTCGAGGCCGAGCCGTGCCTCCGGCTCCGGTCGGGGTGTTCGGGATGTGTAGAGGAGCCGCGGCTGGAAGCCGCGCAGAAGCTCGGCGACGCGCAGCCCGATTCGCCCGAGCCCGACGATCCCGACCGTGCTTCCCGACAGTTCCCGGCCGAGAAGATGGGCCGGGTCCCAGCCCGTCCAGCGCCCGTCACGCAGGAGTCGCTCGGCCTCGCCCAGGTGGCGGGCAGCGGCGAGCATGAGAGTCACGGCCAGCTCTGCGGTCGCGTTCGTCAGCACGTCGGGCGTGTTCGTTACGACCACGCCGTGCTCACGGCAGGCATCGAGGTCGAAGTTGTCGTAGCCGACGGCGAAGTTGGCCACGACGCGAAGGGAGGATCCGGCGGCATCGAGCAATTCCGCGTCGACCGGGACGGTCGGGTCCGCGACGATCGCGGCCGCGCCCGGCACGCGCCGGAGCAGCTCGGCGCGATCGAGCATCAGCTCGCCGACCACCGTGTCGAAGTGCTCGGCGAGGAGGTCGAGCCCGGCGGCGGGAAGCGACCGGGCGATCACGACTCGCTCGCGCGGCGCCGGCCCGCTCAGCTTCTCGGCAAGGCTGCCATCGCGTCGACGAGCTCGCGGACCGACGCGGCGGAGCGCTGCAGATCCTCGCGCTCGGCGTCGGACAGCTCGATCTCCATGATCTCCTCGACGCCCTCCTTGCCCAGCTTCACGGGTACGCCGACGAAGAGGCCGTCGATGTCGTATTCGCCGTCGCAGTAGGCGGCGCAGGGCAGTACGCGCTTCTGATCGAACACGATCGAGTCGACCATCTCGGCGACCGCCGCGGCGGGCGCATAGTAGGCCGAGCCCGCCTTCAGCAGCTTTACGACCTCGGCGCCTCCGTCACGGGTCCGCTGCACGATCTCCTCGAGGCGGCCGGGGTCGATCTTCTGGGTGACGGGAATGCCCGCGACGTTCGTGTAGCTGGTGATCGGAACCATCGTGTCCCCGTGGCCGCCGAGCACGAAGCCGGTGACATCTCTGACGGACACGCCGAGCTCCCAGGCGAGGAAGGTGCGGAAGCGCGCGGAGTCGAGGATCCCGGCCATACCGACGACCCGCTGTCGCGGAAAGCCGGAGACCTCGAGCGCCACGTGGCACATCGCGTCGAGGGGGTTGGTGACGGCGATGATGATCGCGTCGGGTGAGCGGTCTGCGACCTCGTTCGTGACACTCTCGACGACTTTGCGGTTCGCGGCCAGGAGATCATCGCGGCTCATGCCGGGCTTTCGCGGGAGGCCGGAGGTGATCACGACGATGTCGGAACCGGAGCTCTCGACGTAGGTGTTGGTCCCGACGATGTTCGGCTCGTACCCCACCACCGGTCCGGCCTGGTTCAGGTCGAGCGCCTTTCCCTGTGGCAATCCCTCGACGATGTCAACCATTACAAGATCGGCATAGTCACGCTCGGCGAGACGTTGCACTGTGGTGGCGCCGACATTTCCGGCTCCGACGACTGTGATTTTTCGTCTCATTTGAACTCCCTCCCGTTGACTTCACACAGAACGACTGGAATTTGAAAGAGTTACGGACTCGCGATCCACAACTGAGAGGTGAAACATGCCACCCCGTACTGACTTCTTGACACAACAGCGTCGGCAAATCGACGCGCGGCTAGAGGAGCTGAGGCCGGCGCACGAAGAGTACTTGACGTTGCTGGAGGCGAAGCAGGCGCTGGACGGGCTGAAGGCTCCCTCTGGAACGGGGAGCACGCCGCGTCGCCGCGGCCCCGGGCGTCCACGCGGATCAGGGCGCGGCAGGCGGGCGGCAACGGCGACCCGCGCACCGAGTGCAAACGGGCGTCGCCGGCCACGCCGTCGTGTCACCCGGAGCCGCAAGGGCGGAACGCGCGCCGACCAGGCACTCCAGCTGATCAAGTCGAATCCGGGCATGACCGTGCCAGAGATTGCGGAGAAGATGGGTATCAGGCAGAACTACCTGTACCGCGTCACCGCTGGGCTCCAAAAGCAGGGCTCCGTGAAGCGCAAGGGACAGGGGTTCGTGGCCGCTTAGGCGGTAACGCCGGCTTTCATCTTCTCGATAACGGCATCCGCCATCTCCGAGGTGCCGACCGCGGTCGGGTCGTCACGCGTCGGCTTCATGTCGTAGGTCACCGACTTTCCTTCTCGGATCACCTCCGCGATAGCGGACTCCATCCGGTCCGCCGCCTCCCGCTCGCCGAGGTGACGCAGCATCATCACTCCGCTCAGCATCAGGGCGGTCGGATTCACTCTGTTCATGCCTGTGTACTTCGGAGCTGACCCGTGAGTCGCTTCAAACACGGCGTACTCGTCGCCGATGTTCCCTCCGGGTGCAATTCCAAGGCCGCCAATCATGCCCGCGCCGAGGTCGGAGACGATGTCACCGTAGAGGTTCGGAAGCACGATCACGTCGTACTCCTCCGGTCGTGACACGATCTGGTTGCAGAGGTTGTCGATGATGCGGTCCTCAAACTCCACGTCGGAGTATTCCTCGGCCACCTCTCGTGCGGTGCGGAGAAACAGTCCGTCTGAGAACTTCATGATGTTCGCCTTGTGGGCGGCGGTGACCTTGCGCCGGCCGTTCTCGCGCGCGTACTCGAACGCGGCGCTGACGATCCGCCTCGTGCCGTAGATCGAGATCGGCTTGATCGAGATCCCGGAGTCCGGCCGGACCTGGCGGCCGGAGAGCTCCTTCAGCACCTCGATCAGCTTGGCCGCTTCCTCGGAGCCCTCCTCGAATTCGATCCCGGCGTACAGGTCCTCGTGATTCTCGCGGACGATCACGATATCGGTCTCGGGAAAGCGGGTGCGGACACCTTCATAGGACTTGCAGGGGCGCAGGCAGGCATAGAGGTCGAGCTCCATCCGCAGCGCCACGTTCACCGAGCGAAAGCCGGACCCCACCGGCGTCGTGATCGGCGCCTTGATCGCGACCTTGTTCTTGCGGATCGACTCGAGCACGCGGTCCGGCAGCGGAGTCCCCTCCTGCTCGTACACGTCGGCGCCTGCCGACTGCCAGTCCCATTCGAACTCGACCCCGGTCGCCTCGAGCACCCGGCTCGCCGCGTCAGCAAGCTCGGGCCCAGTGCCGTCCCCCGGGATGAAAGTCACGTTGTATGCCACTTCGGTTCTCCCTCGTCGCCTGCGGGATCGGGGCGTAGCCTAGAGATTCGCGCTCCGCAACCCTCGCAGGTACAGTTGTCCTTGCGATGGCAGTCGTAGAGCCTTCACGCGCGTATGCGCCCACGCACGAGGTCATAAACCAGGCGCCACCGCTGCAGGGCTATAACGTCTTCGAGCAGGACCGCCCGCTCGTGGAGGCGCTCGAGCGCGAAGGCGCGGCATGGGCGCGCGACCGCGCCCGCGAGGTGGGCACGTTCGCCGGCGGCGAGGCGATCGAGCTGGGCAGACAGGCGAACGAGAATCCGCCGATTCTGCGAACGCACGACCGCTTCGGCAACCGCATCGACGAAGTCGAGTTCCACCCCGCCTGGCATCGCCTGATGGACTTCGCGGTCGCTCACGGCTCCCACTCGCTGCCGTGGACCACCGACCAGCCCGCCGGCCACGTCGCGCGTGCCGCCATTTTCATGCCGCTCGGACAGGCCGAGGCGGGCCACGGCTGTCCGATGTCGATGACCTACTCCGGCGTGCCGGCGTTGAGAGCAACGCCCGAACTGGCAGCCGAATGGGAGCCGCTGCTGACCTCGACGACTTATGACCCGCGGCTCGTGCCCGCGGCGGACAAGGCCGGTGCTCTGTGCGGCATGGCTATGACCGAGAAGCAGGGCGGTTCAGACGTGCGCGCGAACACGACCTTCGCGCGGCCGCTGAACGGCGGCGGCCCCGGCGCCGAATATGAGATCGTGGGCCACAAGTGGTTCTGCTCGGCGCCGATGTGCGATGTCTTTCTCGTGCTCGCGCAGGCCGACGCGGGCCTCTCCTGCTTCCTGCTTCCACGCGTGCTCCCCGATGGGACCCGTAACCGGTTCCACCTCCAGCGCCTGAAGGAGAAGCTCGGCAATCGCTCGAACGCCTCGAGCGAGGTCGAGTTCCACGGCGCCTGGGCACGCCTGGTCGGCGAGGAGGGGCGCGGCGTGCCGACGATCATCGAGATGGTGAACCACACTCGCCTCGACTGCGTGCTCGGGTCGACCGCCGGGATGCGCGCGGGCGTCGCCCGTGCCACCCATCACGCCGCTCACCGCTCGGCCTTCGGCAAGTTGCTGATCGACCAGCCGGCGATGCAGAACGTGCTCGCCGACCTTTGCGTGGAGTCCGAGGCGGCGACGATCACGGCGCTGCGGCTGGCGCGCGCGTACGACCAGTCGGCCGAGGACGAATCAGAGATCCTGTTCAAGCGGCTCGCGACCGCGGTGTCCAAGTACTGGATCTGCAAGCGGGGGCCCGTGCACGCGATCGAGTCGCTCGAGTGTCTCGGCGGCAACGGCTACATCGAGGAATCGGGGATGCCCCGCCTCTACCGCGAGTCTCCGCTGAACTCGATCTGGGAGGGATCGGGCAACGTGATTTGCCTCGACGTCCTGCGTGCGCTGGCGCGCAGCCCGCAGTCGCTGGAGGCGTTCATGGACGAAGTCGAAGAGGGTGTCGCGGCGGAGCCCCGGCTCGCGCGGTTCGTCGACGCGCTGAAGGACGAGCTCTCCGACTTCGAGGGCGCCGAGGGGCGCGCACGGCGCATCGTCGAGCGAATGGCGCTTGCGCTGCAGGGCTCGCTGGTCGTGCGTTACGCCGACCCCGCCGTCGCCGACGCGTTCTGCGCATCGCGCCTGGACGGGGACTGGGGTCAGGCGTTCGGAACGCTGCCGGCCGGGATCGACGCCCGGTCGATCATCGAGCGGCACCGGCCGCAGCTTTAGCGGCCTACCCCGGCACTCTGAGGTGCATTCGCACGACACCGTTGCTCCTATGTCAAGCCATCACGGAGATTGGCTCCTTGATCCTTGATGGCAGGGGGTCATGATGAGCGGCGTTGGGGACGCGCAGCAGGTGCCAGACGCGGCGCGCGAGAAAGCGCTTTAAGCAGCGAAGCGCCTCCTTGCGTGACTTGCCCTCGGCCTCCCTGCGCTCCAGGTAGATGATCGTCTGGGGGCACTAACAGGGGGACAGGCTGAGCCGTTTGATCAGTTCGTGAATGACTCGCGCGAAATGACACCGCGAAAGAGCCACCTGATTGCGGATCCATCGGTCACCGAACATTTTGGGGGCTATGCACGCTTAAACGCGAGGTGGACGGCCACGGGACTGCGCCAATGCCTTTTCTTAACCCCTTTGTGTATCGCGCGACCGGCATGAGGCTAAGAGATGCCGGTCGGGTCCACGACCAACTCCATCAAGAGCGAGTCCTGCCAGGCGCCCTCGGGATCGCGCCAGCTCGACCGCGTCACCCCCACGGGGCGAAACCCGGCCTTCTCGTAGGACCGGATTGCGGCACTGTTGTCGATCGCGGGGTCGATTGTGACTCGGTGGTGCCCGCGCTTTGAGATCAGGTGCCGGACAAGCGTCGCGACGGCGTCCGTCCCGATGCCCTGCCCGTGGTGCTGCGGATCCAGAAAGAGGTCGATCCAGGCGTGCCGGTAGTCGGGCTCGTTTTCTTCGGCGTACTGGACCATGCCTACGACCTCACCGTCCAGCAGGACGCTGAACCGAGTCGCGTCCGGGTCGTCCGCGTGTGGGAAGTCCTCCTCCAGAGGCCCCCACCACCGCGCCACCTCCGGAGTCGAGCGGATCCTGCGGAGCGCCGGCACATCGCCTGCCTCGAGCGGTCGCAGCGTCACGAGTCTCCCCGCCGGCACAGCCATCGTTAGAAGCATAGGTCCGCACCTATACCCTCTCTCTTGATGTTCAGCGGCAGATCGATCCCGCTTGTGCGCGTGTTCGGGATCCGCGTCGGGGTCGACCCGAGTTGGTTCCTGGCGCTGTTCCTGTTCATCTGGCTCCTGACCGGCTACTACCAGGACGCGATCCCGGGCAACGACGACACGGGCGCGTTCCTGCTCGCGACCGCGAGCACGCTGCTCTTCTTCCTGTCGATCCTGCTCCACGAGCTGGGTCACGCCCGGGTCGCGATCCGCAACCGCATCCCGATCGCGGGCATCGACCTTTGGCTCTTCGGCGGGATCGCGAAGATGACTCGGGACACTCCTTCCCCCGGGGTCGAGTTCCGTGTCGCGATCGCAGGGCCGGTTGTCACGCTTCTCATTGCCGTGACCTGTGCCCTGATCGGCATTGCCGCGGGCGGCGCGAACGACTTCTGGGATGCGATGAAGGGCGACCCCCAACAGCTGGAGGACGGCATGCTGGCGCTGCTCGCCTACCTGACGAGCATCAACCTGCTGCTGCTCTTCTTCAACCTGATCCCGGCCTTCCCGCTCGACGGGGGGCGCGTGGCCCGCGCGATCGCTTGGAAGATCACGGGCGATCGCACGCGTGCGACCAACTTCACGGCCGCGATCGGCCAGGGCTTTTCCTACATCCTGATCGGGATCGGAATCTTCCTCGCGGCGTTCCAGGGCGATCTGCTCGGCGGCGCCTGGCTGGTGTTCCTGGGGATCTTCCTTGGCCAGGCGGCGAAGGGGGCGACCTACCAGACCGCGCTCCTCTCGAAGATCGAGGGCGTGCGCGTGGCGGACGTGATGGACTCCCAGCCCGTCGCGATCCCGGCGGACATGACGATCGAGCAGGCCCTGCACGAGTACTTCCTGCGCTACCGCTACCCCTGGTTTCCCGTGGTCGATGCAAACGGGCGCTTCATCGGGATCGTCGACCGCGAGCGGGCGGAGCGGATTCCGGAGGATCGGCAGAAGGTCTTCAAGGTGCGGGAGATCATGCGCGCCGGCGAGGGCAGCCTCCGGGTGCGATCTGACGACCCGCTCGAGACGCTGCTCGGCTCCGAACCCCTGATCCGCACCGGCGCCGTGATGGCCGTCGATGGCGACGGCCGGCTCCTCGGAATCGTCACCTGGGACCAGGTCCGGCGCGCCATCCAACAGGGTGTCTCAGGCGTGGCACCCCGCTGACAGCCTCGATTCCCTGACCGAAACGAGTCCGGCGAGCGTCTAGTGTTTGCATAGAATTCCCCGCCGTGCCTGAGCATGATGTCCTCGTCATAGGCGCCGGCCTCGCCGGCCAGCGGGCCGCCCTGAGCGCGGCCCAATCCGGGGTCACCGTGGGGATCATCTCCAAGGTCCACCCGGTGAGGTCGCACTCGAATGCGGCTCAGGGCGGTATCAATGCTGCGCTGAACCCGGAGGACTCCTGGGAGTCCCACGCGTACGACACCGTCAAGGGCTCCGATTACCTCGGCGACCAGGACGCGATCGAGATCATGTGCCGGGAGGCGCCCGAGGAGCTCCTTCACCTGGAGCACATGGGCGTCACCTTCCACCGCAACGAGGAGGGCCTCCTGGGCACCCGCGCCTTCGGCGGCGCCTCGGCGGCGCGCACCTACTACGTCGCCGACATCACCGGCCAGGCGATCCTGCATGTCCTCTATGAGCAGCTCATGAAGCACGACGAGGTGCACCGCTACGAGGAGTGGTTCACGACCGGCCTCGTGCTGGACGAGTCCGGCCATTGCGCCGGCGCGATCACCCGCGACATCCGCGACGGCTCCATGGAGCTCTTCAAGGCAAAGTCGGTGATCCTCGCGACCGGCGGCAACGGGCAGTGCTTCAAGCCGACTACGAACGCGCTCATCTGCACCGGCGACGGGATCTCGATGGCCTACCGGATCGGCGCGCCGCTGATGGACATGGAGATGATCCAGTACCACCCGACCACGCTCGCCGGCAACGGGCTGCTGATCACGGAGGGCGCCCGTGGCGAGGGCGCTCATCTCTACAACGCGCTGGGTGAGCGTTTCATGGAGAAGTATGCGCCCAACAAGATGGAGCTCGCGTCCCGCGACGTCGTCTCGCGTGCCGAGCAGACCGAGATCAACGAGGGTCGCGGTTTCCCCGACGGCACGGTCGCGCTCGACATCACGGTCGTGCCCCGCAAGCGCATCCACGAGGCGCTGCGGGAGATCGTCAACGTCGGCCGGGACTTCGCCGGGGTCGACATCACGCGCGAACCGATCCACATCAAGCCCGGCAACCATTACGTCATGGGCGGCGTCAAGACCGACGTGCACGGGCAGACCGAGGTGCCCGGCCTCTATGCAGCGGGCGAGTGCGCGTGCGTATCGGTGCACGGAGGCAACCGGCTCGGCGCAAACTCGCTGCTCGATACGCTCGTGTTCGGCCGCCGCTCCGGCGCGCACGCCGCGGAGCGAGCCCTGAACGTCGTGCTGAACCCACCATCAGAGGCACTGTTCCAGGACGAGGAGCGGCGGATCGGCACGATCATGGATCGCGACCGCGGAGCGGGAAGGCGCGTCGCGAACTTGAGGAACGAGCTCGGCGAGACGATGGACCGCTACTGCGCGGTGTTCCGCGAGGCCGAGGGACTCAACACGGCGCGCGAGGTGGTTCGGCGCCTGAAGGAGGAGTACAAGGACGTCGCGATCGACGACCGCGGAAGCATTTTCAACCAGGACGTGCTCGGCGCGCTCGAGCTCGGGTACATGCTGGACTGCGCGGAGACCACTCTGATCTCCGCGATCCATCGCACGGAGAGCCGTGGCGCGCACTTTCGCACCGACTGCCCCGAGCGGAACGACCAAGAGTGGCTCAAGCACATCGACGTCACGCTCGGAGGCGACGGACAGCCGCACATCAGCTACTCACCTGTGACGATCACACAATGGCAGCCGGAAGAACGGAAATACTAGTAGTCGCTAAGCGCCAGTAATGCCCAGTTACACACTCAAGATCCGCAGGCACAGCCCCGAGA
>JBKOZI010000034.1:0-11537 GCA_046725795.1 Actinomycetota bacterium
AAGGGGACCTCGCCGCGATGCACGCGGCCTATACCCGCGGCCTGTACTTCGACGGCAACATCAACATCCCGTTGATCGACTGGCGGCACTACCTCGAGGAAGAGCTCGACATGCATAACAGCCACCAGTCGTTCGCCTCGCGGCAGCGCATGCTCGACTTCGACGGCGACACCTCCAACCAGGTGATCTGGTTCACCGACGCGCGCCCGTCGCGGCAGTCGGACCCGACGCCCGAGGCGCTCGGGGTGATCGACGACTGGATGGCGAACATCCGCGCGCATCCCGACCGGGGCGTCGCGGGCAACAAGCCGGAACTGGCGACCGACCGCTGCTTCACGACCCAGGGCCAGGAGATCGCCCGGGGAGCGCACGTCTGGGACGGCATCCTCGACGGCGGGCCAAAGGGTGCGTGCGCACAGGAGTTTCCACTCCACTCGACGTCGCGCATCGTGGCCGGCGGCCCGCTGCGGGGCGGCGTCTACAAGTGCGCGTTGCAGTCGGTCGACGACGCGATCGCGAACGGTGTGTACGGGTCGTGGACCCCGTCGGCGGCGGAGGTGGCGCGGCTGAAGCAGATCTTCCCCACGGGGGTCTGCGACTACGGCCAGGGGGACGCCGGCCGGCCCTGATCCGCACCCGGCGCCAGCGGGCAGGCCCGCGGCTAGGACGTCTGGGGGCCTCGCTCGCTCTTGCTCCTCCGCAATTGCTCGCCCGCGGCGGATCTCGCGTGCTAAGACGTGCGTACGCCTGGTAGCTCGATCAGCTGCCCCTGAAACGTCACGACAAAGAGGTTGTCCTCGGGAAAGAGCCGTGTCCCGCCTCCGAATGCGACCGCGCTCGGTCCTACGGGGACCCCACGCCACAACACGCAGATCTGACGCTGCTCGTCCACGCGCCAGACCTGGCCCGCGCCGTTTGCGGCCACGTAAAGACGGTCGCGCTCGTCGCGTGTCATGCCGTCGGGGCCGGCAGCGATGTCCTCGGGACCAGCCTGGACGTAGGTCTGGACGTTTGTGGGATTGGCGATCTCGACACGCTTGATCGCCGCCGGCTGGAACGTCTGCGCCGCGTATAGGAACTTGCCCGCGCGATCGACGACCAGTCCGTTGGCTGAGGTCACCGCCGCCCAGTCGAGTTCCACGCGCCCTTCGACGACGCGCTGAACGTGAGTGCCGAAGTTGTTCGAGGCATAGATCACGTCGTCGGCCCAGGCGACGCCGTTCGCCATTTCGAGCCCCGTCACATAGACCGAGTGCTGGCCCGTTCGCGGATCGATCCGCAGCACTCCGGCGTCAAGTGTCTGCTGGCTGATCACGCCGTCGCCCCCGAAGCCGAGGTAGAGCATGCCGTCGCGATCGAAGGCAAGCCCGCGCGGGTTCGCGATGCCGTCTACGAGTACCTGAGGCTGCGCGCCCGGCTCGGACAGCTTCAGCAGTCGCCCCACGTTGCCGGTCTCGACGAAGTAGAGCCGCCCCTGGCGATCGGCGATCACGGACTCGAGCCTCCCCAGTCCGCTCAGGACCGTTCTCGGCTGCGGCACGAAGCTGCAGTCCGGAGCGGCGGTGCTCGCGGCAGGCATCGCGAGCAGCATGCCTGCCGCGACGCATGCCAACAAAAGGGCGCGGAGCCTCACGGCATCAGCAGATTGCGCGCCAGGATGTATCCGGTGTACGTGACGGCGTACGGCTCGAGCCCGAGCGTGTGGTCGTACTCCTCGCTCGGCGCCGGCAGCAGCGCGCCCGCGATCCGCACGGTCCCCGCCCCGAGCCGCAGCTCGCCCAGCGCCACGCGGCTGAACACCGGCTGAGCGTTGTCCGCGCTCGCGTCGATCGAGGTGCCCGCGACGCGACCGCCGGCCGCCTTCCACGCCTCCTTGTCGACGTCGTACTGGCGGGCATGTGACTCGTCGCTGCCGCTTTCGGGGTTCTGGATCGCGAACCCGAGCGGCGTGGGCTCGAACATCTGACGCCGCATTCCGGACCCGAACCGGGCGCCGTCCTGCGCGACATCGGCGGCCAGCGGATCGTCCAGCGTGTCGTCGCTCGCACTCTCATCGGCAAACGCGGTCTGACCCGCGTACACCGTCTGGCGGCCAACCGCGTCCGCCGACACACTCGTCAATTCCGGCAGCGCGCGCAGCGCGCCGTCGGTCAGCACCAGGTTGCCGCCGCCCTGCACCCACTCGCGCAGCTTCGCGAACCACTGGTCCTGTTCGGCCGGCGTATAGGCGCCGGTCCCGGTCGCGACCGCTCCCGCCGTCGGCGGCGTGAACGTCACCGACCCCCGCCAGCGCGGGTCGGGCGCGGCCCAGTTGTCGACGTACACGACGTAGTCGCCTGCCGCCGGATTCTTGACCGTGAACCCCTCGGACGTCTGCGGCGCGCCGCCCGCGGAGTGGTTCACCTCGGTCAGGTTGCCGTCGGCGTCCTTCGTGTACACGTACAGGTCGAAGTCGTCGACCGACGTATCCCACTCGACCTTCACGGTCATCGCGCCGTTGCCGTCGTTCGGCCCGATCGAGAACTCGTACGTCTCGTAGGTCCCCGGCAGGCGAGAGCCCACACCGGGCACGCTAACCGTCGAGGAGAACTGCTTGTCCGCCGTCGGCGGACCCGTCGGCCGCGGCGCCTCGGCCCCGTACGGGCCGGTGTAGCCGGGTAGCGGATCGTCCGCCAGCACGAGCGACTTCAGCCCGCTCAGCGACTGCTTGCCGCCGATCACCTTGCGCGGGTCGAACGCCCCAAAGCGCTCGTCCGTGTTCGGGATGAACCTGTTCAGGTCGCCGAAGAAGTCCGTGTTCGCGACGTCGTAGCCGCGCGCAACGGGCGGCGGGTCACCGCCCGTGGATCCGTCCGTCGACGCCGGCCCGGACGTGAAGTCGACGCCCATCGTCGCGACCGCCGTGGGCCCGTTGACGACGGCCCGCCACTCGACCGGCGTGCCGTCCGCCTTCAGGGTCTGCGGCCTGTTCACGGCCGCGGTCACGCCGGCCTGTGCGTATATCAACGACTGGTTGTAGTCCTCCTGCACGGTCACCCACTCGCCGTCGTCGATCACGCCGACGTGGTGGTCGCAGCCGCGGCACTGCACCTTCAGCGTGGCTGTCCCGGTGGCGATGCCCTGCACGTTCTGCACGGTGATGTCGACGCGCATGCCGCCGTTGTAGATCCCGGGCTCGCGCTTGGTTCCCTTCGTGCGCTTCACCTCGAACGGGAAGATGATGTTGCCGTCCGCGTCGGCGGTGCCGGTTTGGCCGCTGATGTCGTCCTGGGCGACGGTGTTCGGCGGCGGGCCGGCCTGGTAGGTCTTCTGCTTGCGGACAAAACGCTGGCCCGGGACGTAGCCCTTGCGGCCCGGCGCCTGGAACGTGCCGGTGGGGGGAGCGAGCATCGCGGTCAGATGCGCGTAGATCAGCGCCTTGTTGCCGTCCACGTGCAGCTGCTCGGTGTGCGGGTCGAACACGATGTTCTTGTCGAGGTGCGAGAACGACATCTCGTTGTCGATACCGTCCGCGCCCAGGCCCACCGACGAGTCGAACCAGTCGCCGAGCGCACCGGTGGTGGTGTAGTTGATCGTGTCGAAGACCGTGCCCCAGGTCTGGCCGTAGATCTGGGCACACATCTCGCCGATCGCGACGTTTGGCGCGCAGGGCAGGCCCCCGCCCTTCGGCGCGTCGTTCGGCTGGATGATCGGCGACCAGAGCAGCGCCTCCTCGGATGCGCGGTGGATCGTCTTCGCGGTCTCGCGGATCCGCAGGTCCTTGCCGAAGTCGTGCTTGCCGTGCGGGAGCAAGGTGAAGGAGAGCGCGTCGGCGAACGGCTGGCCGTGCAGGTCGTCGCCGGCCGTGAACTGCGCGCCGGTCGAGCTCTTCACGTTGCTGTAGAACGAAGAGAGGGCGCGGCTCTCGGGCTCGGACAGCCCGCTGTAGGGCCGGAACGAGAAGCCGATGTCGGGCCAGTCACGGTTCGGATCGACACCGTTGCCGTTGTAGCGCTGGTAGAAGACACCGCCCTCGGAGATCGAGCCGCGGCGCCAGCCGTCCGGGTTCGGGTAGGTGAAGTAGATGATCGTCTTCTTGAGGACGTCGCCGAAGGTCGGGGCGCCCGCGTTGACGCTCGCGGGCACGACCGGCTTGCTCGCCAGGCCCGTGGTGTAGGAGGTCACGAGGTCCTCCATCGCGCGGGTGCCGCCCTCCGCGCCGGCGCGCTCGATCGCATGGATCGAGAGCGACAGCGCGTAGCGCTTCTTGCCCGCGTCGGGCACGCTCTCGTCGGTCACCCGCACCACCATCAGGTCGGACTTCTTCCGCTCGAGCGTGGTCGTCGGCAGCCCGGCGGACTGGTACTCCTGCTTCGGCGAGAACTCGAGCTTGCCGAGGTTGTTGCCCGGGAAGGCGTCGGTGCCGAGGCCGGTCCCGGAGCCGTCGCCGAGCTTGCCGTCGAGCGGCCATACCTCCATGTAGCGCTGCCACACGGACCGCTGGTTCATGTATCTGAGCGCGTCGAGGAACTCGCCGTGCTGGATGAACTGGGTCGCGGGCACGTTGCCCTGCGCGTTGGGGGAGCAGGGGGACGTGCCGGCGAACTGGCAGCCGGCCAGCGGGTCGGGGAACACTCTGCCGAGAATCTGGTACTGCGTGTCGCTCGTCGCGACCGGCGACGCGATGGCAGAAGAGCAGAAGCTAATGACTACACCTGCCGCCGCGGCGGCTACGAGACGTACGCGCATGCATCCTCCCCCTGGGATGAGACGGGACCACCGTTTGCGGCGGTACCCGGGAAGGGCGATTCACAATCCTCTTTTTCTTCTTTTCCCCAAGGTGTAGAGTGCCGCCGGTAGTTCAAGGGGAGGAGAACGCGTGTCGAAGGCGTGCTCGCGACTATCGGGGATGCTTGCCGCCGCCGCCGTTCTGGCGGTGCTGGCGCCGTCGGCCGCCGCCCAAGAGGTCGGCCGCTGCGACCCGCTCGATCCCTCCGTCTGCCTCCAGCCCTGGCCCAACGACTACTTCACGGTCGCCGATCACGCGACCGACACCGGCCGGCGGGTCAACCTCGATCTCGCCTCGATGCCCCGCAACGCCGCCGGGAAGCCGATCGATCCCACCGACTTCAACCGCAACGACGGCTTCAGCCCGGGCCAGGAGATCGTCACGCACGTGCCCGGCCTCGACAACCAATCCGCCTTTCGCAGGACGCGGGCGGTGCCGATCACCGACATCTCCGCCACCTACGACCGTAACCAGCCGATCGTGGTGCTCGACGCGGACACGCGCAGGCGCCACCTGATCTGGTCCGAGCTCGATGCGAACCCGCAGGACCCCGCGAACGTCAACCTGCTGATCCGGCCGGCCGTCAACTTCGACGAGGGCGGGCGCTACATCGTCGCGCTTCGCAACCTGAAGGACTCGGGCGGCCGGACGATTCGGGCCCAGCAGGCGTTCCGTCTTTATCGCGACAAAGTCCCCACCTCCGACCCGGCCGTCGAGGCGCGCCGGAAGCACATGGAGGACATCTTCAAGACGCTCAAGCGCGCGGGGATCAGGCGCAACGACCTCTATCTGGCCTGGGACTTCACGGTCGCAAGCGAGCGCAACCTCTCCGAGCGCATGCTTCACATCCGTAACGACGCCTTCGCGCAGCTCGGCGACACGACGCTCGACGACCTCACCGTGCAGGGCGGCTCGCCGCCGTTCGAGGTGACGAAGGTGACCGACTTCCAGCCCTGCGGCAGCGACGGCTGCCAGTCCGGCGAGAGCGATCGTCTGCTGCGCCAGGTGGAGGGCCGCGTGGTCGTGCCCTGCTACCTGAACGCGGCGGGCTGTCCGTCCGGCTCGCAGTTCGCGTACGGGACGGACGGTCTGCCTTTGCGCATCCCGGGGAACGTCGATCCGGCGAACTTCGTCTGCATCATCCCGCGCGCGGCCGTCAGCGGCGACACCGTCAACCCGGCACGCCCATCGCTCTACGGGCACGGGCTGCTCGGGACCGCCTCGCAGGTCTCGGGCGGAGCGATCCAGGCACTCGCGAGCGAGCACGACATCCTGCTGTGCGCGAGCGACTGGATCGGGCTCGCGCAGGAGGACATCCCGAACGCGGTCGCGATCCTCGGCGACATCTCGCACTTCTCGTCGCTGGCAGACCGCTCACAGCAGGGGATGCTCAACTTCCTCTACCTCGGCCGCGCGATGATCAACCCGCTCGGGTTCTCCACGGACCCGGCCTTCCAGTGGAACGGCACGCCGCTGATCGATACGACCCGCCTCTACTACGACGGCGGCAGCCAGGGCGGCATCATGGGCGGCTCGCTCACTGCCGTGGCGCCCGACTTCACCCGCGCCGCGCTCGGTGTGCCGGGCATGAACTACTCGACCCTCCTCCAGCGCAGCGTCGACTTCGACGACTTCGCGCCGATCCTCTACAACGCCTACCCGAACGAGCTCGAGCGCCAGCTCATCTTCTCGCTGATCCAGATGCTCTGGGACCGCGCCGAGGCCAACGGCTACGCGCACCACATGACCGACGATCCCTTGGCGGGCACGCCCGCGCACAAGGTGCTGCTCGACATGGCGTTCGGCGACCATCAGGTGTCGAACTGGACCACCGCTGTGGAGGCCCGCACGATCGGCGCGAGCATCCGCGAGCCCGCGCTCGACCCCGGCCGCTCCAATGAGGAGATCCCCTACTACGGTATCCCGCCGGTTCAGAGCTGGCCCTACAACGGCTCGCTGTTCGAGGTCTGGGACGTGGGGCCGCTGCGCACCGAAGGCGGGCAGGTGAAGGGGACGACGCCTCCGCCGCCGGAGAACGTGCCGAACCGCGAGGGCGTCGACCCGCACGGACCCGACGCGAGCGAGCAGGTGACGGGACGCCTTCAGATCTCCGAGTTCCTGAAGCCGGATGGCGCGTTCATCGACGTCTGCGGCCCGCGTCCCTGCTACCTCGCGGGCTGGACCGGGCCGTAGGACACCCCCAGCGAATCCTGGGATCTCTTCTCGGTCTCGCCGTCGGAGACGCGCTCGGCGCACCCCTCGAAGGGTCACCTCCCGGACGGGCGGCGCAGGCGGTCGAGCGTGGGCTCGAGATGACGGGAGGCGGGGCGTGGGCGCCCGGGGAGTGGACCGACGACACCGCGATGGCGCTCTGCCTCGCGGAGAGCATCGCCGCGCGCGGGTTGCTCGACACATCCGACATCGCTGCCCGCTACATCGCGTGGGCCCGCAAGGGAAAGGGGATCGGCCGGACGACTCGGGCCGCGTTACGCGGAGCGGCAAGCGAGGCAGACGCGAGGGCGCGGGCCGAGGAGTTTCATCGGCAGACCGCGCTTTCGGCGGGGAACGGCACCGTGATGCGGGCGGCCCCGATCGGGCTTTCGGCGACGTCGGTCGAAGAGGCGGTCTGGGCGGCGCGAGAGGACGCGAGGCTCACCCACTTCGACCCCGCGGCCGGGGCGGCGTCGGCGGCGCTCTGCGCGGCGCTGCTGGCGATCGGCGGGCGCTCCAGTCCAGTCGACGCCGCCGCCGCCCAAATCGCCGGCCATCCCAAGCACGAGCAGGTTCTCGAGGCGGTCTGGACTCGGGATCAGGACTTCATCGCGCGGCTCGCCGCCGGGGCCGAGCCGGGCGCCTGCTGGACGACGCTCGGCGTCGGGCTCCACGCGCTTCTCACGGCCCGCGATTACGAGAGCGGAGTGCTGTGGGCGATCGGCCTCGGCGGCGACACGGACACCAACGCCGCCGTCGCCGGTGCGCTGCTTGGCTGCCGCCACGGACCCGACTCGATCCCCGCGCGCTGGCTCACGCCGCTGCGCGAGCGCGAGAGGATCGAGCGGGCTGCCCACGCGCTCGCGAAGCGCACCTCGGAGGTCCGTCAGTGACCCGCGCCTACCACGAGCTGACCAAGCACTTCCCCGGCCGTCCGAGCTCGAACCCCTACGGGCTCGAGTGGGACAACCAGCCGGATCCGTTCAAGCGCTATCCCGACCTGGAGCCGGTGCGCCCTCCGGAGGATCTCGGCCGGCTGCTGCGCCTGGGCGCCGGAGTGCATCCACGCCGGGGTGCTCCGCAATTTCGCACCTTCATGAGCGCCGGCGCGCTGCATCCGGTGGAGCTGTACGTGGCGACGACGTCGCTCTGGCACTTCCACCCCGGCGAAGGAACGCTCCGGCGGCTGCGTGACGAGGATCCCCGCGCGGCGCTCTCTGAGGCCGCCGCGGCGCCGGAGATCGCGGAGGCCGCCGTCGTGCTCGTCCTCACCGGCATCCTGTGGCGCACCGCGTGGAAGTACGGGGCGCGTGGCTGGCGTCACATCTTCTGGGACGCCGGCACGATGCTCGCGAACCTGCTCGCGCTGGCCGGCGAAGCCGGGCTCGAGCCTCGCGTTCTGAGCGCGTTCCTCGACGCCCAGGTCGCGGAGGTGCTCGGCGTCGAGCCGCCCCGCGAGGCACCGGTCGCGCTGCTCGCCGCCGGACCGTCGGAGCCCTCACGAGGCCCGCAGCGGTTGGAGCCGATCGCTCACCGCAGCCCACCGCTCTCGCCGCGAGAGCACCGCTTCCCGGAGGCCGAGGAGGCGTGGGCCGCCTCCTCGCTCGGGACGGCCGATGAGGTGCGAGCCTGGCGCGAGGCGGGGCGTCGGTTCGGCGGTGCCTCCGGCGGCGGCGCGCCGCCGGCTTCGCTCGAGGAGGTGATCCTGCTCCGCGGGTCGGCGCGCGACTTCACCGCCGATCCGATCTCGAGCGACGAGCTCGCCGCGATGCTCGCCTGGGCCTGCGCGCCCGTCCCGGGCGACCTACCGCCGCTGTGCTCGACGTTCGTGGTCGCGCACGCGCTCGACGGCCTCGAGCCGGGCGTGTACAGCTACGAGCCCCCGGACCGCTTCGAGCGGGTGGGCGACGGGGTATCCCGCCGCGAGAGCGCCTACGTCGCCCTCCAGCAACGCCTTGCCGGCAGGGCCGCGGCCGTCCTGTTCTTCACCGCCGACTTGGACCGGGTGCTGCCGGTGCTCGGGGACCGGGGTTACCGCGCGACGCAGCTCGACGCCGGCGTCCGCGCCGGGCGGGTATCGCTCGGGGCGTATGCGCGCGGCCTCGGCGCCACCGGCCTCACCTTCTACGACGACGAGGTGCGTCGCTACCTCGGCACGGAGGAGGAGCCGATGATGTGCGTGGCCGTGGGAGTCGACGCGCTCCGGCCGGGGCTACGCAGGATCGCGCTCGGCTAACCCAGTCTCTGCGTTATTGCGCGTTCGCCGCCTGCGCCAGGTGCAGCGCTCCAGCCGACGGGGTGTAGATGCTCTCGTGGCCGTCGTCCCAGCGGATGCGGTACCGGGGCGAAGACTCTCCGTTGAGCACCTCCTCGACGACCCCAGCTCGTGGCGGGCGCTCGGTGGACTCGGACTCTGCTTCGACGCGATCTCCGACCTTCAATTTCATCTTCCACCTCCAGCCGTCGTTGCTTCTGCGCTCAAGGCTAGCTCAGGCGGACAGAACCTGGGAGTGCGAATATCCGGTTACATCAACCGCGATGGGAGGAGGCGATATGAGCGCTCCGATGGAAGTAATCGAGCGTCACGTGGCGGCATTCGAGGCGAAGGACGCCAAAGCCGAACCATTCAGCGCGGATGCGGAGGTGGTGGCGCCGGGCGCGCAGCTTCGCGGACGAGAGCAGGTCCTCGACTGGCTCGGCGGTTACTGGGAAGCGTTCCCCGACGCCCGCATCGAGATCGTCCGCTCGATCGAGTCAGGACCGATCGTCGCGGCCGAGGGGAGACTCATCGGCACGCACACGGGCATCCTCAGGACGCCGGAAGGTGAGGTGCCGCCGACCGGGCGGCACGTCGAGGTTCGCTGGATGGCCATGTACGAGGTTCCAGGAGACGAGCTGGTCTCCGAACATCTCTACTTCGACCCGACCGAGTTCCTCACGCAACTCGGTCTTGGTCAGGGGGTGCCTGCTGACGCAGCGGCAGGATAGCGGCGTCAGTCGCTGACAGAAAAGCGCACCCGCGCGCGACCGAAGCGCTCGATGGAGGCTGTGCCGAGCGCGGTCGCGGGCGTCAGGCATCCCGCCCGTTCCGGCGTGAGGCCCTGTTCGGCGAGGAGCAGCCCGGCCTCGCCCAGCATCCTGGCGGTCGCGAGGTATCCCGGGTGGCCGTCGGCATCGACATCGACTCGCAGCTCGTGTCCGCCGGCGGTCCGGGCATCGACCGACATGTGCCAGCGCCACCCCTCGAGGCGATCGCCGGACGGGCCGAACCCAGACGACGGGAGGATCGTCTTGAGCGCGCCGCCCACGCGGCGCCTCACGGACGGCCGTGCGCGGGCGGCGGCCGCCACCGCGGCCTGCGTGCCGGAGAGCACGCCCGCGATCGCGAAGCGGAACGGAAGCGAGACGTCCGACCCCCTCAGGCCGAGCCCCTCCCGGTAACGGAACGGCTCAGCTTCAGTGAGTGCCGCTGTGCGCTGGATCACTGCCGGATTGATGAACGCCGCGGGCGCCATCGGCGCAATCACAGCGCCGCCTGCGCCGCGTCGTGGCGCCACCGTGATCGGGCTGCGACGGCGGACTTCCTCGGCCCGTGCCGGGTCGGTGATCAGCGCCGCCGGGTCGGTGACGGCCGACGCATCCTCGCCGCCCGCGGCGGCGGCCAGGCTCTGCAACGTCCCGCCCGAGATCATGTCCGAGGGCCGAGGCAGCCCTGGTGGCCCGGTGACGCTCACCTCGAGATCGGCCTCCGCGAGGCTCTCGTTCCAGCGCTCGCGCGCCGTCTCGGCCGCGAGCAGCACCGCCAGGTCCGGCGGCAGCGCCTCGAACCCGCATACCTGCACGACCTTGACCCCCGCCTCCGCCGCGCGGGCGTCGAAGGCGTCGATCATCTGGCGCACGAACGGGATCTCTCCCGTCAGGTCGATGTAGTGGGCGCCGTTCGCGACGCACGCCTCGATCACCGGACGCCCGTGCAGCGTGTAGGGGCCGCAGAGGTTGAGCACCACGCGGGTGCGCGATGCCATCGCTGCCAGGGAGCCCGCGTCGCCCACGTCTGCGACAACCGTCTCCGGCGCGGTGACGCCGACCTCGCCCAGCACCTTCTCGAGCTTGGCGGGATCCCGCGCCGCCGCCGCCCAGCGGGCGCCGGTCTCGGCGTTCCGCTCGGCGAGATACGCGGCGACCTGGCGCCCCGTGATTCCGGTGGCGCCGAAGACGATGACGTCGAGATTGCGCTCGCTCACATCCGCGGACGATATATGCCTTGCAGATCGTAAGATCGGGTAGATCCCTTACAGGGACAGCCGTGGCTGCTGTGACCTTCAACGACGTGAGCAAGGTCTATCCGGACGGAACGCGTGCCGTCAACGGAATGGATCTCAGCAGCGAGGACGGGGAGTTCATCGTCCTGGTGGGTCCGTCTGGTTGCGGGAAGACCACCGCTCTGCGCATGGTCGCGGGCCTCGAGGAGATCACCGAGGGCGAGATTCTCATCGGTGAGCGCGTGGTGACCCACGGGCCCCCCCGCGACCGCGACATCGCGATGGTCTTCCAGAGC
>JBKOZI010000035.1:0-11417 GCA_046725795.1 Actinomycetota bacterium
CTTTCACACGGCTCCTGCCACCCGCCGAGCCAGGCCTCGGGCTATCTGACCATGGGGACTCCGGACGCAAACGGGCAGCCCGCGAACGCCAACTCGTTCGTGCGCTTCGCGGTCGCGCCGGGCAACTTGTCGACGCCCACCGACGAGGCCGACGTGGGCGTCCGAATCATGATCAACGACATCAGGAACAGGGCGGACCTCTCCGACTACCCCGGCCAGCTCGAGCTGCGTCTTGACCTGCGGATCACCGACAAGGACAACACTCCGGCGCCGGGCGGCCCGAGCGCCGGCACCGTCCAGGACACCCCGTTTCTGATTACGGCCGGGTGCACCGCCACCCAGAGCACCACAGTCGGCTCGGACTGCAACCTCCAAACGTCGATCGACGCAGTGCTTTCCGGCACCGTCAAGGAGAACCGACGCGCCGTCTGGCAGCTCGGCCAGGTGCAGGTGTTCGACGGCGGCCGCGACGGCCTCGCTTCGACCAGGGGCGGCAACACGCTCTTCCTGGACCAGGGCATCTTCATCCCATGAAGCGATTCACGCTTATCACGCTTCTTGCGCTGGTGACCGTGCCCGCCACCGCGCACGCCGTCTTCCCTGGCAAGAACGGCAGGATCGCGTTCGTGCGCACTCCCAATCACATCTGGACGATGAACGCGGACGGAACGGCCCAGGTGAACCTCACGAATGGACGGGCGGACGAATCGGATCCCGCTTGGTCCCCGGACGGCACGAAGATCGCCTTCGTAAGGAATCGCTCGATCTGGGTGATGAACGCGGACGGCTCTGACCCGACGCCGCTGGTTCCGGTCCCGCCCCGGCAAAGTGCCTATGTCTATGACAGGGGGCTCCAGAGCCCGACGTGGTCGCCGGACGGATCGAAGCTCGCGTTCGTGGACGCCGCGTACGGCGAGCTCGGGCATTTCTTCTCCATCATCGACCTCTACACGGTGAACGCCGACGGCTCCGGAATACAGCTGCTGATCCAGGAGGGCAGCCATCCACGCTGGTCCCCCGACGGGTCGAAGATCGGCTACACGTGGACCAGTCGCGGCGATAGCGACGTCGCATGGGTTGCAGCAGACCGCAGCAACTCCAGGCTGGTGACCCAGTCCTACTCGGACTATTTCATCGACTGGCGTCCCGACGGGTCGAAGCTCACTGGTTACGGGTATTGCTGCGCACCGTCGGCCAGCTATGGCGTGTACACGATCAATCCGGACGGCACCGGACAGACGGCGAGCAATCCCAATTTGCCGTCTTTTTTTCGGTGGTCACCCGATGCTGCCTGGATCGTCTATGAGGCGCCCGGCTCGCCGTACCCGAACGCGGACATATTCATTGCGAGCAGCGACGGGACGGTCCGACAGAACATCACGAACACGCCGACCGCCGTCGAGTCGCAACCGGACTGGCAGTCGATCCCGATCATCGCCTACCCGCGTCCGCGCGGCGCCACCCCGCTCCACGCCTCACTCGTACCCGCTTACGCCGAGTGCGCGGAGGCGAACCGGACCCACGGCGCGCCCCTTTCACATGGCTCCTGCCACCCGCCCAGCCAGGCCTCGGGCTACCTGACCATGGGAACTCCGGATGCCAACGGCCGGCCAGCGAACGCCAACTCGTTCGTGCGCTTCGCGGCCGCCCCCGGCAACGCCGCCACGCCCACCGTCGACGAGGCCGACGTCGGCGTCCTTGTCCGCATCAACGACGTGAGAAGCACGGCGGACCTCTCCGACTACACAGGGGAGTTGGAGCTACGCCTTGATCTCAGGATCACCGACAAGGACAACACTCCCGCGCCGGGCGGCCCGAGCGCCGGTACGGTCCAGGACACGACCTTCCCGGTGACCGTCTCCTGCGCCGCCACGGATAGCACGACAGTCGGCTCGGACTGCAATCTCCACACCTCGATCGACGCCGTCTCGCCCGGCACCGTCAAGGAGAACCGCCGCTCGATCTGGCAGCTCGGTCAGGTGCAGGTCTACGACGGCGGCTCCGACGGCCTCGCCTCGACGCAGGGCGACAACACGCTCTTCCTGGACCAGGGGCTCTTCACCCCCTGATCGGGGTTACTTGCCGGCGACCGTCGAGACGTAGGTCGCGACCGCTTCCGCGTCCTTGCCGGTCACGATGTTCGCGGGCATCGTGCCGCTGCCCAGCCCGCCTTCTTTGATCGCTTTCAGCACGAGCGTCTTGTCGGGCTTGACCTGGTCGAGCACCGGGCCAACCTTGCCGTTCGTGCCGGCATCGGCGAGCGTGTGACAGGTGCCGCAGTTCTGCTGGAAGAGCTGCTTGCCCTGGGCGATCAGCGCGGCGTTGCCACCGCCACCGCCACCGCCTCCGCCACCGCCTCCGGTCGTCTTGCCGCCACCACCGCCGGACGGCGTGGTGGTGGTCGTGCCGCCGGCCTCCGGTGCCGCCGCCGCCGCGCCGCCGCCGCCCTGCGTCTCTGCCTTGTGATCGTCGATCACGAGCGCGGGAATGCCGAAGCCGAAGACGACGAGCACTGCGCCGAACATGAGCCAGGAGGTCGGCAGGGAGCGCAGCAGGATGCCGCCGAGGAAGAGAGCGGCGCCAATCAGCAGTAGGACCCAGAGCGTGTCCAAGGCGGCGGCATTATGTCACGGGCACGGGCTGACGCCGCCGGAATATCGTGGGATCGTGCGACTGGCCAAGTACCTCGCCCACGCGGGCGTCGCGTCACGCCGCGGCGCCGAGCGACTGATCACGACGGGCCGCGTGCGCGTGGACGGGAACGTCGTCACGGATCCCGCCCGCGACGTCGGCGAAGCGAACGAGGTCGTGGCGGAGGGAGAGGTCGTGAGCCCCGAGCCGCTCGAGTACTACGTCCTCAACAAGCCAGTCGGCGTCGTCTCCACCGCGCGCGAGCCCGGGGGACGCCCCAAGGTCACCGACCTCGTGGACTCGAAGGCCCGCCTGTACCCGGTCGGGCGCCTCGACGTCGACAGCTCGGGGCTGATCCTGCTGACCAACGACGGCGAGCTCGCCAACCGCCTGATGCACCCCCGCTACGAGGTCGAAAAGCGCTACCGGGTAAGGGTGCGGGGCTCGCCCTCGAAGGCCGCGCTCGCTTCACTGCGCGGCGGGGTCGAGCTGGAAGACGGCAGGACGGCGCCCGCGCGTGTGAGCGTGCTCGACTCGACGGGCCGCGAGACGCTGCTCGAGGTCACGATCCACGAGGGTCGCAAACGAATCGTCCGGCGCATGCTCGAGGCGGTCGGCCATCGCGTCATCGCACTCGAGCGCACCGGCCTCGGACCGCTCGAGCTCGGCCGTCTGCGGGCCGGCGGGGCGCGGCGCCTTCGGCCCGGTGAGCTCGACAAGCTGAGGAGCGCTGCAACAATCCCGCCTCGTGAACCAAGGAGCTGACAGCCGGCTGCGGGCGCTCAGAGGCGCGGTCTCGGTCGAGCGCAACGACCCCGAGGCGATTCTCGCGGCCACGCGCGAGCTGATGACTCAGCTGATGGAACGCAACGAGCTCTCCCCCGAGCAGATCGTGAGCTGCATCTTCACGGCGACCACAGACCTGAACGCCCAGTTTCCCGCGGTCGCCGCAAGGGACCTCGGGCTCGACCGCGTGCCGCTGCTGTGCTCCCAGGAGATCGAGGTGCCGGGCGCGCTGGAACGCGTGATCCGCGTGCTGATCCACTACTACGCCCGGGACAGTCACGACCCGCAGCACGTCTACCTGGGTGAGGCACGTAGCCTGCGCGCCGATCTCGAGTCGGCACAATAGGAACCGCGTGAGCATCGCCTTTTCTCAGAAGCTTTCACGAATCCCGCACTACGCCGCGGGGGCCGAGAGCGCGGACGCCGCCGACCAGGCCGAGACGCTCGTGATGCTGGCTTCCAACGAGTCGCCGTTCCCACCGGTCCAGGGCGTGATCGAAGCTGTCGCGAAGGCTGCAGGCGCGGTGAACCGCTATCCCGACCCGGGCGCTCGACGCCTGCGCGGCGCGCTCGCCGACCGCTACGACCAACCGCTCTCCGGCATCGCCGTCGGCAACGGCTCCTGCGAGATCCTGCTTGCGGCGGCGGTCGCGCTGCTCGAGCCGTGGAACGAGCTCGTCTACGCGTGGCCGTCGTTCTCGATGTATCCCCACCTCGACGGCATCACCGACGCAAGGGCGGTTCGGGTTCCGCTTGCGGACGGATTCGTGCACGACCTCGACGCGATGCTGGCCGCGGTCACCGGAGAGACGCGGCTGCTGATCGTGTGCAATCCGAACAACCCGACCGGGACCTATCTCGCGAGCGACACGATCGCCGGCTTCCTAGAGGAGATCCCCGAGCGGGTGCTCGTGATTCTCGACGAGGCCTATGTCGAGTTCCAGACGGTCGAGGATCCCGACACCTCGCTCGACCTGCTGCGGCGCTTTCCGAACCTCGCGATCCTGCGGACGTTCTCGAAGGTCTACGGCCTTGCGGGCCTGAGGGTGGGGTACGGCCTCGGACCGGAGCAGTTCGTGCACGCGGTCAACGCCGTACGCCAGCCCTTCACCGTCAACCACCTCGCTCAGGTCGCAGGGGTCGAGGCCCTGCAACACCAGGACGACGTGGCCCGCCGTGCGGAATGGAACGCGGCCGAGCGCCTCTGGATGGAGGAGGAGCTGGGCGAGCTCGGATTCGAGGTCGCCGACAGCCAGGCCAACTTCTGTTGGGTCGGGCTCGGGGAGCTCGACGAGAGCGAGGTGATGGCCGCGCTAGGCCGCGCAGGCGTCGCAGTTCGCCCGGGCAAGGGCCTCGGTGGGCCGGGCTTCCTGCGGGTCACCTACGGCACGCGTGCCGAGAACGAGCGCTTCGTCGAGGCGCTGCGCGACTGCCTGTCTTAGATGTCAGAGGCCAACCTGGAGACCATCCGGCGCGTCTACGAGATGTGGAATGGTGAGCAGGGGCTGTCGGCGGCGGCCCCGTTGTTCGACCCCGACGTGGAGTATGTGAATCCGGAAACGGCGATCGAGCCGGGAACCCTCCACGGTCACGCCGGGCTCATCAAGGCGTTGGACGCTCTCGAGGCTGCCTTCGTGAACTACGTGCACGAGCCGAAGCGGCTGATCGATGCGGGCGACAAGGTGCTGGCGGTCGTCTCCTTTCGGGCCCGCGGACGGGACAGCGGGGTGCCGGTCGAGATACCCGAGCAGCAGGTGTGGACGCTTCGGCGAGGCAAGATCGTGCGATTCGAGTGGTTCCACGACGAAGCGGCCGCGCGGCGCGCCGCCGGGCTCTGACGTGGCACCGGAGGTCCAGGTGTGGACTACCGGTCGCCGACCTGCTACAAACTCTCGTCAATGAAGGAGTGCCTCAAGGCCACTGCCTCCTCGGCCCGCCTCGCGGGCCCGCAGTGGCGTGCCTCCTTTTATTGCTGGCGATTTAGCTAGGCGTTCGGCCGGCCGCCGCTTTCCTTTCAGTACTTCGAGCGCAGGTCGAGCGCCGTTACTCCGGACCCCCAGCGGTGGGCTCACGCCGTTCACGACAGCAGCAGCGCAAAACGAGTAGAAACCAGCAGTAAGAGAAAGAGGCGAAACATGATGATCGTGATGAAAGAGGACGCGACGAGGGAGCAGATCGACTCCGTCGTCAGGCGCGTCGAAAACGTGGGGGCCCATGCGCACGTCTCGCGGGGTGAGTTGCTGACCGTGATCGGCGCGATCGGGGACCGCGAGCACATCGCCAACCTCGATCTGACCGGTGCCGACGGCGTGGACCGAGTGGTTCCGATCACGAAGCCCTACAAGCTTGCCTCCAACCAGTTCAAGCACGGCCAGCGGACCGTCATAGAGATCGACGGACGACGAATCGGGGGCGGCAACTTCTCGCTCATCGCCGGCCCCTGCACGGTCGAAAGCCGGGAGCAGCTGCTTACCACGGCCGAGGCCGTCAAGCAGGGCGGCGCGTCGATGCTGCGCGGCGGCGCCTACAAGCCCCGGACGTCCCCGTACAGCTTCCAGGGACTGGGCGGCGAGGGCCTGCGCCTTTTGCAGGAGGCCAAGGACCAGACCGGTCTCCCGATCGTGACCGAGCTGATGGATCTGCGCGACCTGGACCAGGTGCTCGAGGTCGCGGACGTGATCCAGACCGGGGCCCGGAGCATGCAGAACTACACGCTGCTGGCCGAGCTGGGCCGTGCCGGCCGCCCGGTGCTGCTGAAGCGAGGTCTCGCGGCCACGCTGGAGGAGCTGCTGATGTCGGCGGAGTACATCCTCAAGGAGGGCAACGAGAACGTGATCCTCTGCGAGCGCGGAATCCGCACGTTCGAGAGCGCGACCCGGTTCACGCTCGACGTCATGGCGGTGCCCGTGCTGAAGCAGCTTTCGCACCTGCCGGTGGTGGTGGACCCGAGCCATGCGGCCGGGAGGCGCGACCTCGTGCTGTCCCTGTCGCTGGCGGCGGCCGCGGCCGGCGCCGACGGGATCATCGTCGAGGTCCACGACAACCCGGATGCGGCGATCTGCGATGGGCCACAGGCGGTGCCGGCGGACGAGTTCGCCGAGTACTCCGAGCAGCTGCAGCGCGTCGCGGCGATCGTGGGGAACGAGCTTTCGGCGCTCTGAAGATCACCGTCGCCGGCGTCGGCCTGATCGGCGGCTCGATCGGGCTTGCCGCTCGACGGCGGATCGAGGGGGCAACGGTCGCCGGATTCGACCCCGAGCCCACCGCTCTTGCCAAAGCCGAGGAGCGGGGAGCGGTGGACCTGGCCTGTGCCACCCTCGAAGAGGCACTAGAGGGCGCTGAGATCTGCTTCCTGTGCGCACCCGTGGGGGAGCTGCCCGAGCTCGCTCGCTCCGCGCTTGCCGCCGGCGGCGAGTCCGTCGTCACGGACGTCGGCTCGACGAAGCGAGCCGTGCTCGAGAGCCTCGCCTCATCGGGGTTGCCGGGGCGTGAGCTCGAGCGCTTCATCGGGGGGCATCCGCTCGCGGGCGCGGAGGCCACGGGCGTCGAGCACGCACGGCCGGAGCTGTTCGAGGGCGCGACCTGGTACCTGACACCGACCGAGCGCTCGAGTGGCCTGCTCTACGAACGCCTCTACCGGACCGTCTCGGCTCTCGGTGCGCGGCCCGAGGCGATCGCCGCCGAGCTCCACGACCGCGTGATGGCGACGGTCAGCCATGTACCGCACGTGCTGGCGAACGTGCTCGCGAACCAGGCGGCACGCTCCCTTACCGACGATGCAGAGCGCCTGCCGGCGACCGGGCCGAGCTTTCGCGACGCGACCCGCGTGGCAGGCGCCAACCCCGCGCTTTGGCGGGACATCCTGCTCGCGAACCGCGACGCCGTGGGCGCAGAGCTCGACACCTTCGCGGGCGCGCTCGAGCGAGTCCGTGAGGACCTCCGCCGCGGCGACGCCGAGGCGCTCGAGCACTGGATCGAGGAAGCCCGTGCCGACCGCCGCCGCCTGCGCGCGGCCGACCTGCCCGGCGGACCGGTGACCGAGGTACGGGTCTCTGTGCCGAACCGGCCCGGAATCGTCGCCCAGCTCTCCCTTGCGATCGGCGAGGCCGGCGTGAACATCGTCGACATGGCGCTCTACCCGGCGGCCGACATGCAGTCGGGCGCGATCGCGCTCTGGGTCGCGGGCGAGGGAAGCGCGGAGCGCGTGGTGGAGCTGATCGGCGAGCTCGGTTACCCGGCGTCCGTCGTGGGATAGGTGGGTTAGGTGGCTCCCAGTTTGCGAGTCGAGCCCGCAAGCCGCCTCGCGGGCGCGCTCACGCCGCCGCCGGACAAGTCGATCTCGCACCGGGCGGCGATTCTCGCCGCAGTCTCCGAGGGACGCACGTACGTCCGCAACTATCTCCGCGCGGCGGACACCGATTCGACGCTCGAGGCGATGCGTCGCCTCGGCGCGCGCGTCGAGGTGCACGAGCACGAGGGGAACCTGCTCGTCGAGATCCACGGGGTGGGACTGCGAGGCGCCGACCCCGCTCGGATCGATGTCGGCAACGCCGGCACGCTCCTGCGCATCCTGCCGGGCCTCCTGGCGGGCCAGGGCACAGGCAGCTGGACGCTCGACGGCGACGAGAGCATCCGCCGGCGCCCGGTCGACCGCGTGGCCGAGCCGCTGCGCTTGATGGGCGCGACGGTGGAATGCCGTGAAGGACGCCTGCCGCCGCTCGTGGTCCAAGGAGCCCAGCTCGAGGGCATCCGCTACGCGCTGCCGGTCGCGAGCGCACAGGTGAAGTCGTGTGTGCTGCTCGCGGGCCTGCTGGCCGCGGGCGAGACCGTCGTGATCGAGCCGGGGCGAAGCCGCGACCACACCGAGCGGATGCTGGTCGCGGCGGGCGCCGAGCTGACGTCGAGCGACGGTGTCGTCACCGTGCGGAGGGCCGACCGCCTCGAGCTTGGCGAGGTCTCGGTGCCGGGGGACTTCTCCTCGGCGGCATTCTGGATCGCGGCCGCGACGCTCGTGCCCGGCTCTGAGCTGCGGCTCGAGGCGACGGGCCTGAACCCGACACGGATCGGGCTGCTGCGGGTCCTGGATCGCATGGGCGCGGCCGTCGCGGTGGAGGATCGGCGGATGGAGGGAATGGAGCCCGTGGCGGAGCTGGTCGTCCGCAGCGGGTCCCTGTCCGCGACCGCCGTCGGCGCGGAAGAAGTACCGCTCCTCATCGACGAGCTCCCGCTCGTAGCGCTGCTGGGGGCGTTCGCGGCGGGCACGACGGTCGTAACGGGCGCGGCCGAGCTCCGGCACAAGGAATCCGATCGGATCGCGACAGTCGTCGAGGGCCTTGCTGCCCTCGGGGCACGGATCGAGGCGCGCCCGGACGGCTTCGAGGTCGAGGGCGGGCAAGGGTTGCGCGGCGGCGTGCTCGACGCGGCCGGCGACCATCGACTGGCGATGCTCGGAGCAGTTGCGGGGCTGGCCTCCAGCGAGGGCGTCGAGGTCAGGGGAGTGGAGGCCGCAGCCGTCTCGTATCCCGGCTTCTTCGAGGATCTCGACAGGTTGACCCCGTAGAGTCCCGTCGGATGGCCCCAGCCACGCCCCCGCGCCGGCGGGTTGCGCCGCGCGCCGCGCGCGAAGAGATGTACCGCCGCCGGCGCCGCGCCGCCCTCGCGATCGCCGCCGTCGTATTCCTGTTGCTTGTCTGGGCGGTGTCCTCGATCGGTGGCGAGGGCGGCGGCGCGAGCGCCGACAAGGCGAAACCGGCCGAGCTCCCGCGCGGGGGGCGCGTCGTGCTGCCGCGCTATCGCCTCGTTGCGTACTACGGCGCGCCGCAGCACGACGAGCTCGGCGCGCTCGGGATCGGCACACCGGCCGAGGCCGGGAAGAAGCTCCTCGCCCAGGCCGAGGCGTACGAACGGCCTGGGCGCGACACGATGCCGGTGTTCGAGCTGATCGCGACCCTGGCGCAGGCCGATGCCGGTGCCGACGGCAAGTTCCGGTCGCGCCAGCCGCCCGACGTGATCCAGCGCTACCTGACGACGGTGCGTGAGGTCGAGGGACTCCTGATCCTGGACGTGCAGCCCGGGCAGTCGACGTTCGTGGAGGAGGTAAAGGCTCTCGAGCCGTGGCTGACGCAGCCGGACGTGGGCCTGGCGCTGGACCCCGAGTGGAATGTGCCGTCGGGGCAGGTGCCGGGCCGGGAGATCGGTTCGACCAACGCCGCGACCATCAATCAGGTCTCGTACTACCTGGCGCGTCTGCGGCGGCTCCGGGACCTCCCACAGAAGGTCCTGATCGTCCATCAGTTCACGGAGGGGATGATCAAGGACCGCGACCAGGTGCTCGACCGGCCCGGGGTCGCGATCGTCCACAACGTGGACGGCTTCGGCACGGCCGACGTCAAGAAGAACATCTACGTCCAGCTCGCCTACCAGGGCGGCGCCGGCGCTGCGGGCGCGCGGCCGCCGGGAGGCGGGCGCTTCAACGGCCTCAAGCTGTTCTACAAGGAGGACACGGGCCTGATGACGTCCGCCCAGGCGCTGGGGCTCGACCCCTCGCCGGACGTGGTCGTCTACGAATAGGCACGCGCCACCCGCCGCGCAAGGGCCCGCGCGCCCGCAAAACGCCGTGGCGGCTGCACGTCGGCGTCGCCACGGAGATGAGTTGAGCGAAGCGCGAGCAGCTCCACCAGATGTGCCGTGTGCCGGAATGGATCTGCGACCGAGCAGCCGTCCGCAAGCGAGCGGGCGGCGAGCAGGTCGCCGTGCACTTCGGCCACGAGCAATGGCCCGCGGGGCGCCCTCCTGCCGTCCCGCTGGGCGAGCCTGCGCAGCGCCTCCGTGTCCTCCTCGCCCGCGAACCGCACTGTGACCGCGTCATACACATCGGTCTCGGTCGTGCTCGCGTCGCCGGCCGCTTGCCGGCGCCTGAAGCGCTGGGCCGACTCCACGCGCTCGTCGATCAACACTCTGGCCATCTCCGCTGTCAGGTCTGGACGCATCGTTTCCTCCAGTTGGCGTGTAACCAGTAAGATGTTTATACCAGTTAGCATAACTTATCAAACGTGATAGACGGTTACGAACACCCACACGCCGAACCAACCCCGGACGGGAGCGCCAAACAGGTCGCGCCGGGCGAGCTCGAGATCGTGCGGCAGTTCCTGAACACGCACGACGTCGAGGAGGGGACCGACAACATCGCGGCTCCCGAGGGCCTGCACGCGTGGCTCGCGGGCCACGGACTCGATCCGGGAGGGCGTCTCGGCGATGGCGACGTGCAGCAGGCGATCGCGATGCGGGAGTCGCTGCGTGCCCTCACGCTCGCGAACAACGGCGAGCCGCTCGAGCCCGAGGCGATCCCGACGCTCAACTCGATCGCCGGCAGGGCACGGCTGCTCGTGCGCTTCGACGAGCACGGCGAAACGGTGCTCGAGCCCGCTGAGCAAGGCGCCGAGGCGGCGCTCGGCGAGCTCCTCGCGATCGTGTTCCGATCGATGAGTGAGGGCACGTGGAGCCGCCTCAAGGCGTGCCGCGCGGACACATGCCAGTGGGCGTTCTACGATCGCTCGCGGAACCGCTCGGCCACCTGGTGCTCGATGGCGGTCTGCGGCAACCGGGCGAAGGCGCGCGCCTACCGGCAGCGCCGGCGCGACGAGTCGTAGCACGCGACCGCTGGCTCTACGCTTCCCGCGATGATCATCGCGATCGACGGCCCCGCCGGAAGCGGGAAGAGCACGGTCGCGCGCGGACTCGCGCGGCGGCTCGGCTTCACGTACCTGGACTCGGGGGCGATGTATCGTGCTGTCACGCTCGCCGCCCTCGAGCAACGGGTCGATCTCGACGACGGCGAGGCGCTCGGGCGACTCGCGGCAGAGACGGACATCGAGCTTCGCGAGCGCGACGACGACAACGTGCTGGTGCTGCTCGACGGCCGTGACGTGAGCGAGGAGATTCGCACCCCCGCCGTCACGGGAGCGAGCTCGAACGTCGCTGCCCACCGGCAGGTGCGCGCG
>JBKOZI010000036.1:0-6497 GCA_046725795.1 Actinomycetota bacterium
GGCCGGGGACGCTGGTCTCCAGGGCGAGCGGGTCGCGGTTGAGCGGCCAGCCGTCCGGCCGGCGCCCTCGATCCAGAAGGTCGGGCCCGGTGAGGATGTAGCCCGCAACATCGGTACGGACGCCGCTGCCGGCAGCCCACCCGGTGCGCGGCTGACCGCCGATGCACAGGAACAGCGCTTGGCCACGGCGCGTCTCGACGGTGCCGCCGACCTCGGAGATCGTTACGGCGCTCAGGTGGCCATTCTCGGAGTGGACCTCGGTGACGTGCGTGCTGAAACGCACGTCGATCAGCGGGTGGGATTCGATCCGCTTGACGAGGTAGGCCGACATCGACTTTGCGAGCCGGTCGCCCCTCACGATCATGGTCACGCGGGCGCCGGCGTTGGCGAGATTGAGCACCGCCTGCCCGGCCGAGTTGCCCGCACCAACGACGAAGACGTCGTCGCCCCCACACTGCGCCGCCTCGCTGCGCCCGGCGCCGTAGTAAACGCCGCGGCCGAGCAGCTCCTCCACGCCCTCGACCTCGAGCCGCCTCCACTCCATCCCGGGCGCCGCGAGCACGATGTCGGCGGTGATCTCGTCACCGCTGGAGATGCGCAGGAGTGCGGATCGGCCCGCCTCCAGCTCGCCTCCCGTGATCCCGTTGAGGATCAGCAGCTCTGCACCGAAGCGCTCGGCCTGTCGCCCGGCACGCCGGGCCAGCTCCGCGCCACCGATGCCGTCCGGGAAGCCAAAGAAGTTCTCGACGAGCGACGTGTGCGACGCCTGTCCGCCGGGCACTTCACGCTCGAGCACCACCGTGGCCAGGCCATCGGAGGCCCCGTATACGGCGGCGGCCAAGCCGGCCGGTCCGGCACCGACGATCGCCAGCTCGTAGTGGGCCCGCGACGGGCGCGCGAAGATTCGCCAAGCCTCGGCCAGCCCCTCGACCGTCGCCCCAGCGTGGACAGTGTCGCCGTCGATCACAACCGGCAGCGCCGCACCGGTCGCGTCGGCGCCGGCCAGGAGCGCCTCTGCTTCCGCGGAACCGGCTTCATAGAAGTCGTGCGGCTGGGCGCCACGGGTCAGGAAGTCACGCAGCCGGTGATCCTCTGGATCGAGCCGTCGCCCGACCACGTGGACGGTGGGCCGGACGGGGCTCACAACGCCGGTAGCCGGCTCACGCAGACGCGCGCTCGACGAACTCCTGGAGCTTCTGCTTGCCGCCCGACGCGAAAGGCTCGCCGTCGCACAGCAGGAGAGCGTCGAAGTCGTACTCGAGCAGCCGCGCTGCCGAGCGATGCAGCTGCTCCATGTCGTCGATCACCCTGTCGGGATAAGTCGAGAGCTCTCCCGGCGGGACGCCGATGACCACGTCGCCGACCACCAGCGCCCGGCTGCGCGGCAGGTGGAAGGCGATCTCACCGGGCGACTTGCCCGGCACGTGGATCAGCTGAACCTCGCCCGGAAGCCCCTCGTCGCCGTGAACGGTCAGGTCTGCTCCGGCCTCGAGCTGCTCGGCGTCCGCCTCGTGCGCGAACACGCTCACGCCGTAGCGCTCGCGGAAAGTGGCCGCTGCGCGACTGTGGTTTCGGTTCGTGATCCACACGCCGGCGAACGGCTCCAGCAGGTCGACCGCGCCCCAGCCCTCCTGCGCCGGCTCGGGCGGATCGATGAGAACCGTGCCCTCCTCGGTGCTGACCGCGTACCCGTTGAAGGAGTAACCCTTGTCGGGCGCAAAGACGCTCCACGTCTGAACGTCGGGAATGATCTCTCTCATTGTCACGTGAGGCTACCGTTCGCACATGGGCCAGTCGAACGCAAACCTCGTCCGCGATGCCTTCGAGCGCTGGAACTCGCGTGACCACGAATCGCTGCTCGAGCAGATCGACCCCGATGTCGAGATCGTCGTGTCCTCGTCGCAAATCACGGGCGGCAAGCCCTACCGCGGTCACGAGGGCTATTGGCAGTGGATCACGACGATGGAGGAGAGCTTCGACGTCTGGCAGATCTATCCCGAGGAGTTCCGCGAGCACGGCGACGTGGTTCTGGTGCTCGGGCACATGCACGTGCGCGGCAGGGGCAGCGGCGTCGAGCTCGACCAGGAGACCGGATGGATCGTGGACGTCCGCGACGGGAAGATGAGGCGCTTCCAGGCCTTCCTGAGCCACGAGGAGGCGCTTTCGGCCTGTGGAATAAGCTAAGCCGCCGATGGCGGTTCCCGACCCCCGCACGCTTCTCTGCTCGCTCGACGGCGACCTGATGCCGGTCGGCGAGGCGACGATCTCGATCATGGACGAGGGGCTGATCCGCGGCGACGGCGCGTTCGAGATGCTGAAGCTCTACGACAACCGCCCGTTCGCGCTCGCCGACCATCTCGACCGCCTCGACCGGTCGGCGAAGGGCATCTTCCTCGACTGGGACCGCAGCGCGTTCGAGCAGGAGATCGCCGAGCTGCTCGACGCCAATCGGCAGCACGACGGCGAGCTGCGCCTGGTGCTGACGCGCGGCGGGCGCAGGATCGCGATCATCGAGCCTCCGCACGCGTTCGAGCACGGCCTCTCCCTGTCGAGCGTCGAATATCAGCCCACGATCGTCTTGACCGGACTGAAGACGCTGTCCTACGAGGCGAACATGACCGCGACCCGGATCGCCAAGCGCGACGGCGCCGACGAGGCACTGCTCGTGGGACCCGACGGAGCGGTGATGGAGGCCCCGACCTCGACGATCTTCTGGGTCGACGGCGGCGGCGCACTCCACACTCCCGAGCTCGGCGCCGGGATCCTCGCCTCGATCACGCGCGAACGGATCATGCGCGTGGCGCCCGTCGAGGACTCGGACGAGTACAAACTCAGGGACGTGCTCGACGCCTCCGAGGTGTTCCTCGCATCCTCGCTGCGCGAGGTCCAGGGCGTCGCCTCGCTCGACGGCCTCGCATATACGTGCCCGGGCCCGGTGACGCAACGTGTCGCGGGCCTTCTGTCGGAGCGAATCGAAGCCGAGCTCTCTGGCGCGTTGAACCTCGAGGGCGGATGAACTTCGACCTCACCGACGAACAGCGCCTGATCCGCGAGACGGCGCGAGACTTCGCCGACCGCGAGATCATCCCGCGCGCCCGCGACAACGACCGCAACGAGCGCTTCGACCTCGAGCTCGTCAAGCGGCTGGGCGAGATGGGCTATCTCGGCGCGCCGGTCGCGGAAGAGTACGGCGGCAGGGGTCTCGACTACCTCGGCTACGGATTGGTGGTCGAGGAGATCGGCCGGGCCGACTCGTCGGCCCGCACGGTCGTCTCGGTCCAGACGTCGCTCGTCGCCGGCTCGATCGAGCAGTGGGGCACCGAGGAGCAGAAGACCTCCCTTCTGCCAAAGCTCTGCACGGGCGAGTGGCTCGGCTGCTTCGGGCTCACCGAGCCGGGCACCGGGTCCGACGCGGCTTCCGTCGCGACTCGCGCCACGCGACAGAACGGGGGCTGGAAGATCTCCGGCTCGAAGATGTTCATCTCGCTCGGCAACCACGCAAAGGTGGCGATGATCTTCGCCCAGACGGATCCCGAGAAGAAACACCGCGGGATCACCTGCTTCCTCGTCCCGACCGATCGCGAGGGTTTCAGCTCGCAGCAGATTCACGGCAAGCTCGGGCTGCGCGCGTCCGACACGGCCGAGCTCGCCCTCGACGAGGTCGAGGTCAGCGACGACGAGATGCTCGGGGACATCGGCGATGGATTCAAGATCGCGATGTCGGCGCTCGACCGCGGCCGCTACAGCGTCGCCGCGGGTTGCGTCGGGATCGCACAGGGTTGCGTCAACGAGTCGGTCAAGTACGCGAAGGAGCGGAAGCAGTTCGACCGGCCGATCGCGAGCTTCCAGCTCGTCCAGGAGCTGATCGCGGAGATGGTCGTCGATACGGACGCCGCGCGGCTGCTCGTCTGGCGCGCCGGGCACCTCAAGGATCAGGGCCGGCCGAGCACGCTCGAGACCTCGATCGCGAAATACCATGCGACGGAGGCCGCGGTGCGCTGCGCGAATGCCGCGATCCAGGTACACGGCGGCTACGGCTACATCGACGAGTATCCGGTCGAGCGCTACATGCGCGACGCGCGCGTCACGACTCTCTACGAGGGCACCTCGCAGATCCAGAAGATGATCATCGGGCGCCACGCTACCGGCATCAACGCGCTGATCCCGGAGTAGGTCTGATGCCTGCCGCCGTCAGGGTCGAGCAGGAGGGCGGGGTGGGGATCGTCACGCTCGATCGGCCAGAGGTGCGCAACGCGCTTTCACCGCAGTTGATGGAGGAGCTCGCGGGCGCGGTCGAGACGTTCGACTCGGACGAGCAGGTCAACTGCATCGTGATCGCGGGCAGCGACGAGGTGTTCGCGGCTGGCGCAGACATCAAGGCGATGGCGGAACGCTCGATTCAGGAAGTCCTGAGTGCGTCGACGATGCCGTTCTGGCAACGGATCGGTGCCTGCCGGACACCTACGATCGCGGCGGTCTCGGGCTTTGCGCTCGGCGGCGGCTGCGAGCTCGCCCTCCTCTGCGACATGATCGTCGCCTCCGAGACCGCCGAGTTCGGTCAGCCCGAGATCACGCTGGGGATCATCCCCGGTGGCGGCGGCACCCAGCGTCTCGCGCGCGTCATGGGCAAGCAGCGTGCGATGGAGCTCGTCCTGACCGGACGGCGGATCGAGGCCAAGGAGGCTCTGCAGCTGGGGCTCGTCAACATGGTCACGCCGAAACGGAAGTGGCTCGAGGAGGCGATCGGACTCGCCCAGGTCGTTGCCCGCCGGCCCCCGATCGCCGCGCGGCTGGTCAAGCAGGCGGTGCTGGCCGCCGACGAGATGACGCTCTCGGCCGGTCTCGCGCACGAGCGCCGGCTCTACGAGCTCTCGATGGCGACCGAGGACCGCGTCGAGGGCATGCAGGCGTTCATCGAGAAGCGGCGCGCGAACTTCAAGGGCCGGTGATGGCCAACATCTATCGACCCGACATCGACGAGCACGGCGAGCGTGACGGTTTTCGCTGGAGCGGCGAGAGCGTCGGCCGAAAGGCCGGAAGCGAGCGGCTCGGCGCCAGCCTCTATGAGCTGACGCCGGGCCAGTCCACCTTCCCCTACCACTACCACCTCGCGAACGAGGAGTTGCTCGTCGTTCTGCGTGGCCGGCCTCACCTGCGTACCCCCGACGGCTGGCGCCAGCTCGAGGATGGCGAAGTGGTCGCCTTCCCGCTTGGCGAGCGTGGCGCACACCAGCTCGCAAACCGAACCGGCGAGGAGGTGCGTCTCCTCATGATCAGCGAGATGCGAAGCCCCGAAATTCCGGTGTATCCGGACTCGGGCAAGGTCGGCGTGCGCGAGCACGCGCCGGGGAGTGGGCGCGAGGGACTGCGGCTCAACTTCCGCACGGATGACCACCGCGACTACTGGGACGGCGAGCCGGATCCGGAGGTACCAGGCTGAGCGAGGTGGTGGGGATCGTCGGCGCGGGGACGATGGGCGCCGGCATCGCGCAGGTCGCGAGTGTCGCGGGCTTCGAGACGTACCTGCACGACCCGATCACCGAAGCGCTCGAGCGCGGCCTCGAGCGGATCCGTGAAGGCCTCGAGCGCTCCGTCGAGCGGGGACGCCTCACACGCACGGACGTGGACGCGGCACTCGCACGCCTGCACGCCGCCGCCTCGCTCGAAGAGCTGGGTCCGTGCGAGCTCGTGATCGAAGCGACGCCCGAGGACCTCGAGCTGAAGCGTGGCCTGTTCGCCCAGCTCTCTGAGATCTGCGGACCCGAAACGGTGCTTGCGACGAACACCTCGTCGCTGCCTGTCACGGCGCTCGCGAGCGCTGCCGCGCGGCCCGAGAACGTCGTCGGCATGCACTTCTTCAACCCGCCGCCTGTGATGGAGCTGCTCGAGGTGATCGCGGGTGACCAGTCGTCCGATTCCGCCCTCGAGACCGCACGGCGCACGGGCGAGGGGCTCGGAAAGCGCGTGATAGTCGTGCGCGACGGACCCGGCTTTCTCGCGAACCGCTGCGCGCGACCGTTCGGTATGGAGGCGCTGAAGCTCCTGACCGAGCGCGTCGCGAGCCATGCGGTGATCGACCGGGTGGTGCGGATGGGCGGCGGCTTCAGGATGGGCCCGTTCGAGCTTGCGGACCTCGTCGGCATCGACGTCGGATTCGAGGTCTCGAAGTCGTTCTGGGAGCAGAGCTTCCATGAGCCACGCTGGCGACCGAGCCTGATACAGGCCCGCATGGTGCAGGCCGGGCGCTTCGGCCGCAAGACCACGCGCGGCTATTACGACTATTCGCACGACCCGTACCGTCAGGGCGATCCCGAGCCGCCCACGGCGGGCGGAAGCGGCCGCATCGCGATCGAAGGGGACGGGAAGCTCGCCGACGAGCTGCGCGGCGCGGCCGAGGAAGCCGGGTACGACGTGCGCTTCGTCGACGAGTTCGATGAGGGCGAAGCCGAGATCGTCGTCGACGCCTCCGTCGGACGCTCGCCGATCGACCCGGTTCC
>JBKOZI010000037.1:0-8305 GCA_046725795.1 Actinomycetota bacterium
CTCGGCTGTGGCCGGCAGCGCGGCGGTGGTCGGCAGCGCGGCCGTGTCGGGCAGCACCGCGGTGGTGGGAAGCGCGGCCGTGACCGGCAGCGCCGGCGTGGTCGGCAGCGCGGCTGTGGCTTTGAGCGTCGGTGTTGTCGGCAGCGCCGGAATCGCGGCGGGCCTCGGCAACGTCGGCTGCGCAGGGTGTGTGGCCTGCATCGGGTGCGTGGACTGCGTCGGCTGCGTCGCATGCATCGGTTGCGTCGGCCTCCGCGGCAAAGTCGCAAAGATCGGCAAGAGTCGCTGAGCAGCTGGGAAGACCGCCTCAGGTCTGAGGCCTGCCGGCGCATCTCGGAGAGGATCAATCCATAGAGGAGATGATCGGCGGCGAGCGCGAGGCGCTCCGCCAGTCGCAGCTTGCGAGCCTGGCAGGCGCGCTGACGACGCGCTTCAGTTGTACGCCGGCGGCGGGATGACCGGCCACCGGGCGCGCGGATCCGGCCGAGGGTTCTCGAGCAGTGCGATCCTCATCCGGCCCTCATCGATCTCGTGATTGCCATCGCGAACGCGCTCGGCCCATCGGCGCCACTGCCCCCGGTACAGCCTCCGGCGCAGCGCGTCCTTGACCCGGCCGCGACCCGCGACCGCGGGGCTGTCGTGGCCGATCGTGCCGCGCGCGGCCACGTCAGCAGCGCCGTGGACGAACTCGACGCACCGAAAGCCGTGCTCCCAGGCGGCCTGAACCACACGATCGGCCCAAGTCTCGACCTGGTCCACCGCGTAGCCGTGCCAGTCCATGTGGACGGTCTGGTTGTCGGGGTCGACTTCGATGCCTCAATCGTCGCAGGGCCGACAGCCTGCGCGCAGCGCTACCGTCAGTGGTGATGGACAAGCGGGCTAAGTCGATCCCAACCTCCCGCCTGCGGCGCACCGCGAAGCTCGGCGGGCTCGTGGGATCGCAAGGGGCGCGGGCCTACGCGACCAAGACGGCCAACCTCGCGCGCTCGGAAGAGGGACGCCGGGCTGCGGCCGAGCGGCGCCAGCTCAAGGCGGCCGAGCACATCCTCGACGTCCTCGGCACGATGAAGGGCGCGGCCATGAAGGTCGGCCAGGTCGCCTCTTTCGTCGACACGGGCACGTTGCCGCCGGAGTTCCACGCACGGCTCGAGGCCAAGCTCGCGGAGCTGCGTGACTCCGCTCCGCGAGTCTCGTTCGAGGACATGCGCAAGGTGATCGAACGCGAGCTCGAGGAGCCGCTGGAGGGTGTGTTCGCCGAGTTCGACGAAAGCGCCTTCGCGGCCGCGTCGATCGGCCAGGTCTACCGCGGGTGCCTGCACGACGGGCGTCGAGTAGCGGTCAAGGTTCAGTACCCGGGCATCGCACAGGCCGTGCGCGCGGACCTGCAGAACATGGGCCTGATCATGCGGGCCGCCAAGCTCTTCGCCCCGGCGATGGACGCAAAGGCGATGGCCGCCGAGATCCGCGAGCGGCTCACCGAGGAGCTCGACTACCAGCTCGAGGCCGAGACCCACCGGCGCTTCGCGCGCACCTGGCGCGGCCATCCGTTCGTGTTCGTGCCGGACGTGATCACTCGGCTCTCGAGCGAGCGGGTGCTCGTGAGCGAATACGTCGAGGGTCTCGGCTTCGACGACGTGAAGGCGCTCCCGCACGCGGAACGGGATCGCTTCGGCGAGATCCTGTTCCGTTTCTTCCTCGGGTCCCTGTACCGCACGCGCCACTTCTCGGCCGACCCGCACCCCGGCAACTACGTCCTGATGGAAGACGGCCGCGTCGCGTTCCTGGACTTCGGCATGGCGAAGAAGCTCTCCCGCCCGCAGGTCGAGGCCGAGATCCGCGTGCTCCGCGCCGGGCTCGAGGGCGATGGGGAGGAGCTGCGCACGGCGCTCGCCGCGATGGGCTTCTTCGACCCCGCCGACGAGGTCATCACCGCCGAGCGCGTGCTGGCCCACTTCGAGGCCGCCGCCGGCTGGTATCGCGAGGACCGCCCGTTCACGATCGACCGCCCCTACGTGCGCCAGGTCTTCATCGACGTGAGCGACCCGCGGTCGCGCTTCTTCGAGATCATGAAGCGCCAGACGATGCCGCCCGACGCGATGTTCGGGCGGCGCATGGAGGCGCTGACCCTGGCCGTGCTCGGTCAGCTCGAGGCGACCGCGAACTGGCATCGAATCGCACGCGAGTGGCTTTTCGGCGACCCTCCAGCCACGCTCCTCGGCGAGGCCGAGGCGGAGTTCTTCTCGGAATCCGGCTTGACGACCTCAGCGTGAGGCCGTAACGACCAGCAGCCGCAGCGTCGACTCCATCCGGTCCGCCAGCTCGCGCTCCGCCCGGCTCAGGCCCTCCTGGTACTCGTCTTGGGGAATCAGCGCAAACGAGGACGCGAAGCGACCGCGCAAGAGCTCGAGCGCTCGCGCCCGCGTGTAGGAGATGCGCTCGGAAAATCGCACGACGCGTGAGTGGCCGAAGCCCGAACGCTCGATCTCGGCGCACAGCGTCTGCGGAGCGACGAAGCGCCGGCGGTCGATCTCCGCATAGGAGGGAAAGAACCGGCTGAGCCAGAACTCCTCGACGCCGGCGGGGTCGAGCGTTCCGATCACGAGCCGTCTTCCGGCGGACAGCACGCGCCTGGCCTCGGCGAGCGCGCTGGCGCTGTCGACGAGGTGAATGACGAGGTGCATCAGGACGCGCTCGAAGCTCCCGTCCGCGAACGGCAGCGATTCTGCCCGGCCCTGCGTCAGCCACACGTCGGGCGGGACGTGCTCACGCGCCACCGCGAGCATTTCCTCGGAGGCATCGAGCCCGTGCGCGGAGGCTCCGTAGCGCTCCGCGAGCACCGCGGCAACCCGGCCGGTGCCGCAGCCGACATCGAGGACCGTTCGATTCTGCAGGTTGCCCTCGCGGACGAGCAGCTCGATGTTGCGGTCGGAGGGGTCTCGCCGGAGCCGGTCGTACCGCTCGGCGAGCGAGCCGAAGTGCTCCGGGTAGGACGCTATCGCCCGATCTCCGAGAGGAACGCGCCGATCGCCTCGGCGAGCGCTTTCGGGTTGTCGCCCTGCACGGTGTGTCCAGCTCCCGGGATCGTGACCCGCCGGCCGTTCGGTAGCGCCCGCTCGAGTGCGGCCGCGCTTGCGTCGCTGACGACGTCGCTCGACTCGCCGCGGACGACGAGCGTGGGGCAGGTGACCGCGTCGAGCCGGTCGCGAACCGCACCCACTTCGCTCCGCAGCTTCTCGAAGCGCTGAGGCGTCATCGCCCGACGATCGTACTTCCACGTCCACTTGCCGCTCGGGAGCTTCCGAAGGTTGTGCAAAAGGCTCCTGCGCAGGAGGCGGGGGTCTCGCGCCGGGTTGAACTCGACAGCACGCTCGACGAACGCGTCGACCGTGTCCAGCTCGGCCGGCGCGGTGACAAAGTCGAAGATCCGCTGCGCGCCTTTCATCTGCACGTCCGGCGTCATGTCGACCAATACCAACCCGGCGAGCGCATCCGCGTGGCGCGCCGCGTAGGTCAGGCCGTTGAGCGCTCCCATCGACTGACCCACGAGCACCGGGCGCTCGAGCCCGAGCTCTCGGATGAGCGCCTCGAGGTCACGAACGTGGGCGTCGGTGTCGTAGTCGAGGCCGGGTGACCACTCGCTGTCGCCGTGCCCGCGCTGGTCGAGGGCGAAGCAGTGGAAATCGGCCCGGAGGGCGAGGCACACCAGGTCCCATGTGCGCGCCGTGAGACCCCCTCCGTGGAGGAAGAGCACCGGCGGGCGCGCCGGAGTGCCCCAGTCGAGGTAATGGAGCCGGATTCCGCCGAGCACGACATCGCGCTCGTCCGGCAGCGTGATCTCGACCCCGTCCAGGCCGGCGATCTCGGCGGCCAGGCTCAGATGCTCCAGCTGGTTCGTCGCTGGCGTCACTTCGCGCGTCGCTTCTTCTTGCCGCCCTTCTTGCCCTTGGTGGCCCCGGTATAGAGACCGTTCTGCAGGAGGTCGGCGTTCGCCTGCATCCAGCGTTCGAAGTTGCCTTCTTCGAGCAGCGAGCCATCGAGCTCGCGTTCGATCATCGGACGCATCATCAGCGGGCCTACGACCAGCAGCATCTGATGGATCGTGCGCCAGAACGCGTCCGACTCCGGCCGGATCGCGCCGGCCTCCAGGAGCGCCCTGTCCCGGCTGGCCGACGTGAAGAGGCGATGAAAGAGGGCGGCGCTGTCCTGCGTGCCCTCGGACAGCGCGCGGCCGATGTAGTCGCAGAGCGCCGGCTGGCGGCGCAGCAACGCCATCACAGCCTCGCGGCGTGCTTTATGCAGCTCGTTGTCACCGGGCTCGATCGGAACTTCGCCGAGCGCGAGCTCGATCCGCTTCACGACCGCCTCGTCGACGGCATCGCAAAGTCCCTCCTTGGAGCCGAAGTGGTGGATGATGAGGCCCGGCGAGACGCCGGCGGCTTTCGCGACCGTGCGAAGCGAGGTCGCGGCAACGCCCCTGGCGGCAAAGAGCTCGAGCGCCGCGTCGCGTATGCGTGCTTTCGCAGTGAGATCCGTTTCAGGGGCCAGTACTGAACACACGGTCGAATTACTATACACATGTTCAACAAAGTCGCTCTTAGACTTGTCCCGAGAGGGGTGGCGTGACGGAGACTACGTTCGGCGAGCCTGTTCCACTGGTGGGACGTGAACGCGAGCTCGCCGAGCTCGATGCCGCGCTGGCTGAAGCGTGCACGGGCCGTGGACGGCTCTTCTTCATCGCCGGAGAGCCCGGGATCGGGAAGACTCGCCTGGCCGAGGCCGCCGCGAGCTTGGGAGCCGCGCAGGGGATGGTGCCGTTGTGGGGTCGCGCATGGGAAAGCGCCGGCGCGCCCGCCTACTGGCCGTGGACACAGCTGGTGCGTACGCTCGTGCGAAGCCGAGATCGAGAGGCGCTCGAGGCGGAGCTCGGAGCAGGGGCGGGCTGGCTGGCCCAGGTGCTTCCCGAGCTGAACGAGCGCATGCCGGATATCCGCGCACCGCGATCGCTCGGTGCCGAGAAGGCGCGTTTCGCGCTGTTCGACGCTGTCGCGTCGTTTCTCCGGGACGCTGCTGCGACGGATCCGCTCCTGCTCGTGCTGGACGACCTGCACGCCGCCGACCCCGCCTCGCTGCTGATGCTCGAGTTCGTCGCTCAGGGCATCATCGAGAGCCCGATCCTCCTGCTCGCGACATTCCAGGAAGCTGCGGCTCGCAGCCGTCCCGACATGGAGAAGCTGATCGGCGTCCTCGGGCGCAAGAGCCGGAGAATCGTCCTGCGCGGATTCGGGGAGAAGGAGCTGGGGCGCATCGTCGAGCTCAGCACGGGCCATCCGTGGCCGGCGAGGGTCTTGAACGCGCTGCGAGAGACGACCGAGGGCAACCCGTTCTTCACGACGGAGGTCCTGCGACTCTTGCCGGTGAACGGCGAAGCGGTCCCTCCGGTCGACGAGCGCGGCGATGTCAGCTTTCCGCTGCCCGACACCGTCCGGGAGACGGTGCGGAGGCGCTTCGAGTCCCTCGAAGCCGGGACGGTCGAGGCCCTCGAGGCCGCTTCGGTGATCGGGCGTGAGTTCCGGCTCGCCACGCTGGCGAAGGCGGTCCCGGAGGAGCAACGGCTGATCGAGCTTCTCGACCAGGCCGTCGCCGCGGGGCTCATCGTCGAGGTGTCCGGCGCGATCGGCCGGTTCCGGTTCACCCACAACCTGATCCGCGAGACGCTCTACGCGGGGCTGGCAACCGTCCGGCGCGTCCGGCTCCATCGCGCCGTGGCCGAGGCAATCGAGGCCATCTACGGCGACGCGCCCGAGCATCTCGCGGAGCTGGCGCATCATTTCGCTCAGGCATCGCCCGGCGGAGACGTCGAGAAGGCGCTCGACTACGCCGTGAAGAGTGGACACGAGGCGATGCGCGTCTTCGCCTACGAGCAGGCGGCCCAGCTGTTCGAGCTGGCGCTCGAAATGGACGAGCTCGCGGGCGTAGACCTGCGGCGCAAGGCCGAGCTGCTGCTGGCGCTCGGGCAGGCGCGGGGGCGGGCGGACCATGAGGCGGCCAGGGACACCCTGATCGCAGCAGGCGAGGCGGCGCGCGCCGCAGACGACGCTCGCCTGATGGCGGAGGCCGGGCTTGCGATGCGAGCCTGGCCGCTCGGCGCAGGAGTGCTCGATGAGCAACCAAGCCGTCTGCTGCAGGAGGCGCTCGAGCGCCTCGACGAGCGCGACGAGGCGCTGCGCGCGCGGGTGATGGCTCGTCTTTCGGCCGGCCTCTACTACTGGGCCGGCACGGAGGAGCGGCGGAAGGAGCTCGTCGCGGAGGCGGTCGCTATCGCCCGGCGCCTCGAGGATCCCGCCACCCTGGCGCACGTCTTGAGCAACGGGCAGCTCGCCACCTGGGGCCCCGACTACACCGAGCGGGATCTGGCCTGGGTCCAAGAGCTGCTCGTCTTGTTGGAGCGGCTCGATGACGACTCACTCGACCTCATCACCCGGAACCGGCAGATCGATCTCTTGTTCGAGCTCGGTGATCTCGTCGGTGCGGACGCGGCGCTGCGCGCGCTCGAGGTCACGGTTGGCGAGAGCTCCGATCCGCGCAGCGAGGGTTACGTGCACCTCCAGCGTGCTCGTTTTGCGATCGTCGAAGGCCGCTACGCCGAGGCAGAGCGCCTGAACGCCCAGGCGACGCGAGTCGGGTCGCGGCTCCACGACTCGAACATGACGATCCTGGCCCGCAACCAGATCGCCTCCGTCCGCTGGCTCCAGGGTCGGTTCGCCGAGGTTGAGCCGCAGGCACGCCAAATGATGGCTGTCGATGTCACGCCCGCCTGGCCGGCCGGGTTGGCGCGCGCTTCATGCGATGTGGGAAACGAGGCCGAGGCGAGGCGGATCGTGGACCGCATGGCGTTGAACGACTTCGCCGAGCTCCCCCGCTACAACGGGTGGCTCGTGACGCTCGCGCTGCTTGCCGAGACGTGTCTGCATCTCCGCGATCAGCCCCGGGCCGAGCGGCTGTACGAGCTGCTGCTGCCGTTCGCCGACCGAAACGTCACCACGCCCCAGGCGATCTTCGTCGGGCCGGTCGCCCGCTTTCTCGGGATTCTGGCCGCGGGAAGCGGCAGGTGGGAGACGGCCATCTCCCAACTGGAGGCCGCGCGCGAGGCTGGCGAGCGTATGAGCTCGCCACCCGTGGTGATGCGCGCGGCGCTCGACGAGGCGCAGGTGCGCGTGCGGCGGGACGGGCCCGGCGACGGGCCCCGCGCGCTCGAATTGCTCGAGCAGTCCGAGGCGATCGCCGCCGAACTGGGCCTCGAGGGGATCGGCGCGCAGATCGACGAGCTCCGGACCTCGCTCGGCGGTTCCGAGCCGTCCGAGATCCACGATGCGGCTGAGGCCGGCTCTGTCTCCGCGAGTCTCCGTCGCGAGGGCGAGATGTGGACGTTCGAGCTCGGGAGACGCCTGGTGCGCGTGCGGGACACGAAGGGCGTGCGCTACATCGCCGCGCTGCTCGCAACGCCCGGTGTCGAGATCCACGCGCTCGACCTGGCGGGCGTCGCTTCCGGGACTGCCGGCAGCGGCCCGGGAACCGAGGACGCTGGTCCGATGCTGGACGCCCAGGCGAAGTCTGCCTACCAGGGCCGGCTCGAGGAGCTGCGCGAGGAGCTCGACGAGGCGACCTCCTTCAACGATCTCGAGCGCGCCGCGCACGCCCGCGAGGAGATCGACTTCCTGGAGACCGAGCTGGTCGCGGCTGTCGGCCTCGGTGGACGGGACCGCAAGGCGGCCTCCAACGCCGAGCGCGCGCGGATCAGTGTCACAAAGGCAATTCGCGCAACCATCAAACGGATCGCCGAACACGATCCCGTGCTGGCCCGCGAGCTCGACGCAACCGTGCGGACCGGCACCTTCTGCATGCACGAGCCGGACCCACGCCACCCGCTTGCGTGGCGGGTCGATTCCTCGTAAGAAAGGGCCTCTAAGCGAAGACGGGCTCGAGCTCGCGCTCGAGCGCCGCCGAGACGACCTCGTGCAGGAACTCAGAGCCCTCGAGGCGGCCCGCGATCACCTCGAGGAAGCCGCCGACAAGAAGCCGTTCGGCCTCGCCGCGGGTGAGCCCGCGGCTCATCAGGTAGAAGACCTGCTCGGCGTCGAGCCGGGCGATCGTGGCCGCGTGCGTGCACCGCACGTCGTTGGCCTCGATCTCGAGACCGGGGATCGCATCCGCGTGGGCGCCGTCGGAGAGCAAGAGGTTCCGGCTCTCCTGGAAGGCGTCTGTGCGCTGAGCGTCTGGATCGACCTTGATCATGCCGCTCCAGACC
>JBKOZI010000038.1:0-11729 GCA_046725795.1 Actinomycetota bacterium
TCGGCTGGTCGTTCCAGACCATCCTCCGAAACGCGGACGAGAGCTGTTACGACGCCGCGTCGGCGGCTTACATCGGCTTCGGCGACCAGTCGGGGTCCAAGCTGAGCACCCAGCGCACGTACCTGCAGGACGCGTTCGACGTGGGCGCCGACATCGTCGTGCGCTGCACGGTCGACCGGGTGCTGGTCGAGAACGGCGGCGCGGCGGGAGTGGAGGGCACCTGGCTCGATCCCGAGACCGGCCGCTCTGCACATGTGACCGTGCGCGCGCCGCAGGTTGTGGTCGCGGCCGGATCCCTCGAGTCGCCGGCGCTGCTGCGGCGCTCCCAGATCGGCGGCCCGGCGGTCGGCAACTACCTCCGCATTCATCCCTGCACGGCGCTGTTCGGCATCTACGGTGAGGACCAGCAGGCATGGTGGGGCCCTCCGCAGGCAGGTCTCGTGGACGAGTACGCCGCCGTGGAGGACGGCTACGGGTTTCTTGTCGAGACGACGCAGTACGCACCCGCGCTGGTCGGCTCCGCGCTCCCCTTCACGAGCGCGCAGCGGCACAAGGAGATGATGGAGAAGGTGCGCTACGGCGGGACGTTCATCGGCCTGCTGCGCGACCACGGCCACGGCCGTGTCGACGTGGACGCGAACGGCCAGGCGGTCCCGTACTACGACCTCACCGATGAGTTGGACATCCGCAACACCCACCGGGCGATCGACGCGCAGGCTCGCCTGCACGCCGCGGCAGGAGCGCGTGAGATCCAGCCGCTGGCCTCCGGCACCGCGCAGCGGTGGCGGGACGGCGACGACCTCGAGGGGTGCATTGCGCGCTGGCAGCGCGTGCCGCTCAGAGCGGGCGGGTTCCGCCTCTTCTGTGCGCACCAGATGGGTACCTGCCGGATGGGGAAGGACCCTGCGACGAGCGTCGCGGGCCCGTGGGGCGAGCTCCACGACACCAAGGGCGTGTGGATCGGCGACGGCAGCGCGTTCCCGACGTCCTCCGGCACCAATCCGATGATCTCGATCATGGCGCTCGCGCGCCGCACCGCCGAGGCGATTGCCGCAGCGCACGAGCCGTCCGCCGCCGCGGCCCCGCCGCTTCAGGCAGTCCGTCCCTGACTTGTCGACCTAGGAGGTAGCTCCAGATGGCAGTAGCCGCAGAACCACAGGTAAAGGACAAGCTGTACATCGGCGGCCAGTGGGTCGATCCCGCCGGCGCCGAGACGATCGACGTGCTGAGCGCCTCGACCGAGGAGGTGATCGGCCGCATCCCGCAGGGCACTCCCGAGGACGTGGACCGCGCAGTCGCCGCCGCGCGGGCCGCTTTCGAGACGTGGTCGAAGACGGACATGGTCGAGCGCGCCGAGATCTTGCGTGCAATCGCCGCAGGGCTTGCCGCCCGGGCGGACGAGATCGCCGGCACGATCGCCCAGGAGCTCGGCATGCCGATTGGTCTGTCGAAGGCGATCCAGGCGGGGCTTCCGTCGATGTCGTTCACGTCGTTGCCGGACATGCTGGAGGAGGTCGTCTGGGAGGAGCTAGTCGGGAACTCGCTGGTCGTGCGTGAGCCGATCGGCGTCGTGGGCGCGATCACCCCATGGAACTACCCGCTGCACCAGGTCGCGGCGAAGGTCGCACCCGCGCTCGCGGTCGGCTGCACGGTCGTGCTGAAGCCGAGCGAGGTGAACCCGCTGAGCGCGTTCATCCTCGCCGAGATCATGGAGGAGGCCGGGCTGCCCGCGGGGGTCTTCAACCTGGTCACCGGCACGGGGCCGGTCGTCGGCGAGGCGATCGCCGCGCATCCGGGCATCGACATGGTCTCGTTCACCGGCTCGACCCGCGCCGGCCGGCGCGTGAGCGAGCTGGCCTCCGAGCGCGTGAAGCCCGTCGCCCTCGAGCTGGGCGGCAAGTCGCCGAACGTGATCCTCGACGATGCCGACCTCGAGGCGGCGGTCACCGATGGTGTCGCCAAGTGCTTCCTCAACTCGGGGCAGACCTGCAGCGCGCTCACCCGCATGCTCGTTCCTCGTCCGCGCCTGGAAGAGGCGGAGCAGATCGCGGCGGCCGTCGCTGAGGCGCACACGGTGGGAGATCCGTTCGACGAGGGCACGAGGCTCGGCCCGCTCGTCTCCGACGTTCAGCGCGAGCGCGTGCGCGGCTACATCCGCAAGGGCGTCGAGGAGGGGGCCCGGATCGTCACGGGTGGCGATGAGCCTCCGGAGGGGCTCGATCAGGGGTACTACGTCAGGCCGACCGTGTTCTCCGACGTGCGCACGGACATGACGATCGCGCAGGAGGAGATCTTCGGGCCGGTGCTCGTGATGATCCCCTACGACGACGAGGAGGACGCGGTCCGGATCGCGAACGACTCCATGTACGGCCTCGCGGGGGGTGTGTGGTCCGCCGACGAGGAACGCGCGAAGCGGGTCGCGCGGCGCATCCGCACCGGTCAGGTCGAGATCAACGGCGGCGTCTTCAACCCGCTCGCGCCCTTCGGGGGGTACAAGCAATCGGGCCACGGCCGCGAGCTCGGCAAGTTCGCGCTCGAGGAGTATCTCCAGGTCAAGTCGCTGCAGCTGTAGAGCGTCTGGACAGTATCCAGACAGCTTTCTGGAAATTGAGACTCGACAAACGCGCGCAATTCGCGTAAGAATTGCGCGTGCGGGGTTCCCCTGGTTGGCGGAGCCACGGGATACGCAGCAAATTGACCAAGGAGGGGAATCTCGTGAGGAGATTGCTAGTCCTGTCAGGACTGGTCCTGACAGGCATGCTTGCGACGGCGTCGGTCGCTCAGGCGGACAACACCGCCGACTGTCACAGCACCATCAGCGGGTTGACCATAAAGGGCGACCTCAACGTGCCGTCGGGCGCTGAGTGCACGCTCATCAACTCGACCGTTCGCGGCGACGTCAAGGTTCGGACCGGCTCGTACTTCGAGGCGCAGAACACGACGGTGCGCGGGAATGTCAAGGCGTACAAGTCTCAGACTGTCTTCATCCAAGGCGGTTCGAGGGTGAGGGGGAACGTGGTGGCCGCTCGGACCTCCCAGGTCTTCCTGTTCGCCAGCACGGTGGACGGACGGATAGACGTCGAGCGCACGGACGACCAGGTCAACGTGTGCGGCGTCACGGTCCAGGGCGACATCGAGGTGACGAAGAGCAGCCGCGACATTCTGGTCGGCGACCCGCTCACGCTCGACTGCCCGGGCAACGTCGTGAAGAGGGGCAACATCGAGGTCAAGGACAACTGGACCGATGTCGAGCTCGTCATCCGCGGCAACCGCGTCAAGAGGGGCGACCTGGAGGTCAAGCGGAACGCCGGTCCCTCGGACAAGTTCGTCGAGGACAACAAGGGCGGCGACGACCTCATCTGCCGGAACAACGAGGCGCCGTTCGCGGCCTCGGGCAACACCGGCTGGGACAGGTTCGGCCAGTGCAGAGGTTCCTAGCGAACCCCGCGGGTTGAGCTGTAGCCGAAACAGTGCAGCGGGCCCGCCTTGTGCGGGCCCCCTTCTCTCGAGGCGGGATTTCTAGCCGGCTACACCAGCGACCGACTGCGCGCCCTGGGTCACCCGGGGTCGCGCTCGCTCGTGCAAGACGGTCGTCGCGGCCCGGCCGGGACTCAGCGTGATGCTGCGCCTGCGGCTGAGTTCCAGGCCGCCGGTCCCCGGCCGCACCTCGTTTCGCGCCAGCACGCTGCGAAGCACGAGCTTCATCTCGAGCATCGCGAAGCTGGCGCCGAGACAGCGCCTGCGTCCACCCCCGAAGGGGATCCACGTGTAGGTGCCGGGCGCCTCCTCCAGGAACCGCTCCGGGCGAAACGCATACGGGTCGGGATAAATCTCCGGGTCATGGTGGATCAGATACGCGTTCGCGATCAGGCAGACGCCGGGCGGATACTCCCAGCCCCCGATCTCGACGGGCTGCTTGACGAACCGCGGTGCGGCGTTGGGCAGCACCGGACGGCGACGAAGGGTTTCCTGGACCGTCGCCGTCAGATAGGCGTCGCCGTCGTCAGCCTCGATCTCCTCGGAGAGGCGGGCGGCGACCGCCGGCTCGCGCGCCAGGCGCTCGAACGCCCAGGCGAGCTCCGACGCCGTCGTCTCGTGTCCGGCTACGAGCAGCGTCATGAGCTCGTCGCGCAACTCCCGCGGCGACATCGGCGAGCCGTCCTCATGGCGCGCGGCCAGCAACATGGAAAGGACGTCATCCCGCTCCGATGGGTCAGATCGGCGCTCCTCGATCAGCTCGAAGATCAGCTGGTCCGCCTCCTCGCGCAGGCGCATGAACCGGGCCCATGGAGTCAGGATGCCGAGGTTCACCTGGAGGAAGGGCAGCATCCCGGTGGGACCGCTCCCGAGGGCGAGAATCCCGTTGAGGCGCGTGCGCAGGCCGTCGAGGCGGTCGCCTTCGTCCAGGCCGAACACCGCGCGGAGGATCACCTCCATCGTCAGTGCCTGAAGGCGGGGATGAAGGGCGACCGGCTCGTCACGGGGCCAGCTCGCGGCCTCACGCTCGGCGACCTCGGTCATCAAGTCCGTGAGGCGCTCCATCTTCTCGCCATGGAAAGCGGGAAGCATCAGCCGGCGTTGCGAGAGGTGCTCGCGCTCGTCGAGCAGGATCACCGAGTTCTTGCCGACCACGGGCTCGAGGATGCGCGCGCCCTCGCCGGGGTGCAGGACCTCCGGTGGGGCGGTGAACAGCTCCTTCACCTGATCTGGATCCGAGAGCATCACGAACGGAGGGGTGGACAGGAGCCGAATCGTGAAGCGCTTGCCGTAACGGGCCCGGCAACGCTCGAGGTACGAAATGGGCCGGGCCCACCAACCAACTGTCTGCATCGCTGAGGGCTGACGCGGCCCCGGTGGAAGTCTCATCGTCCTCGGTCCTCCTCGCGGCCACGGTACCCCGCTTTGCCGCGGGTCAGCGTGCCCGTCGTCACACAACTCACCCGACGCGGCTACGTCGCGCGAGCGCCTGGCGAAGGGGGTCGACGTAGCGAAGGATGCTCTCGTCGCTTACCCCGCGCTCGGCTTCACGCTCCGCGAGGCCCTCCGAATCGGGCAACGGCCTGCGCTCCCACGCGTAGTCGGCCGTCAGCCGCTGGTGCTTGGCGCGCAACTCTTCCTCCGACTTCGAGTAGTAGTGGTTCGCCCGCAAGCGCTCCATGGACGGCGACTTGCTGACCGTGCCGTGTACGGGATAGTGGTTCTCGTCCACGGCGACCCTCCGGTTGTAGCGGAACACGTGGGCGTTCAAGCAATGGTCGACGGCCGCGGGGTCGACGATGCTCTTCACGGTCCGAGACGCCGGCGCCTGTAGTCGCACGGTGTAGTTCTCCGTCACCAAGCCGTCTGGCTTTGTCTGGTGTCCCGAAGTGCCGAAGCGGGGAACGTTGACGCAGACGCCTGGCCACTGCTCGTACTCGGTCAGCACATCGGGCACCGGCCTGTACGTCGGGGAGAAGACGAACTCGTCGATGTCGAAGAAGCCGATCCACCGGGAGCGCTCGCCGTAGGTGGCGATGCAATGGTCGTAGGCCTCGAACTGGCCGGGGAAGCGGGGCCAGTCATGGAGGACCACGAGCCCCTCCTCGATGTACGGCTGAAGCACGTCGAGATGGTGGTCGGTGCTGAAGTTGTCGTAGAGGTAGAAGCGCTCGAAGCCGACGAGCCGGTGGAACTCGAGCCACTCGGCGAGGTAGGGCGCCTCGTCGCGGTAGATCGCGCAGGCGCTGAGATAGTCGTCCGGCTGGCGCTCACGGGGCCGGCGGCCGTCGTCGTCGTCGGTCCAGAAGTCGCGGTCCTCGCGGCAGATCAGGATCAGCGCCTCGGTATCGATCATGTCGCGGACGGGCACGCCCGCGCCGCGGAGTGCTTCGTGCATGCGTCTCGCGAAGTCGAGGTGGTGCGCGTACCGGTCGGACATCTCGCCGACCGGTGTCGGCTCTCCCAGCAGTTTCTGGAGCGCGTCGAACACCGTGGAGCGCACAACCGGGATCCGGCCGGGTGCCGTCGCAAAGTTGAAGAGCGACCCGAGCACGAGGCCGAACGTCCCGTCGCCCCCAGACGGGTCGCGGGCCTGGAAGGACCCTACGAAGCGCCCGAGGCGATCCTCGGGAGCAAGGCCGGCGTCGTTGAAGACGCTCAACGCGAGCGCGAGGCCGGGCTCGTCCGCGGCCGCCCACTGCGGGAGATGTGCGAGCTGCCTCCCGAGGACGACCTGTGGATACCGCGGCCGCATGAACGAGAACAGAGACTCGACGCGCTCGGCGATCGATTCGCCGCGCCCGACCGTTTCCAGGATGTCGTTAAGCAGCGCCGCGATCTCCAGCCGGTAGTCGCGCTCCTCGAGGTCGAATGTCGGCTTCGCCCGGGCCCGCGCGGCCCATCCGAGCATTCTGTTCCACCGTTCATCGCTCATCTGTTGGGAATCATGATCACGGTAGTGGCCGTCCGATCTTCTGCGGCCGACCTGGGTGCGATAGTGACGCGCGGATGAGAGTTGTAGGGGAGCGGTTAGCGGGCCGGGATGGCGACGGTCGGCTGCGTGTGGGGCTCGTGCTGGGAGCGGGCGGTGTGATGGGCGGCGCCTGGCTCACGGGCGCGTTGCACGCGCTCGCCGACGAGACCGGCTGGGATCCGGCCAGCGCCGATTGCGTGGTGGGAACGTCCGCCGGGGCGATGATCGGTTCGCTGTGCGCGTCGGGCGTGCCGCCATGGTTCATGGTTGCGCACTCCTCGGGAGAGCGGTTCGACGGCCTCGTGGACGCCGAGGGCAGGCCGGCGGAGGAAGCAGATCGCAGCGGGGGCGCAGTGTTCCGCCTGGAGCGCGCGCTGCCCCCGATCGGACCCGGCTCCTGGCCTCTGGCGCTGAAGTCGCTTCGAAACCCCCGCGGACACACGCCGGGGGCCCTGCTCGGGGGCTGGCTCCCGCGCGGGGTGATCTCGACGGAGCCGCTCAGGGAGACCGTCCGGCGGGCGGTCCCGAGCGGTTGGTGCGGTCACCCCGGACTATGGGTGATCGCATGTGACTACTCCACCGGGGACCGTGTCGTCTTCGGCCGCGAGGATGCACCCACCGCCGATCTGGCGGACGCGGTCGCCGCTTCGTGCGCGATCCCGGGCTTCTACCACCCCGTCACGATCGCCGGGCGGCGCTATGTCGACGGTGGAATCCACTCCCCCTCGAACCTGGACGTAATTCGCTCCGAGCCGCTCGACATCGTCGTCTGCCTGAACCCCACTTCATCACTAGCCGAGATTCCGATCAGGCACCCCGTCGAACGCTTACACGCATTCCTGCGCTCGGGGTCGGGCCGGCGACTCGGACGTGAGGCACGAGGATTGAGAGAGGCCGGCATCGAAGTCGCGTTGATCCAGCCCGTGGCCGACGACATCGAGCTGATGGGCGGGAATCCGATGAGCCGGCGCCGGCGACACGAGGTGATCGAGCTCGCAGTTCGCACGGTCCGCGAGCAGGTGCGGAGAGCACCCCTGCGGAGCTTGCTCGCGCGGCTTCCTGCAGGCGAGCCCGCCCGCGTGAAGCGCCCCAGCGGCCCGCCTTCGGCCTGGCCCCGATCCGTGGGCGCCGCCGAGCAGCGCACGGCCTGACGAGGATCCGCTTCGACTGGCGCCGCTGCGCCTAAGCCAGCGCGGGCGTTTCCGGCAGGCGTGCGAGCGCCTCTTCCATCTCGTCGGCCGAGAACTCGGGATCGTCGAGCCGGCCGGCGAGGTAGGCGTCGTAGGCAGCGAGGTCGAAGTGCCCGTGACCGCAGAGGTTGAAGAGGATCACCCGCTCTTCGCCCGCTTCGCGCGCCGCCAGCGCTTCGTCGATCGTGGCGCGGATCGCGTGGGCCGGCTCCGGGGCGGGAATGATGCCCTCGGTGCGGGCGAAACGGACCGCGGCCTCGAAGGTCTCGTTCTGGCGGAAGGCGCGTGCCTCGACGAGGCCCGCCCGCACGAGGCCGCAGAGAAGCGGGGCGTCGCCGTGGTAGCGCAGGCCGCCGGCGTGCATCGGGGGAGGCACGAAGTCGTGTCCGAGTGTGTACATGGGCATGAGCGGGGTCATCCCCATCGTGTCGCCGAAGTCGTACCGGTAGACACCCCGCGTGAGCGTGGGGCACGCCGCCGGCTCGCAAGCGATGAACTTGGTCGTCTCTCCTTCGCGGATGTTGGCGCGCACGAATGGGATTGCAATCCCGGCGAAGTTGGAGCCGCCGCCGACGCAACCGATCACGGTGTCGGGATACTCGCCCGCCTTTTCCATCTGCGCAAGCGCCTCCTGACCGATCACAGTCTGGTGGAGCAGAACGTGATTCAGGACCGAGCCGAGGGCGTAGTTGGTCTCCGGGTCCTGAGCCGCGACCTCGACTGCTTCGGAGATCGCGATCCCGAGCGAGCCGGTCGGGTGCGCTGCCTGGGCGCGGCCCGCGTTCGTCTCGGATGACGGGCTGCGGTGGACGGTCGCTCCCCAGGTCTCCATCATCGAGCGGCGATACGGCTTCTGGTCATAGCTCGCCCCGACCATGAAAACCAGGCATTCGAGCTCCATCAGGCGACACGCAAGCGCAAGCGCCGACCCCCACTGCCCGGCCCCGGTCTCGGTCGCGAGGCGCTTGACACCTTCCTGCTTGTTGTAGAAGGCCTGCGGAACGGCGGTATTGGGCTTGTGCGAGCCGGCGGGCGAGGTGCCCTCGTACTTGTAGTAGAGATGGGCGGGGGTGTCGAGCTCGCGCTCGAGTCGGCGGGCTCGCAGAAGGGGAGTCGGGCGCCATAGCTTGTAGATGTCGCGTACCTCGTCCGGAATCTCGACCTCGGGCTCGGCTGAGACCTCCTGCTGGATCAGCCCCATCGGGAAAATCGGCGAAAGATCGGCGGGCCCGGCGGGCTCGAGCGTGTCGGGCCGAAGCGGGGGCGCCGGCGCCTCCGGCAGGTCCGGCATCAGGTTCGTCCAGTGGGTGGGGATCTCGCTTTCCGCGAGCAGGATCTTCGTCTCGTCAGCCATCGCTCTCCCTCCTCGTAGAGGGGCGAAGGCTAACCGGGCCGGCCGGCAGCGGGCCCGCTAGCCGAGGGCGCTGTTGTCGACGACCTCGAGGAAGTGATCCACGCCGGTCAGGCGGAAGAGCTCCTGCACGTGGCGCGGCCCGCGCACGACGGCGAAACGCTGGCCCCGCGTGCGCGCGTGCATCTCTGCCACGAGCACCGCGGAGAGCCCCGTCGAGTCCATAAAAGTGAGCTCGCTGAGGTCCACCATGAGCGTGGCGCAGCGGCGCACGTCGCCGCTCGACAGAGCGGCATTCAGGCGCGGGACGGTGGAGACGTCGAGCTCGCCCTGCAGGGCGATGCGGTACACGCCTTCGCGCTCGTCTGTGGCGACGTTCAATCCTTGGTCTGGCACCGGCTCCTCGCGTGCACCCCGCCTTTCGGCAATCGGCACCACGGTGTCAGCGATGCGACCGGGTCTCTGGGGTCACCACCCGACTGTACCCCCGATCGCGGCGATTCGAAACCACCACTCCGTTACGCTTGCGCTCCCGTGGACGTCTTCCGCACACCCGAGGAGCGCTTCGAGAGGCTGCCGGGGTACGGATTCGAGCCGCACTACGTGGACGTGGACGGGCTCCGCCTCCACTACCTGGACGAGGGCGAGGGTGACCCGGTTGTCTGCTTCCACGGCGAGCCGACCTGGTCCTATCTGTACCGGAAGATGATCTCGCCGCTGGTTGCGGCGGGCCACCGCGTGATCGCGCCCGACTACGCCGGCTTTGGCCGCTCGGACAAGCCGACCGAGCGATCCTGGTACACCTACGACCGCCACGTCGAGCTCATGACGGCGCTGCTCGAGCAGGTCGATGTGCGCGACGCGACAGTGGTGGTCCAGGACTGGGGAGGGCCGATCGGCCTGCGGTGGGCCACCGAGAATCCCGACCGTGCGGCGCGCCTGGTGATCATGAACACGGGTCTTTTCGCGGGCCGAGTCAACGAAGCGTTCATGGCATGGCGAAACTTCGCCGAGCGCAACCCCGACCTTCCGGTCGGCTTCGTGATCCAGGGGGCGACCGCCACCGACGTGCCGCCGGAGATCGTCGAGGCCTACGAGGCGCCCTGGCCCGACGCGCAGTCGAAGGCCGGACCGGCGCAGTTTCCGCTGCTCGTTCCGCTCACGGACAGTGACCCGGGTGTCGCCGAGATGAATGCCGTTCGCGACCGCCTGTCGAGCTGGGACAGGCCGGCGCTCGTCTGCTTCTCCGATTCGGACCCGATCTTCACGCCGAAAGCGGGCCAGCGGTTCGTCGATTTGATCCCCGGCGCGCGGGCGCTCGTCGTGATCGAGGGCGGCGCCCACTTCCTCCAGGAAGACAAGGGTGAGGAGATCGCAGCCGAGATCAACCGCTTTCTCGACGGAAACGCGGGTGGCTGACCGCTCGGTTCGATACCTGCTGATCGGCGGAGGCCTCGCTGCCGGCAACTGCGCTCGCCACCTGCGCGAGCAGGGAGCCGAGGGCGAGGTGCTGATCGTCGGGCGTGAGCTCGACCCCCCTTACAACCGCCCCCCGCTGACCAAGAGCTTCATGCGGGGAGAGGAGTCCCGCGAGGACATCCTCTTCCGGCCGGACAGCTGGTACGCGGAGCAGAGCATCGAGGTCATGACGCGCAGCAGCGTGACCAAGCTCGACGTCGCCGAGCGCGTCGCGACCCTCGCCGACAAGCAGCAGATCGGCTTCGAGAAGGCGCTGCTGGCGACCGGTTCGAACGTGCGCATACTGCACGTCGACGGCGGGCATTTCGACGGGATTCACTACCTGCGCACGCTGCGCAACGCGGACGCGATCCGCGAGGAGCTCGAGAGCGCGGAGCGCGTCGCGATCATCGGCGGCAGCTACATCGGCACGGAGCTGTCCGCATCGTTGACCAAGCTCGGCAAGCAGTGCGAGCTGATCATGGTCGAGTCTGTGACGCATGAGCGCTTCTACGGACCCGAGGTGGGGCGGTTCTTCCAGGACATGCTGACCGCGCATGGTGTGAGGGTCCACGGCGGGCAGGAGCTCGAGCGCTTCGACGGCGACGGGGACCGTGTGCGCAAGGTCGTGACGAAGTCGGGGCTCGAGATCGAGTGCGACTTCGTGGCGATCGGCGCCGGTGTGCATCCCGAGATCCGCCTTGCCGAGCAGGCCGGCATCGAGACCGCGACCGGCGTGCTGACCGACCGCTATCTCGAGACCAGCGCATCCGGGATCTTCGCGGCTGGGGACATCGCCGAATACGACAGCGTGGTTCACGGGCGCCGCCTGCGCATCGAGCACTGGGATGTCGCCTTCAACCAGGGCCAGTACGCGGCGCTCAACATGCTCGGCCAGGGCAAGGAGTACGACGTCGTGCCGTACTTCTGGTCAGACCTTGCCGATTGGGGCGGGATGGAGTACGTCGGGCCCGCATCCGAGTGGGACGAGGTCTGGTTTCGCGGATCGCCGAGCGCCGGGGAGTTCACGGCCTGGTACGTACAGGGCGGCAAAGTCGCCGGCGCGCTCACGGTCGGGCGCTCGGAGGACCTCACGATCGCGGCGGAGCTCCTCAAGCAGAGGGTCGACGTGAGCGGCCACCGGCCGCTCCTGGAGGACCCCGACGCGGATCTCTCGACGCTGATTAAGGACGTAGCCGACTAGTGGTGCGATACGGCGCCGTACCGCGAACCGACTCTGAGTGAGGTCCGGGAAAACCGGCACTGACAGGGACAAGGC